>CALWNO010000023.1 GCA_944382785.1 uncultured Gemmiger sp. | reverse complement strand
CGGGAACTGGCCGAGTCCATCGGCAAGTACGCCCGCGTCAAGCTGGATGATTCCGACAAGGCTCCCGGCTGGAAGTTCGCCCAGTGGGAGATGAAGGGCGTGCCCCTGCGCCTGGAAGTGGGCCCCCGGGATATCGAGCAGGGCCAGTGCGTGCTGGTCCGCCGGGATACCCGGGAAAAGCAGTTTGTCAAGTTCGAGGACCTGGAGACTGCCATTCCCGCCGCGCTGAAGGCTCTGGGCAAGGACCTGTATGACCGCGCCCTGAAGAACCGGGAAGCCCGCACCGTCAGCGCCACCACCATGGAAGAGGTCAAGGCCAAGGTGGCCGAAAAGACCGGTTTCGTCAAGACCATGTGGTGCGGTGATCTGGCCTGTGAGGAAGCCATGAAGGAGCAGGCGGGGCTGTCCAGCCGCTGCATGCCCTTTGCCCAGGAACATCTGTCCGATGTCTGCCCGGTCTGCGGCAAGCCCGCCAAGACCATGGTCGTCTGGGGCATTGCGTATTAAGTTCACGCCTGGCAGCGCCCGCAGGGGCGCTGCTTTTTGGTTTTGGGGGCTGTTGCGGTCCCCTCATTGCTGATTTTTCCGGAAAGGTCGTTACCGCATGTTTCTGCTTGTGACCCTGGGGGTATATGCCGTGGGGCTGGTGCTCACCGCCGTGGGCAGCCGGCTGGCCGGGCGCTGCGCCACCTGGTGCTGTGCCTTGTGCGGACTGCCCATGTGGGTGGTGTCCGGCACGGTGGCCTCCCTGACAGTGGCGCTGCCCCAGCTGGCGCTGGCCTTTCTGGCGTCGGGGCTGTCCATCACCTCCATGGCGGTGGGTGTGGCCCTGGCGGGGGCTGTTACCGATCTGGGGCTGGTGCTGGCCCTGTGCCTGCTGCGCCGGTCGGTGACGGTGGATCGGGGGGAGTTCTGCCGCAAATGCGTTCTTCTGCTGGCGGCCTGCCTGGTGCTGGAACTCTTTGCCGGGGACGGCGTGCTCACCCACACGGGGGCGGGGCTGCTCATGGCCCTGTTTGTGCTGTTTGTGCTGGAAAGCATCCTCTACCAGTACCGCCTGGCCTATGACGAGGGGCTGCAGCCCATCGGGGTGGGGCCCCACCGGCTGCCCCGCAGCGCCGCTGTACCGGCAGTGCAGACCATGGCCTTCCCGGCCATGAACCTCTTCAACAGCATGAAAAACCTGGCCGGGATGGTTTTTGGGGCCGCTCTGCTCACGGTGGGAGCCTGGGCCCTGTTGTACAGCGCCACCGTGTTTGCCAACCTCACCGGCACCATCCAGGCTTTGTGGGCGGCCACCCTCATCTCCTTCGGGTTCAGCCTGCCTCTGCTGGCCGAAGTTTTGCACCATCCGTTCGGTTCGGTGTGGAAAAAATTTGCGGTGCGCTGCCGGATCTATCCCCCGGCGGCCCTGCCCATGCAGATGCTGAACAGTGCCATCCTCAGCCTGACCTTTGTGCTGCCCGTGTGCAGTCTGACCTACCGGGAACATCTGCCGGTGGGGGCCCAGTTCCGCCGGTATGATATGCCCGCCTGTCTGGCCCTGGGCCTGACCCTGCTGCTGCCCGCTTTGCTGAAAAAGCGACTCTACCGCTGGCAGGGAACCCTGTGCCTGGCCGTTTACCTGATCTATCTGGCGGTGGTGCTGCTGGCCCCGCTGGCCGGTGCCTGATCGCTTCCAGCAAAACAAACCGCCCCGGGAACCTGTCGGCTCCCGGGGCGGTTATTTGCTTTTACAGGGATTTCTGCATCCAGTAGGCATCGGCATAGCGGTCGTCGGCATATTTCATGTTGTGGGGCAGGGTACCGCAGCGGACAAACCCCAGCCGCTCATACAGGGCCATGGCGGGGCGGTTGTCTGCCACCACCGTCAGTTCCGCCTGTTCATACCCGGCGGCTTTGGCCTGGTCCAGCAGGGCGGTCATCATGGCGGTGCCCATGCCCCTGCCGCAGAACTTCCGGTACAGGGCAATGGCCACCTCGCACCGGTGGGCTACCCGCCGGTATGGGCCTACTGTCGAAAGGGAACAGCTGCCCGCCAGCTCACCGTCACAGAAGCCCAGCAGCATCAGCTCCCGGGGCGAATCCGCCATCCCCTGCAGGAACTGCCGTTCCTGTTCGGGGGTAAAGCTGCCCTCGCCTGGTTCCCGCAAAAGGTACGGGGTCTCGGCGGTGGTGTCCTGCAGGCAGGCCAGCAGGGAGCAGGCATCCTCCGGCACGGCGCTGCGCAGAGTCAGGTCGCTGCCGTCCCGCAAAAGAACCGTCTGTTCCGCAAAAACCATGAGGTTGTACCTCCTTTTATTCGGGGCGGCCCACCGGCAGGGTAAAGGTGAACCGGCACCATTTGCCCTGCTCGCTCTCGGCTTTGATCTGGCCGCCGGACAGGTTGATGAGCACTTTGCAGATGTGCAGGCCCAGGCCGCTGCCCCGGGTGTTCAGCCCCCGGGAGCGGTCCTCCTTGTAGAAACGTTCAAACACAAAAGGCAGGGCTTCGGGGGAGATACCTTCGCCGGTGTTCTCCACCGCCACCACCACCATGCCGCCCTCCCGTTTCACCGAGAAGCGGATCACCCCCTGGGGCGGGGTGAACTTGATGGCGTTGTCCACCAGATTGTACACCACCTGATGGATCAGGTCCGGGTCGGCGTACACCGGCTCTCTGGCCGGTTCCAGCCCCTGGATGTCGATCTGCCCGTCCTCGATGCGCTTTTCGTCGGAGAGCACCACGTCGGTGATGGTGTCCCAGATGTTGCAGTTGCGGGCCTGGAATTTGTATTCCCCGGATTCCAGCTTGGTGATGTCCAGCATGTTCTGTACCAGCCGGGCCAGCCGTCCGGTTTCCTGGGAGACGATGCCCAGATAGTGCTTGTACTCCTCCTGGGGGATGGTGCCGTCCAGCATCCCGTCAATGAAGCCCTTGATGCTGGTCATGGGGGTGCGCAGCTCGTGGGCGATGTTGCCCATGAACTGGCCCCGGGCGTTGTCGATGGTCTGCAGCCGGGCGGCCATGTTGTTGAAGATGGTGGCAAAATCGGCCAGTTCCACGCAGCCGTCCACCGGGGCCCGGGCAGTGAAATCCCCGCTGCCCAGCTTCCGGGCTGCCTCCCCGATCTGCTCGATGGGGGCGCTGATCTTGCGGGCAAACAGGATGGAGATGGCACTGGCAAAGAGCAGAATCCCCACCGCCGACATCAGAAAGATGCTCAACAGATCGCTCACATACTGGTGCAGGGCGTCCATGGAGGTAGCCACAAACAGGTACGCGTTGGTGGTGGGGCCTTCGATCAACCGCCCGGCGGTGTAGTATTTGGCGCCGAACACCCCGTCCAGGGTATCCTCGCTGTAATAGTCCACCCCGCTGTTCAGTACATCCAGCACTTCGGCGGGCACACAGGCCCCGGTGAGGTCGGCAGTCTCGGTGTGCAGGATGATCTCGCCGGTGGGGTCGGCAATGAAGATGACCGCATCGGCGGAGGTGTGGAAGAGCTCAAAGCCTTCCTCAATGTTTTCTTTCAGGGCTTCATCGGTGATGGGCCGGGTCACGTCGCTGCCCTGGTCCGCGAACCGTTTGCTCAGAGCGGTGGCCCCGTCCAGCACGCTGGTCAACGCGCTCATCCGCTCGTTGGAAAAGTAGGCGATAGACAAAGCACTCTGGATGCCGCACATGAGCGCCAGGCTCAGCAGCAGCACCAGGGCGATGCTGGTGAACAGCTCGCGGCTGATGGTCTTGCGATGCACTTTATTCCTTCACCTCGAACTTGTATCCCACGCCCCACACGGTCTTCAGGCACCACTGGTCGGAAGCCCCTTCCAGCTTTTCCCGCAGCCGCTTCACATGCACGTCGATGGTGCGGGAGTCGCCGTAATACTCAAAGCCCCACACCTCGTCCAGCAGCTGGTCCCGGGTGTACACCCGGTTGGGATGCCCGGCCAGGCAGGCCAGCAGTTCCAGCTCCTTGGGCGGAGCATCCACCACCTTGCCCTTGACCTTCAGTTCGTAGCGGTTCATGTCCAGGTGCAGGTTGTCGAAGCTGTATACGCCCTTGTCCTCCTCATTGGACACGGCGCACCGGCGCAGCACTGCCTTGATGCGTGCGGTGACCTCCTTGGTCTCAAAGGGCTTGACGATGTAGTCGTCGGCGCCCAGTTCCAGGCCCAGCACCTTGTCATAGGTTTCGCCCTTGGCGGTGAGCATGATGATGGGGGTCTTGTGGTTCTGGCGGATGCGGCGGCAGACCTCCCAGCCGTCCATATCCGGCATCATCACGTCCAGCAGCACCATGTCCGGATGCAGCTTGTCAAATTCCTGCAAGGCGGTCTTGCCGTCGTAAGCCATCGTCACCGAAAAGCCTTCTTTGACCAGATACAGCCGCAGCAGTTCGCAGATATTTTTGTCGTCGTCCACGACCAGGATTTTTTCGTTTGCCATTCCGGAAATTCCCCTCCCATAGATGGTATTTCTCTTATTATACGGGGCAAATGTTGAAAAATAAAGAAGAAACCGTGCATTTTCCCTCTTTTTTGGCAAAGAAAGGGGCAAAGTTTTGGCATACCCTTTCCCGGGCCTCTGCGGTATGGTATACTGAAGAAAAATTCCGCTCAAGACAGGAAAGGAGCGTCACTCATGGCCGGTTCTTTTGTCTGGGAAGACCGCAAGCGCATCATCTTCGGTCTGCCCTTCACCTTTACCACCTATCACCTCACCAAGGAAAAGCTGCTCATCCGCAGCGGCATCCTCAACACAAAAGAAGAGGAGATCCGCCTGTACCGTATCATGGACGTGACCCTGAACCGCTCCCTGTGGGAGCGCCTGTTCGGCCTGGGCACCATCCACTGCTGCTCGGCGGACAAATCCACCCCGGAATTCGACATCCGGTGGATCCCGCACTCTGCCGATGTGAAGGAGACCCTCTCCAACATGATCGAGGCGGAACGGGAAACCAAGCGGGTGAGCAGCCGGGAATTCATGACCGACGAGGGCGACGACGAGATGATGTGAAGCCCTTTTGCAGGCGGCAGGCGCGGTGCCTGCCGCTTTTTTGCTGATGAAATTTTTTACTGTGTATTATATTAAGAGAAAAACATGGAACTGATGGAGAAAAGAAGATGCAGACAATCCTTTTTGCAGAAGAAAACATAATAATTATAGCAAAATGGTGTATAACGGTGATTGTATGTGCCGTTGCTCTGATAATGCTTCGTATTATTGTTCAGGCTGTTCGAAAATATCGTTTCTGTAAACGATATGGGATAGCCGAACTCCCCGCATCCATTAAGATAAAAGGCTCAAAAATGAATGGTGTTAATGCGTTTGAGCTTCAGTATCCGTTTTGGTGCCATGAGAAAAAAGATGGTACGGCGGATAAACGGTACACGAGAAATCCCATTGTTTGGCCTAAAAGTTATTTGTGGATAGGCAGCAACGTTTTGTCTTCCCGCAAGCCTACAGCCATACTGAATACGGTGGCGGCTTTGCGGAAAGCAGGAGTTCCTGTGGAGTTAAGTGAAGAAGAAGAGAAAAAGCGGAGACGCATTGCAAAGAAAAAGAAGGCACTTTCCATTGATGCTACGTTGCAACGAATTGTAGATATGTATAGTGAGCATCCAACGGAGTTTGAACAGGTGTGTGCAGAACTTTTCAAAAAGATGGGATATGTCTGTTATGTGACCCCAAAGACCAACGACGGAGGTTTTGATATCTTTTTACAAAAGGGAAAAGAAACGGGAATTGTCGAATGTAAATGTTACGGAAAAAAGCACCGGGTGGGCAGACCAGAAATACAAAAACTTGTGGGGGCCAACGTGATTGCAGAGGCTCAAAATCTTCTTTTTGTTACAACCAGTGACTTTACGCCCGAAGCACAGATCTATGCAGAAAAAAGCGGAGTGACTTTGATTTCCGGACAGGATTTTTTGAAGATGCTTCAGGAATTTGGATATTCCCAGGAAGAAGTTTGTGTACAGCCGGAAGAATGGCAGTTAGATATATATGACCTAAAAGACTATATTCCGAAGGATATCTACCAATCTTATTTTGAGTAAGGTATGCTATGGATCTGCCGCCCCTTGCCTGTTGGGCCCGGGATGTGTATAATAAACACTGGTATAAAATGCAATAGTACGCCAAAGGAGCGAATCGTAATATGAAACTCGGTATCGTCGGCCTGCCCA
Source organism: uncultured Gemmiger sp. (assembly GCA_944382785.1). Lineage (GTDB taxonomy): Bacteria > Bacillota > Clostridia > Oscillospirales > Ruminococcaceae > Gemmiger. The sequence goes on along the minus strand of CALWNO010000023.1, from coordinate 34,934 downwards.
ATGTGGGCAAGTCCACTCTGTTCAACGCCATCACCTCCACCCGCAATGCCCAGGCGGCCAACTATCCCTTCTGCACCATCGAGCCGAACTCCGGCATCGTGGCGGTGCCGGACCCCCGCCTGGACAAGCTGGCCGAGATCTGGAAAACCGACAAAAAGACCCCCGCCACCGTGGAATTCGTGGACATTGCCGGCCTGGTCAAGGGCGCGTCCTCCGGCGCGGGCCTGGGCAACAAGTTCCTGGGCCACATCCGGGAATGTGACGCCCTGGTGCATGTGGTGCGCTGCTTTGACGATGACAACATCATCCACGTGGTGGAGGACGTGAACAAGCCGGAGAGCGTGGACCCCATCCGGGACATTGAGGCCATCGACCTGGAGCTGATCCTCTCCGACCTGGAGATGGTCAACAACCGTCTGGGCCGCCAGCAGAAGGCCGCCAAGACCGGCAACAAGGCCGCGGCCGCCGAAGCCGCCTGGCTGGCGGAGCTGGCCGCCCATCTGGAAGCCGGGCAGCCCGCCCGTACCTTTGCCTTTGATGAGGAGGACGCCGCCCAGCGTGCCGCCCGCAAGGAGCTGGGTCTGCTGTCCGCCAAGCCGGTAATCTATGCCTGCAATGTAGGTGAGGACGACCTGCTGGGCGGGCTGGATTCCAACCCCTACTATCCCCAGGTAGAGGCCCGGGCCGAGGCCGAGGGTGCCCAGGCCATGCCCATCTGTGCCAAGACCGAGGAGGACATCGCCGACGCCACCCCCGAGGAGAAGCTGGCCTTCCTGAAGGAGATGGGCATTGAGGCCACCGGTCTGGACAACCTGATCAAGGCCAGTTACAAGCTGCTGGGCCTCATCAGCTTCCTTACCGACGGCAAGAAGGAATGCCGCGCCTGGACCATCAAGGCGGGCACCAAGGCACCCCAGGCTGCGGGCAAGATCCACTCCGACTTTGAGCGGGGCTTCATCCGCGCCCAGGTCATCAGCTACGACGAGCTGGCCGCCGACAACTTCGACTACGCCGCCGTCAAGGCCAAGGGCAAGCAGCGCACCGAGGGCAAGGACTACGTGGTGCAGGACGGGGATATCATCGAATTCCTGTTCAACGTCTGATACAGGGGGAACAAACCATGATCATCGGCATTATGGGCGCTATGCCCGAAGAGGTGGCACAGCTGTGTGAAAAGCTGTCCGATGTACAGAAAGAGACCTACGCCGGGGTGGAGTATTACCGCGGCAGCCTGGCCGGCAAGCAGGTGGTGGTCTGCTGTGCCGGCATGGGCAAGGCCAACGCCGCTGCCACCACCCAGGTGCTGGCGGGCCGCTACGGCGCCGAGAAGATCATCTTCTCCGGCATTGCGGGCAACATGACCAGCAAGATCGGCATCGGAGATGTGTGCGTGGGCCGCACGGTGGTCTACCACGACGCCCAGAACGATATGATCTGCCAGAGCGCGCCCTTCCTGCAGGAGTTCCCCGGGGACGAGACCCTGGTCAACGCGGCGCTGGACGCCTGCAAGAAGTGCGGTGTCAAGGCCATTGCGGGCAAGATTGCCACCGGCGACACCTTTGTGGGGGACAGCGAGACCAAGCGCCTCATTGAGGAAAAATGCCACCCCGACTGCGTGGAGATGGAAGGGGCGGCGGTGGCCCAGATTGCGGCGCGCAACGGCGTGCCCTGCGTGATCCTGCGGGCCATGAGCGACAACGCCGACGAGGACGGCTACGAGGTACTGGTGGTGCGGGATTTCAGCATTGCGGAGTATGTGCGCACCGCCACCGCCATTGTGGAGACGATGATCGAAAGCCTGTAACGGCCCTTCCACAACAAACAACAAAGCCCTTCCCGGTGGATCATCGGGGAGGGCTTTTTCACTCTCTTATCTTTCCTATACAGGGGATCACGGGTTCAGGATGGTGCGCCAATCCAGGTCACCGTGTTCCAGACCGTGGATGAGCACTTCGGCGGTGGCGATGTTGGTGGCCACCGGGATGTTATGTACGTCGCACAGACGCAGCAGATTCATCTCGTTGGGTTCGCCGGGTTTGGCGGTGATGGGGTCGCGGAAGAAGAGGAGCATGTCCACCTCGTCACAGGCGATGCGCGCCGCGATCTGCTGGTCGCCCCCGTGTTCCCCTGGCATGAAGCGCTGTACCTCCAGGCCGGTGGCCTCGGACACCAGCCGCCCGGTGGTCCCGGTAGCGATCAGCCGGTGCGACGCCAGAATGCTGCGATACGCGATGCAGAACTGGACCATCAGTTCCTTTTTGGCATCGTGTGCAACCAATGCAATCGTCATAAAAAACCCCGCTTCCCTCATGCCAGCGGCATGATGAACAACATATATTCTCGACCAAAGAAACAAACCCACCCTGGGTTCAACCGGTAAATGTCAATGGAATCCGCTGCCCCAGCACCCGGCCCGCCATGGCGGCACCGGCTTTCTGGGCAGGGCAGCCTTCGGGCAAAGCCTCGCCCTGGGCCCCGGCCAGCTGCAGTTCCCGGCTTTCGGGAATCACGGCCAGCAGACGTACCCCCACCGTATCAATGCACTCGTCCAGGTCAAACACCGGCGCCCCGCGGGCAAAACTCTGCCGGGTGACCCGGTTCATGACCAGGCGCACATTCTCCTGAGAATGGCCCCCCTCCATCAAGGCATCGGCCACAATACGCCCGTCCCGCAAAGCCACCGGGTCGGGGGTGAGCACAATAAAGGCCTGTTCCGCCAGCTGGGCGGCGGCCTGAAAGGGAGCACCCATGCCCGCGGCGGTATCAAACAGGATAAAATCAAAATAACTGCGCATGGCCAGGATCAGGGCGGCCAGCGGTGCGGGGCGGACCTCGCCGCCCTCATAAGGGGCGCTGATGACCGAAAGCCCCGGATAGATGGGGCTCTGTACAATGGCCTTGTCGCCCTGGCAGCGGCCGCACAGCACATCCTCAATGTCGTACACGGTCTTGCCGTATACCCCTGCAATCAGGTCCACACTGCGCAGCCCGGAATCCAGCTCAATGAGCAGGACCCGCCGCCCCTGCCGGGCCAGTTCGGCCCCCAGCAGGACCGAGGTGGTGCTTTTGCCGGTGCCGCCTTTGCCGGAACAGATCATGATGGTTTGTGCGTTCACGTCAGCGGGCCTCCGGTTGGTTTTTGTGGAAATGATGCAGCGGACAAAAATCCAAGTATCGTACACTATCTGACCATACAAGGGGTTATCCTTTATTATTCTAGCACAACACAAGACCCCCGACAACTGTTTTTTTGATAAAAATTGGACAGATTTTTTGCACACAATCACGGGAAAATGTCCCGTTACCCCACGGAAAGGCGTTAACTTTTGCACATAAAAGGGCTTTCTGTTTGTTGCACTTTATCCAAATAAGGCATCCGCCACCGCCCGCATCACCGGGGCCGCATTGGCGCCGCCGCCCCCGTATTCCAGCACCACAGCCACCGCATATTGGGGCTCCTCGGCCGGGAAATACCCGATAAGCACCGAGTTGGTATAGTACCCGCCTCCCGGGGCTCGCTCGGGGCGCTGGGGGCTGCCGGTCTTGCAGGCCAGGGTGACCGGGGCATCCCGCAAGGCCGAGAGTGTCCGGGACATCCGGACCATTCCTTCCCGGATGGGGGCAAAGACTTCTTTTCCGCCCGGGGCTTTGGCAATGGTGGAAGGCGTATACTGCCACACTGTCTGCCCATCGGCGCCCACGGCTCTGTCAGCAAAATGCAGGGCAGGGCGCTGCCCGTCATTGGCCAGGGCTGCCGCGTAAGCTGCCAGCTGCAAGGGGCTCACGGCGGTGTTGCCCTGGCCGATGGCCGCCTGCAGGGCCAGACCGTCCTGGTAGTTTTCGTCGGTGGTCCAGGTCAGCCGTCCCGCCGCTGCGGGCAGCTCGGCCCCGGTGTCGGCGGCAAGGCCCAGGAGCTGGGCGGTGGCGGAAAAGGCGTCCACCCCCAGCCGTCGGCCCACATCATAAAAGTAGATGTTGCAGCTGTTCTCCAAAGCGGTGAGCAGGTTTACCGGCCCGCCGTGGCCCAGCTGCAGGCATCCCGGCTGGTATCCGCTGTAATACAGGTATCGTCCGGTACAGTTCACCGTATCGTCCACCGTGATCAGCCCCGCCGCCAGGGCACTGGCCGCCACCGCCGGCTTGAAGGCGGACCCCGGTGCGTACAGCCCGGCGCACACCCGGTCCAGCAGGGGCGCACCGCTGTCCGCCGCCAGGGTGGCATAGTCGCTGCGCCAGGTGTTCAGATCATACCCCGGCCAGCTGGCTGCCGCCAGCACCCCGCCGGTGCGCACATCCACCACCACGGCGGCCCCGGCGTTGCATTCCCGGCCGGACCCCGCCCCGGCGGTGGTCTGCAGGGTCCGGATGCGGTCCTGCAGGGCCGCCTGTACCGTCTTTTGCAGGGCGCTGTCCAGGGTCAGCACCAGGGTGGCCCCGGGAACGGGGGACTGGGCCACCGTCTCCCCGCGGGTGCCGTCAAAGCCCACCGATACCCGGATGCGCCCGTCCTGCCCCCGCAGCAGCGCATCGTATACCTTTTCCAGCCCGCTCTGGCCGATCTCGGCGTTCATGGCCACCCCGGCGGTGCGCAGGGCGTAGTCGTCCGCCTGCCACTGCTCGGCGGTGATGGGGCCGGTGTCCCCCAACCCATGGGGGAACAGCGTTCCCTCCGGCCAGGTGCGGCTGCCCCGGGCCACCAGCCGCACCGCCCCGCTCTGGGGCAGCCCGGTGGCGTACAAGGCGGCGGCCTGGGCAGAGGACAGCCCCTTGGCCAAAGTCAGCTCCCCGGCGCTGGCCACAGAAAAAAAGGCGGCGAGCTGTGTTTCCACATCCTCGCCGCTTAAATCGGTCAGTTCATAGTCCCGCAGAATCTGCCATGTCTGCTGTAAGCTGGTGCCCTCCGGGGCGGGCAGGCACAGGTTCAGGTCATATACTGTGTCGTCCCGGGCCAAAAGGACTCCGTTGCAGTCCACGATGTCCCCCCGGGCTGCGGGCAGAGCCACGCTGTAGCTGGTCTGGCTGGCCTCGGCTACCTTCTGGGCGTAGTGATCGGCCATGACGAACTGCATCCAGAAAAGCCGCACCGCAAACAGCACAAACACCACCCCGCACAGGACCAGCAGGACGGTCAGTCTCTTTTTGCTTGGCGTTGTTCTGCGCCCTTTTCTCATGGTTTTCACCCAGCCTTTCGCCAGCTATTATACACAGCGAGCGCAAAAAATGCAATATTATGTCTCTTTGGACCCGGCAGGCAGGAAAAACACGGCTCCTGCCAGGCTGCCGGTGTCCTGCAGGGGGGCCTGTTCGGTCAGGCCGGTGTCGTCGGCGGCGGGCGCTTCGGCCAGAGTTCCCACCCACAGCCCGTCGGCGGTGGTCACCACCGTGCCCGCCTCCAGCCCGCTGTGCCGGGGCAGCCCGGTGAGCAGCAGGGTCCCCCCCTTGCGCAGCAACACCCCGCAGCAGTCTCCGACCAGCACTGCCGCGGCGCCCCGGTCCCGGCCCGCCGGGGCCACCCGGCTGCCGGTGTCGTCGACTGCATCCACCACCCCCACAAAGCAGCCCTCCTCATCCAGCACCGGGGCACCGGAGGCGTACTGCCCGGCCAGGGTCAGGGACCCTTCCGGGCTGCGGGCCACCACCCGGGCGGGTTCCCAGCCGCCGGAGTCGGGGCGGGAAGAACTTTCCAGCAGCGCCCGCAGGGCGGCGTTCTCTGTCTCCAGAGGGGCGGCAGCAGCCAGGGCGGCGTGCAGAATGGCGTTGCGCTGCCGCAGAGACTGCAGCCGCCGGGTGTAGCCGGGCACAAAATGTTCCGCCAGCAGGGCGTCCGCCCGGGCGGGGACCTGGGCCAGCATCGCCCACACCGGGCCCAGCCGGTCCCGCAGCCCCCAGCCTGCCGCCGCCAACAGCAGCACGGCTCCCAGCACCGCCAGCCGTCGCCGCCGCCTGCGCCTGCTGCGCCGCCCCCGCGAAAGATCCAACCCGTCCCGCATGTTCGTCCCTCCCGGTCAACCGTTCTCTTGTCCAGTCTATGCCCGGCGGCCCGGCGCTAGACTTTGCAGGGCTTTTTCCTGTATAATACCCCTATAGGTCACCGATGATAGAAGGGAAGGAACAACTATGTCCTATCGTTTGCTTGTGATGGATATCGACGGCACCCTGCGTCCCCACAGCTGTACCACCGTGCCCCGGACCACGGCCAAGGCGGTCAAGACGGTGCAGCGGGCCGGGGTCAGGGTGGCCATTGCCACCGGCCGGGGCCGGGCCAGCGTGCCCAGGGACCTGCTCAGCGGCATTCACCCGGATTACTGGATCTGCTCCGCCGGGGCCCACGTGCTGGACGCCAAGGGGACCCTCCTCTATGATACCCGCATGACCCCCGAACAAATGTACGCCCTGGTGGATTTCTGCGAAAATTACGAGTACCCCCTGCGGTTCATCTTTACCGACGGCAGCTACGCCTATCTGGGGTATGAGGAGTTCCTGGCCTGGAGCAAGGACCACCCCATCGGCATCGGTCTCAAGGACGGCATGGACCAGGACCGCCACCTCATTGACATGCCTTTCACCGCCTTTGCCTGGCTGAACCGGGAGGCGGCCCAACGGTTCCAGGACAAGTACGGCTATCTGGGCCTGCGTTTCGTGTTCGATAAGGATGACGCCTGTGACGTGCTGCCCCCGGAGGTGGACAAAGGCCGGGCGCTGACCGGCCTGCTGGAAAAGCTGGGCCTGCCTGCTGCCGACTGCGTGGCTGTGGGAGACGGGGACAACGATGTGGGCATGCTCCAGACTGCCGGTCTGGGAGTGGCCGTGGACACTGCCAGCTCCGCCGCCAAAGCAGCCGCCGACCGTCTGTGCCCTGCGGCGGACAAAGGCGGGCTGGAAGCGTTGCTCCGGGAACTGTGGCCTCAGGCCTTTGAGGAGGCGTGACCCATGGCCGACTATACCCGGGTGGGACCTGGCCTTCCGCCCCTGCACGGGGAGCGGGCCCGGGTTCTGATCCTGGGCAGCTTCCCCAGCCCAAAAAGCCGGGAACAAGGCTTTTATTACGGCCATCCCCAGAACCGTTTCTGGCCGCTCATGGCGGCGCTGACCGGCAGCCCGGTGCCGGAACACGATGACATTCCGGCAAAAAAGCAGATGATTATACAAAACGGACTGGCTGTCTGGGATGTCATTCGCAGCTGTGAGATCATCGGCGCCTCGGACGCCTCCATCCGCAACGTGGAGCCCAACGACCTGGCCGGACTCATCACCCGGCTGGGGGTGGAGCGGGTGGTCTGCAATGGCAGCACCTCCGCCCGGCTCTACCGGAAATACGCCCTGGCCCATACCGGGCTGGAAGGAACAGCCCTGCCCTCCACCAGCCCGGCCAACGCCTCCTTCCGGCTGGACCGGCTGCGGCAGGTCTGGGGGGAGGTACTGGGCCCCTACCTGCCCGGCGTATGACCAAACTGTAAAAAAAACGAAAACTTTGCATGCACACGCCCGAATCAATTTGCATAGCGTGTGCCTTTGCATTATAATGAAGCTATCATCATCCCGGGAGGTACGCCCATGCACAAGTGGGAAGAAATACGCCGCCGTCCGGTGCTGCCGGTGTATCTGGCAGCGCTGGTCTGGCCGTTGGCGGCCCTGATTCTGCCGGTCTACACCCTGTGGGGCCTGCTGGTCACGGCGGTGCTCAGCCTGGCGGTGGGCCTGGTGGCGGGGCGGCTGTGTCCCACCCGCCTCATCCGGCGGGAAGTGCCCTTCTCCACCGGCAGTGAGGACACCGACGCCATGCTCGGCGGCATCACCCGCAATCTGGATGCCCTGGCCGGGCTCAACCGGGATATCCCGGACGCGGAACTCTCCCGCCAGCTGGACCGGATGGAGAAGGCCGGTCGGGCCATTGTGGCGGAGATCGAACACGATCCCCAAAAAGCGCCCCAGGTGGACCGGTTTGCCCGCTATTACCTGCCCGAAGCCGTCAAGATCCTGGCGGCCTATGCCCGGATGCAGACGGTGCAGGGGGATAACGCGGGCCAGGTGCGCAAGGAAGTCAACGCCACCGCCGGGACTATCGCCCAGGCCTTTGAGAACCAGCTGGATGCCCTGTATTCGGCGGAAGCCCTGGACATCAGCACCGACATCCAGGTGCTGGAAGGCATCCTGAAAGGCCAGAATCTGGCCCCCTGAAGAAAAACATCCCAATGACGGCATTGGAACCGATCCGAGACTATGTGAAAGGATGGAATCATGTATGGTAGAGAACACCAATCAGGAATTTGATCTGAACGTCCCCGCTGCCCCCAGCCTGACCCTGGAGGACGCCCCGGCTTCCCCCAGCCTGACTCTGGACCCCGCCGCCGACGAAAAGGTGGTGGCCGAAGCCAAGAAGGCCGCGCCCGTCAAGGTGGAGGAGACCCCCCTGACCCCCGAAGAACAGCAGATGGTGGACGATTTTGCCAAGAAGATCGATATCACCAACTCCCAGATGGTGCTGCAGTACGGCGCTGCCAGCCAGAAGAAGCTCAGCGATTTTTCCGACACCGCCCTCTCCAAGGTCAAGACCAAGGATATGGGGGAGACCGGCCAGCTCATCACCGATCTGATCGGGGAACTGCAGGGCTTTGACGCCGCCGAGGAATCCAAGGGCTTCTTCGGCTTTTTCAAGCGGCAGCAGGCCAACATCGCCAACCTCAAGACCCGGTACGAAAAGGCCGATGTGAACGTGGAACGCATCAAGGCCAAGCTGGAAGACCACCAGGTCACCTTGCTGAAGGACATCACCATGCTGGACAAGATGTACCAGCTGAACCTGGTCTACTTCAAGGAGCTGACCATGTACATCCTGGCCGGCCGCAAAAAGCTGGAATCCGTCCGGGCCAACGAGCTCAAGGCCGCCCAGGAGAAGGCCCAGCGCTCCCAGCTGCCGGAGGACGCCCAGGCGGCCCGTGACCTGGCCGACATGTGTGACCGCTTTGAAAAGAAACTGTACGACCTGGAACTGACCCGCAATATCTCCATCCAGATGGGCCCCCAGATCCGGCTGATCCAGTCCAACGATACCATGATGGCGGAGAAGATCCAGACCACCATCATCAACACCATTCCCCTGTGGAAGAACCAGATGGTCCTGGCCCTGGGCATGGCCCACAGCCAGCAGGCCATGCAGGCCGAGCGTGCCGTCACCGATGCCACCAACGAGCTGCTGCGCAAGAATGCTGCCACCCTCAAGCAGGGCACCATCGATATTGCCAAGGAGTCCGAGCGGGGCATCGTGGACCTGGAGACCCTCAAGCAGACCAACCAGGAGCTGATCGCCACCCTGGACGAGCTGAACAAGATTCGCGCCGACGGCAAGGCCAAGCGGGCCGCCGCCGAGGTGGAACTGGGCCGCATCGAAGGGGAACTGCGGGCCAAGCTGCTGGAACTGAACAAGTAAGGCCTTTTTTCAAAAGAGGATACCATGCAACTGCAACAACAGGAAACCTTTACCATTCAGGGCCCCCAGCTGGAAGTGCTGGGCCAGGCCGAAAGCAAACTGCCTGCCTCTGCCCGCCGCACGCCCGTGGCGGCGCTGGTGCTGGTGGTGCTGGCGCTGGTGTCGGTGTTCGGCATCGGCGGGCTGAAACTGAAGGGGAACTATGCCAAAGTGCAGGCGCTGTACACCACCGCCACCAATGAATACGGCGACGGCATCCAGACCGATCTGGCCGCCCAGGCCGATGCAGCCGCCAGCCTGATCCGGCTGGCCGGGCGCATCCTGGGGGAGGATGAACCCACCGTTGCCCAGGCCAACGCGGCTCTGGACGGCTGGAACACCGCCGAAGCGACCCCTGCCGCCCAGTATCAGGCCAACCAGACCCTGTATGCGGCGGTGGGGGACACCTACACCGCTGCCAGCCTCCAGGCCGACACCGACCAGCGCAACCAGCTGGATGCCCTGTATGCGGAATTCACCTCCCGCCAGGCATTGGTGGAGCGGGCGGCAGCCAATGACTATAACCCGGCGGCGGAAGCATACAACCGCACCACCGCCGCCTTCCCCGGCAATCTCATCGGCGGGGTGTGGGGCGTGGGTCATGCGGACCTGTTTGCCCCCATCGATACCGCCAACGGCTGAAAGAGGGGAGCGTGAACCTATGAAACATATTCTGTCCCGGACCGTCAGCCTTGTGACGGCGGCGGCCCTGTGTGCGGCCTGCGCGCTGCCGGTACTGGCGGCGCCTCAGGCGGATCCGGACAAGGCCGTCATTGACAACGCGGATATCCTGTCCAAGGATACCGAGACCTACGTCACCAACATCAGCACCGCTTTGCAGAACACCTGCGGCGCCCAGATCGGCGTGTACACGGTGGACACCATCGGCAACTACACCATGGAGGGCTACACCTACGAGCTGGCCAATGCGTGGGGGCTGGGGGATGCCGACAAGGACAACGGCATTGTGTTGCTGCTGGCCCCCGGCGAGGACAACTACCATGCCATGTGCGGCGCCGGGCTGGAGACCCAGTTCACCGTCCAGATGCTCCAGACCATCCTCAACGAGGATATGGAACCCAACTGGGTGAATAAGGACTATGACACCGGCACCCGCCAGACGGTGTATGCCATGGCGGAAAAGCTGTGCACCATCTACGGCCTGACCTTCGACCTGGACGATGCCGCGGCGGGCAACATTCCCGCGGCCAGCACCGTGTCCGGCGGCAGTACCCAGACGGCACCGCCGCCCGAACGCGGCGGCATCTCCTTTGGCGGTGTGCTGATCCTGGTGGCGGTGCTGGCGGTGGTTCTGGTACTGCTGGCCACGCCACGCCGGTATTACGGCGGATATCGCGGTCCCACCTTCATCTGGTTCGGCGGATTCGGACGGCCCCGGGGACCCAGGCCTCCCCGTCCGCCGCGCCCGCCCCGTGGTCCCCGCGGGCCCCGTCCGCCCCGTGGCCCCGGTGGATTCGGCGGCCCGGGCGGCTTCGGCGGTTTCCACGGCGGGGGAGGCTCCTTCCGCGGTGGCGGTGCCGGGCGCATGGGCGGCGGAGGTTCCTTCCGGGCCGGCGGCGGTTCTTTCCGCGGCGGTGGTGCCGGACGGCGCTGAGAGCTTTCCCCTTACATCCAATCAAACAAACCCCCGTTTCCCTTGCCATGTCACGGAAGGAAACGGGGGTTTACTTTTATCCACAATCAAAAACGGCGGGCTCCCACAAGGGAGACCCGCCGTAGTACGTTTTATTCGTGGACCATCTGGCTGTGTTCACGCTGGGTGCGCTGCTCCTGGTTCTTCAGAGAAGCAGCAATGAAGCTCTTGAACAGGGGATGAGCCCGGTTGGGACGGCTCTTGAACTCGGGGTGGAACTGCACACCGATGTGGAAGTCCCGATCCGGCAGCTCCACGGCCTCCACCAGGCGGCCATCGGGGCTGGTACCGGCAATGACCAGGCCCTTCTCCTGCATGATCTCCCGGTAATCGTTGTTGAACTCATACCGGTGACGGTGGCGCTCGTCGATCTCTTTCTTGCCGTAGCTGGCGTACATGTGGGTCCCTTCGGTCACCACACAGGGATACTTGCCCAGACGCATGGTGCCGCCCTTGGGAATGTTGCCCTGCTGGTCCGGCATCAGGGCGATCACATTGTGAGCGCCGTCGGGGGTGAACTCGCTGGAGTTGGCGTCGGCGTAGCCCAGCACGTTGCGGGCAAACTCCATGACCATGATCTGCATGCCCAGGCAGATGCCGAAGTAGGGGATATGCTGTTCCCGGGCATACTGGGCAGCCTGGATCATCCCTTCAATGCCGCGGTCACCGAAGCCGCCGGGCAGGATAATGCCGTCCACGTCGGACAGTTCCTCGGCGCAGCGCTCCTGGTCCACCAGCAGCTCGCTGTCCACCCAGCGGATGTCCACCTTGCTCTCATTCTCGAAGCCCGCATGGTACAGGCTTTCCATGACGCTCAGGTAGGCGTCGTGCAGCTTGACATACTTGCCCACCAGAGCGATGGTGCAGTTCTTGCTGCGGGTGGCAATGCGGGAGATCAGGTCCTTCCATTCGGTCAGGTCGGAGGGCGGGGTGTCCAGATGCAGCTGCCGGGCCACCACGTTGGTCAGGCCGGCGGCCTCCAGCATCAGGGGACACTCGTACAGGCTGGGCATGGTCAGGTTCTCGATGACGCAGTCGGGGCGCACATTGCAGAACATGCTGATCTTGCGCTTGATGTCCGAACCCACGCTGCCGTCGGCGCGCAGCACGATGACATTGGGGATGATGCCCATGCCCTGCAGTTCCTTGCAGGAATGCTGGGCGGGCTTGGACTTGTACTCATTGGAGCCGGAGATATAGGGCACCAGCACCACATGAATGTAGCAGCAGTTTTCCAGGCCCTGCTCCAGACCCACCTGGCGGATGGCCTCCAGGAAAGGCTGGCTCTCGATATCGCCGGTGGTGCCGCCGATCTCGGTGATGACCACATCCGCCTCGGTGCTCTTGGCCAGGTTGTAGATGTAGCTCTTGATCTCGTTGGTGATGTGAGGGATGATCTGCACCGTCTGGCCCAGGTACGCGCCCTGGCGTTCCTTGTGCAGTACGTTCCAATACACCTTGCCGGTGGTCAGGTTGGAATATTTGTTCAGGTTTTCGTCGGTGAACCGTTCATAGTGGCCCAGGTCCAGGTCGGTCTCGGTGCCGTCGTCGGTCACAAAGACTTCACCGTGCTGCAAGGGGCTCATGGTGCCCGGGTCCACGTTGATATACGGGTCCAGCTTCTGAGAAGCCACCTTCAGCCCGCGGGTCTTGAGCAGACGTCCCAGGCTGGCTGCCGTGATGCCCTTGCCCAGACCGGAGACCACGCCGCCGGTGACGAATACATATTTCGTAGCCATTGTACATCCTCCACATCAAGTAAAAACACATACTTACTTATTATACACGGTATATCCCCGCTTTGGCAAGGTATCCAGGCGAAAATGCGCAGAACTCACAAAATTTGGTCCCCCGCATCTTCCTCGTTTTCTTCCAGAATCTCCCGGGCCACCTCTCCGCGGCTGCGGCGGGTATCCATGGCCCGTTTTTCAATGAGCCGGTGGGCGTCGGCCTCGGTGTAGCCCTGGTGTTCGATCAGGTAACACTTGGCCCGGTCCACCAGCCGCAGCTGGGCGACCTTGTCGGCCAGACGGGCATTCTCCGCCCGTAATACGTCCAGACGATGGTAACAGCTGGCCGCGATCTGCATGGCCTGGCGGAACTGGGGCCCGGAGAAGGGCTTGCCCAGCACCAGGACCCCCCGTTCCTGCAATTTGGCGCCGATCTGCTCAGCGTTGCCGCTCTTGACCAGAAACAGCACCCCGGCGTGGCTCTTTTCCACGGCGTGCAGGGCCAGTTCATGGCCGAATTCATCCGGTAGAGGCGCATTGATAATGACGATCTCAAAGTCCTTGTCACTCAGGCGGCGGCGCGCTTCCCCGCCGCTGGCCACAATGACCGGTCTTGTGTATCCCAGTTCGGCGGCATGCCGGGCCAGGTATTCATTGGCGTTGTTGCCTGCCGATGCGATCAATGCCAGACCCAATGCCGTTCCCTCCTTTCCTGCGTTTGCATGCGGTGTTGTGCATCACAGGATCAGGAAGCAATGTTCCCGCTCCCAGGCGGCCGGATCTTTTGCAGTCTCACTGGCAATGCAGAGCTGAGTCTGGTATTCAAAGTATTTGTTCATCACGGCCAGAGGCAGCTCTTTGGCAATAAAATCACTCTGGGCAGCCACGGTGATGGCTTCCCGCAGGGTGTGGGGCAGACTTTCCAGTCCGGCGGCGGCTTCCTTGTGGAAGAGGTTGCGGTTCACCGGTGCCGGCAGGGTCAGTTCCCGTTCCAACCCGTCCAGTCCGGCGGCCAGGATCAGGCCGATGACCAGGTAGGGGTTGCAGGCGGGGTCGGGGCTGCGCAGTTCCAGGCGGCAGAATTCCCCGCTGGCGGAAGGAAGCCGGACCAGCTGGCTGCGGTTCTGGCGGCTCCAGCTGATGTACTGGGGCGCTTCACAGGAACCGAAACGCTTGTAGCTGTTGGGCACCGGGTTGCAGAAAGCAGTCAGCTCCCGGGCGTGGGCCAGGATGCCCGCGATAAAATGCCCGGCCTCGCTGTCGGGAGCCACATCCCCCTCAAAGAGGTTGCGGCCGTCCCGGGTCAGGGAAAGGTTCACATGCATGCCGCTGCCCGCCTGGTCGGCCAGGGGCTTGGGCATGAAGGAGGCAAACAGGCCGTTGCTGCCTGCAATGGCCTTGATGGTGCTTTTCAGGGTGTTGACATTGTCGGCGGTGCGCAGGGGGGCACTGTACAGAAAATCGATCTCGTTCTGGCCGTGGCCGCTTTCGTGGTGGCTGTGCTGGGGATGCAGGCCCATATCCTCCATGGCAAAGCAGATCTCCCGGCGGATATTCTCCCCCTGGTCCAGGGGAGCCATATCAAAGTAGCCGCCATGGTCCATGGGGATGCGGGTGGGATTGCCGTGTTCGTCGGTCTCAAAGAGGTAGAACTCGCATTCACAGCCCACCGTGCAGGAAAGCCCCCTGGCCTGGATGCGCTTGACCACCGACTGCAGATATCCCCGGCAGTTGCCCTCAAAGGGTTTGCCATCGGGCAGGGTGATGTCGCAGTACATGCGCATGACCCGCCCTTCCGCCGGACGCCAGGGCAGGATGGTCATGGTATCCGGGTCGGGCCACAGGATCAGGTCGCTTTCCTCCGTGTTTATGAATCCGGCAATGGAACTGCCGTCAAAGCAGATGCCGTATTCAAACACCCGGGGCAGCTCACTGGAATAGACCGAGATGTTTTTCTGGTTGCCGAAAATGTCGCAGAATGCCAGACGGACAAATTTAACGTCGTTGTCCTCCACGTAATTCAGGATGTCCTGCGCGGTGTGTTTCATACAAAATACCTCCGGTGGGGGCGTTCCCCTAAACTCGAAAGGCCCGCCGATGGGGGCGGGCCTTTCGAGCTGGTGTAAGAAATTAGAAAAGGGAATAGCGAAGTTTCAGCGGCGACCCGATTATTCGGTGTAGAACAGCAGGCGGCTGTAGCAGGGCAGCGGCCAGTAATCCTCGTCGCACAGTTCCTCAGCCACGTCGGCAGCGGCACGCAGGCGGGCCATGGCGGGCAGGACCTTGTCGTGGAAGGCATGGGCCTTGGCGGATTCATCCTCCATGGCGCTGACCTCATCGGTCACAGTCTTCAGTTCGTCGGCTGCATCGGACATTTCGTCGGTATACTTGGACAGCTCGGTCAGCAGCTTGGTCTCCGCATGGGTGGAGATGCTCTCGGACACGGAGGTCTTGGCAGCAGCGGTGGAAGCCACATCACCCATGTAGGTGGTAGCGGCGGGGATCAGCTGCTTGTTGGCGATCTTCAGCATGGTGCGGGCTTCGATGTTGATGACCTTGCTGTAATGCTCCATCTCCACCTCATAGCGGGAGAGCATTTCGGTCTTGGTCAGGACGCCGAACTCTTCCATTAGCTGGATGTTCTTGGGGTCCTTCAGGGCGATCATGGCATCGGGGGTGCACTTGCGGTTGGGCAGGCCACGGCGTTCAGCCTCTTCTTCCCAGGCGGCGGAGTAACCGTTGCCGTTGAAGATGACCCGGCGATGATCGTTCAGGGTCTGCTTGACCCAGGCGGCGGCAGCGCACTCAAAGTCGGCAGCGCCCTCGGTGGCCTCACAGAATTCCTTCAGTTCCTTGGCCACGGCGGTGTTCAGGATGAAGTTGGCGTCGGACAGGTTCTCAGCGGAACCGGGCATACGGAACTCGAACTTGTTGCCGGTGAAGGCGAAGGGAGAAGTACGGTTACGGTCGGTGGTGTCCTTGCTGAACTTGGGCAGAACATCCACGCCCAGGTCCATCTTCATCTTGACGGGGCCGGCGTAGGGAGAATCGGAGCAGATGGCGTCGATAACAGCCTCCAGCTCTTCGCCCACGAAGATGGAGATGATGG
Source organism: uncultured Gemmiger sp. (assembly GCA_944382785.1). GTDB lineage: Bacteria > Bacillota > Clostridia > Oscillospirales > Ruminococcaceae > Gemmiger. The sequence goes on along the minus strand of CALWNO010000023.1, from coordinate 18,975 downwards.
CCGGCGGGGCCTCGTTGGCGCCCAGACGATGGTCGTTGCCGGGGGTGGCCACAGCGGTGCGCAGCAGGTCGGCGTATTCGTCAACCGCCTTGACCACGGCCGCCAGGAAGACCATGAACTGCAGGTTTTCCATGGGGGTGTCGCCGGGATCCAGCAGGTTTTCGTCCTTGGTGCCCAGAGACCAGTTGTTGTGCTTGCCGCTGCCGTTCACGCCCTCAAAAGGCTTCTCATGCAGCAGGCAGACCAGGCCGTGCTTGGCAGCGACCTTCTTCATCATTTCCATCGTCAGCAGGTTGTGGTCGATGGCAACGTTGGTGGTATCGTAGATGGGGGCCAGCTCATGCTGAGCAGGGGCCACCTCGTTGTGCTTGGTCTTGGCGGGGATGCCCAGCTTCCACAGTTCGTCGTCCAGTTCCTTCATGAACTCGGAAACCACGGGGCGGATGACGCCGAAGTAATGTTCTTCCAGTTCCTGGCCCTTGGAGGGAGCGGAACCGAACAGAGTGCGGCCGGTCAGAACCAGGTCCAGACGCTTGTCATAGTCTTCCTTGCGGATGAGGAAGTACTCCTGCTCCGGGCCCACGGTGGTGGCAACCCGATCCACCTCTTTGCCGAAGAGCTTCAGCACCCGGCAGGCCTGGTCGGAGATGGCCTGCATGGAGCGCAGCAGGGGGGTCTTCTTGTCCAGCGCCTCGCCGGTGTAGGAGCAGAAGGCGGTGGGGATGCACAGAACGTCATCCTTCACAAAGGCGTAGCTGGTGGGGTCCCAGGCGGTGTAGCCGCGGGCCTCGGCGGTGGCGCGCAGGCCGCCGGAGGGGAAGGAGGAGGCGTCCGGCTCGCCCTTGATCAGTTCCTTGCCGGAAAATTCCATAATGGCGGTGCCGTCCGGCTGCGGGCTGACAAAGCCGTCGTGCTTTTCACTGGTGATGCCGGTCAGAGGCTGGAACCAGTGGGTGTAATGGGTGGCGCCCTTCTCAATGGCCCAGCGCTTCATGACGCTGGCCACAACATTGGCCACATCCAGGTCCAAAGGCTGACCCTTTTCAATGGTGGCCTTCAGGCTCTTGTAGGTAGAGCTGGGCAGACGCTCACGCATCTCATGCTCGTTGAAGACTTTGCTGCCGTAGATTTCCATAACGGTTGCTGCCATACTTCTTTACTCCTTTACCAGCAGATTATTGCCCCACCCCGGGACAAAAGCATAAAAAAAGGCACTGCGAATGAACTTCGCAGCGCCCTTGCTGTATGCCATTATTATACGAGCCCACCGGCCAAAATGCAACTGGCGGTTTGAACAAATCAGAAACCGCTGCCGCGGTGGAAACCGGACGTTTTGGTCAGTAATCTTGTCAACCCGCACAAAATAAAGAAACTTTTCTTGTATGAAACGCCCGGCAACGTGTCAGACGGCGGCCGGTTTCCGGCGTTTGCGCAGCCCCACAAAGACGGTGGCGGCAATGCCCGCCAGGCTGATGAGGTCAGCCACCCGCCAGAACCAGAAGCCCACAAACCGGATGGTCACGGTGCCGCTGTACCCGGCGGGCAGCAGCACGATGAGATACCCGTCCTGGCGGCTGAGTTGAGCCGTGCCGGCGGTGTCGGTGAGCTCATAACCCGGGTAGGCGAAAAGAGGCACCACCGCGGTGGATTCGGTATCGTTGGTGTTGGTGGCGGTGAAACTCACGCTCAGCTGCCCGCGGGAGGTGGATTCTGCCTCCACGCCCTCGTCAAAATAGAAGTTGACATCGTTGAACTGGGCGGGGGTCAGTTCGTCCGAAAGGTCATAGGGCAGGTACTCGCCGCCGGCCAGCTGGGACTCCTTCAGCGGGCTGGCCACGCCCATGGCCCCCAGGCTCATGTAGGTGGTCACCACACTGTTGGCACAGCTGTCGTACATCTGGTACCCGGCGGGGATCAGGGTCAGCAGCACCAGAGCCAGGGCAGCCTGTCTGGCCAGATCCCGGCGCTTGTTCCACAAAAGGGTCAGGGCCCCTGCCGCACACAGGGTCAGCAGCAGACTGGCCGGGCTCAGGAACCGCCAGGCAAACTGCAGCTTGCCCAGCAGGGAGGACAGGGCTTTGAGAAGTGGATTCTCGCTGAGGAAGATGTCATACCAGGGGAAGACATCGCTGGCCATCCAGACGCAGAGCGCCCCGAAACCGAAGGCCCACAGGCTCACGTGCAGCACCTTGCGATTGGATTGCCGCACGGCGGGGTCCAGCAGGGCGGCCACCAGCAGCAACGCGCCCAGGCCCAGGGCGATGCCCAGGGTCAGGGTCATCTCCCCGTCCATGCCCAGGGCCAGGGACTGGGAGGTGCCGGTGCCCTTGCCGAAGACCATGAACATCTGCCCCAGCATGACGGCGGTGTCCCGCAGATAGGAGGCATCGTACCGGCCGCTGATGCGGCAGACTCCCTGGATCATGTACTGGGCCAGAGGCACCAGGAACCACAGGTTCCACACCACAGCCAGCACGGCAGCCTTGCACAGGGCGGGCAGCACCGGGCGGCGGAAGGTGCGTTTGGCGTACAGAACGCAGAAGATGGCGGTGAGGAAGCCGGTCATGACGCTGGTCAGCAGATGGGTCTGCAAAAGCCCCGTGAAGCCGATGGCCAGGGTCAGCCAGCACCAGGGTTCGGCCTTCTCCCCGGGTTTCTGGCGGTAGATGCGCCACAGCCCGTAGATCACAAGGGGAAGGAACACCATGGCGGAATACTCGCCCACCGAAGCCCGCACATACACATTGGTCAGCCGGTAGGGAGCCAGCAGGTAAAGAGCGGTGCCAGCCAGGGCCACCGTCTCATTGTTGAAGATGCGGCGCAGCACAAACCGGGTGACCAGAGCGGTGGCCAGGGTGATGCAGATCACGTACAGTTTGTACACCGTCTGCAGGCTGAAGCCCAGAATCCGGAGAAATGCCGCCGGGTACAAAAGCAGGTCGGCGTACATCAGGCTGAAGGGATACCCCTTGCCGTTGACCAGGTCGGGGTTCATCCGCACCGGGAACTGCCCGGCCAGCAGCCCGGCTTTCAGCCCCTCAATGCGGGACAGATGCACCGTCAGGTCGTGGCCATAGATGATGTAACCCAGCCCCAGGGGCAGGCAGGCCACCGCCACCAGTACCAGGGTGGCCAGGATGCTGTACCGGGATTCCAGGGTGCGCCAGGGCAGTGCCACCCGGCGGGTCACCACCAGCAGAATCCAGTCGATGGCGGCGAACAGCACCAGGACGGTGAGAAAATGCACATAGGCAAAGGAGTGGGTGGGGATGAGCTGGGCCCCGGTGATGAAGGTCACCTGACCCTCCCCGCAGTCGGAATAGAACTGCATCTGGGCCACATCGCAGCCGTGTTCCATCCACAGGGTGAAGGTGGAACTGCTGCGTCCCGGGGGCAGACTGGCCACGTCGTACTGGGCGGTGGGCATGACCTCGTCCAGGAAACGCACCGTGCCGGTACCGCCGTTGTTGGCGTAGGTCACCACCACCTGGTAGCTGCCGGGCTCAATGTCCAGCCAGCGGGTGGTGGCAAACTGGCCCACATAGTTTTCCACCTGGGTCCCCCGGGCGTCGTTCACCGCCTCCTCGGTGTAGGGGATGATGAGGTCGGGGGTCACGTTGATGGCGGTGCCTGCCCCGAAATCCGAGACGAACCGCGCCAGCAGAAAGACCACCTGGACGGCCACCAGCAGCAGGAACCACAGATTTTTACGGGTACAGAATTGCTTCAAATGCTGCATGAAAAAAACTCTCTTTTCTAGATGTCGTTTTGCGGCATGCCGCAGCTTTTCTACCATTATACCCGCTTGCCGGGACCGGCGCAAGCATGGTATACTGTTCCCGGCGGCCACACCGCCCCAATTTCACAAAAAGGCAGGGAACAGGCATGGAAATCGAGCGCAAATGGATGGTGACCGGCTGGCCCCGGGGGCTGGAACCGGAACAGGTGTATCGCATGGACCAGGGGTATATCAGTGTTCGTCCCACCGTGCGCATCCGGCGGGAGGCACTGCAGGGCGGTCCCACGGACCTGGTGCTCTGCTTCAAAGGTGCGCCCGACCCCTCCGGCATGAGCCGCCAGGAGATCGAGACCGAGATCGACGCCGACCTCTTTGCCAAGCTGGAGGACCTCATCGGCAAACCCCTGATCCGGAAGGAGCGGCGCACCTATGCTCTGCCCGATGGCCTGCATCTGGAAGTGAACGAGGTGGACCCGGGCCTGCCGGGACATTTTATGTATGCCGAGGTGGAATACCCCGATGAGGAGACCGCCCACTGCTGGACTCCGGCGGATGTCGGGCTGGAAAGCTACCTCACCGACGAGGTCACCGGCCGGAAGGGGGCCAGTATGGGAGAATACTGGGAGCAGACCCGGGGCTGATAACAAGAGTATAGAAAACAAACCGGCGCGGAGAAGGCCAGACAGCTTTCTCCGCGCCGGTTGTATTTTGTGTACTCAGTCGATGCCCTTTTCGGCGGCGTATTCCTCAATGAGCTCCCGCTCCAGGAAGGGGGTCTTGACGCCTTCCCGGTCCCGGTATGCCTCGTGACCCTTGCCGATGACCGCGATCAGGTCGCCTTCCTCGGCGTGGTCGATGGCATAGTGCAGGGCGTCCAGCCGGTCGGGGATTTCCACATAGGGCACGTTGGGATTGCCCTTGGCGATGCCCTCCTTGATGTCGGCGATGATGTCCTCCACCTTCTCAAACCGGTTGTTGTCCTCGGTGAGGATGAGAAAATCAGCCATCTTGGAGCAGACCTCGCCCATGCCGTACCGGCGCAGCTTGCTCCGGTTGCCGCCGCAGCCGAACACCACCACCATCCGGTGAGGGTTGTAGGCTTTCAGCGTTTCCATCAGGCTCTCGGTGGCGGCTTCGTTGTGGGCGTAGTCGATGAGGATGGTAAAGTGGTGGCTGATGGGCACCAGTTCCACCCGGCCCTTGACCACCGTGTCCCGCAGACCCTGGTGGATGGGGTCGTCGGCCAGACCCAGCGCCTTGCCCACCCCGATGGTGGCCAGGGCGTTGTAGATGCTGAACCGGCCCGGCATGGCCACCTGTACATCCAGGGTGTGGCCGTCCGGCTCGGTGAGGATGAACTCCACCCCCAGCATGGTCTTGCTGCGCAGCAGCCGGTATTCCTGCCCGGCCCGGTAGTCGGCGGGCTTGTCGATGCCGTAGGTGATGAGGTCACAGGTGTGACCTTCCAGCAGGGCCTCGGTGTTCTCGTCGTCGGCATTCACCACGCCGATGTCGCACCGCTGGAACAGCTGGCCCTTCCAGCTGCGGTACTCCTCAAAGCTGGAATGCTCCCCGGGACCGATGTGGTCGGGGTACAGGTTGGTGAACACCCCCACCCGGTAGTGGATGCCCGCCACCCGGTCCATCATCAGACCCTGGCTGGATACCTCCATCACGCAGGCGTCACACCCGGCATCAGCCAGCTGGCGCAGGATCTTCTGCAGCTCGTAGCTTTCGGGGGTGGTGTTGTTCAGGTCGTAGTGGTGGCCGGGATAGTACACCCCGTTGGTGCCCACCATACCGGTCTTGTGCCCGGCGGCTGTCAGCACCGACCGGATCATGTGGGTGGTGGTTGTCTTGCCCTTGGTGCCGGTCACCCCGATCATGGTCATCTCGTCAGCGGGATGGCCGAAATAGGCGGCGGACAACGTGGCCATGGCGTAGCGGGTGTTGTCAAATTTCAGCACCGTCACATGGGGCATGCTTTCCAGCACACCGGGGGCCAGGTCATGCTGGATGACCAGCACGGCGGCGCCCTTTTCCACCACATCGGCGGCATAGTCGTGGCTGTCGCGCTGGGTGCCCACAATGCAGACGAACAGTCCACCCGTGGTCACTTTGCGCGAATCATAGAAGATGTCGGCCACTTCGACATGCAGGGTGCCCTGCACTACCTGATAGCGCAGACCTTTCAGCAATTGTTTGAGCAGCATCGGCCCTTCACCTCTTTACAAAATATTCATCGTACCAGACAAGGAAGATAAACACACACCAAAGCTGGCGCCAGTTGTCCCGCTTGCCGCTGACATGCTGGTCCAGCATGCGGTTCAGTTCCTTGGTGTTGAAGAACTGTTCCGCCGCCGGAGTGGCAAAGGCCTCCCGCAGGATGGCAGCGTACTTTTCTTCCCGCAGCCAGGCCCGCACCGGAACAGGGAAACCCAGCTTTTTCTTGTCCGCCGTCTTGGCCGGAATGGTCATTTCGGCGGCGCCCCGCATGGCGATCTTGGTCTGCTGGGCGTTGACCTTGCACTTTGTGGGGATGCGGCAGGCCAGGTCGAACACCCGGCGGTCCAGGAAGGGCACCCGCAGTTCCAGGGAGTTGGCCATGCTCATCTTGTCGGCCTTGAGCAGAATGTCTCCCACCATCCACAGGTTCAGGTCGCAGTATTCCATCCGGGTCACCGGGTCCTGGCCTTTGGTCATCTCAAAGAAGGGGCGGGAGATGTCGGTGGGCTTGCATTTGCCGGTGTAGTGCTTCATCAGCTTGCGCTTGCGGCGCTCGCCCATGAGGTTGGTGTTGCCGATGTACCGCTCTTCCAGCGGGCGGCCCCGGCGAACCAGGAAGTTGATGCCCGGCACCGGGGGCAGCAGGTTGGCCACCGCGCCCACGCTGCGGCGCAGCCACAGGGGCAGATGGTCGTACCAGCTCACGGTGAAAGGCTCTTTATAAATGTTGTATCCGCCGAAGAATTCGTCCGCACCCTCGCCGGACAGACAGACCTTGACCTGTTTGGCGGCTTCCCGGTTGACGAAGTAGAGAGCCACGCTGGCGGCGTCGGCCAGAGGCTCATCCATGTGATATTGGATGCGGCCCAGATTGGCCCAGTACTCCTCGGGGGTGATGCGGTAGGCGTAGTTCTTGACCCCGATATGCTGGGAAAACTCGGTGGCATAATCGGTCTCATCGTACTGCTTGTTGGCAAAGCCCACGGTGAAGGTCTTATCCACCTTGGCCAGAGCAGCCATATAGCTGGAATCCACCCCGGAGGAAAGGAAGCTGCCCACCTCCACGTCGGCGATCTTGTGGGCGGTCACACTCTCCTGCATGGCGTCGCTGATGGCCTTCTCCCACTCCTGCAGGGTGGGCTCGTCGTCGGGCTTGAACTCGGGGCGCCAGTACCGCTGCACCGTCACCTGGCCGTCCTTCCATTCCAGCCAGTGGGCAGGCATGAGTTTTTTCACGCCCTTGAAGAAGGTGTTCTCCCCGGGGGAGAACTGGTAAGAGAGGTACAGGGAGAGCTGGTCCTCGTTGAGCTCCTTGTGGAAGCCCGGGTGGGCCAGAAAGCTCTTGATCTCACTGCCGAAGAGCAGTTCGCCCGCCTCGTTCTGGTAGTAGTACAGGGGTTTGATGCCGAAATGGTCCCGGGCCAGCAGCAGGGTTTTCTCCCGCCGGTCCCACAAAGCGAAGGTGAACATGCCCCGCAGCCGGTCCAGCATTCCCTTGCCCCACTCCTCGTAGCCGTGGAGCAGGACTTCGGTGTCCGACCGGGTGGCAAAGGTATGGCCGGCGGCCCGCAGTTCCTCGGTCAGGGACTGGAAGTTGTAGATCTCGCCGTTAAAGACCACCACCAGGTTTTCATCCTCATTGTACATGGGCTGGCGGCCGCCCTCCAGGTCGATGATGGAAAGCCGCCGCTGGCCCAACGCCGCCGGACCTTCCAGAAACTGGCCCTGGCCGTCCGGTCCGCGGTGGGCGATCAGGTCCATCATGGCCTGCAAAACCTCGCGCGCATCATCCCGCGCGCCCACAAATCCAACGATTCCGCACATATACTTTCCCTTTCCTTAGGGTGCCGTTTGATTTTCGATACCCTATATTATACACAGATCACCTCAAAAAGAAAAGCCTGAACCCCGCAAAAGAATGTAAAAGTGTGGGAAAAGACGGGAAAACAGGTGATACCTTTGGACGCTGCAGCGCATACTGTAAGGGCGGGCGGCTCCTGTTTTGCAGCCCGCCACGGGGGCAAAACCGATTGACAAGGACACCGCTTTGGACGTAAAATAAGCAGGAATATACCATCTGTATGAATAAAGAGGCTTTCCTATGCTGAAATTTCAACCGGTGCTGCTGGGCAGTGACGCCAACGTCTACGGCATGGCCCGCAGCTTTTATACCCAATACGGGGTCGTCAGTGACGCCGTCTGCAAGGGGGTCCTGGTGGCCTGCCGCAACACCCGCCTGGTGCGCATCGCCGTGTGTGAGCCGGACCTGGAAAAGGACGATGTCTTTGTGCGCACCCTGGTAGACTACGCCAAGGCCCGCGATTACAAGAACTGCCCCCTGCTGCTGGTCTCCTGCGCCGACGGCTACACCATTCTCATGGCCCGCCACCGCAAGGAACTGGAACCCTATTTTCATTTTGCCTGCCCGGAACTGCAAACCGTGCTGGATCTTGACATAAAAGACAACTTTTATAAGGCTTGTGCCGCACACGGGCTTTCTTACCCGAAAACGGCCACCTGCACCGCGCAGAACTACAAAAACGCCGATTTTCCCTTTGATTTTCCGGTCATCATCAAGGCCAGCAATTCCCCGGCCTACTGGAACTGCTCCTTCCCCCACAAGAAGAAGGTGTTCCTGGCCCATGACCGGGCGGAGTACGACGCCATCACCGCGGCCATCTACGGCAGTTCCTACCAGGACGATTTGATCCTGCAGGAGTACATCCCCGGGGACGACAACTGCATGCGGGTGCTCAACGCCTACTGCGGCCTGGACGGCAAGGTCCATCTGATGGCCCTGGGCCGCCCTCTGCTGGAGGAGCAGACCCCCGAGGGAATCGGCAACTATGCGGCCATCCTGTCCGCCCCGGCCATCAACGATTCCGCCCTGCTGGAGCGGATGCGTGCCTTCCTGCAAGATGTGGGCTGGGTGGGCTATGCCAACTTTGATATGAAGTACGACACCCGCACCGGGGAATACAAACTCTTTGAGATGAATCCCCGCCAGGGCCGTTCCAGCTACTTTGTCACCGCCGCGGGCTACAACCTGGCCCGCTGGCTGGTGGAGGACGTGCTGGAAGGCAAGGACACCGGCTTCACCATCGCCGACACCGAGAGCCTGTGGATGATCGCCCCCTACGGCGTCATCCGCAAATACCTGAAAGACGAAACGTTGCTGGCCACCGCCGCCCGGCTGAAAAAGCAGGGCCGCTGTGCCCACCAGCTCTACTGTAAGGAGGACCGCAGCCTCAAACGGGGGCTGTGGTATCTGCGCAGCCAGCTGAACTACTACCGCAAGACCGCCCGCTATTACGGCAACAAGGGTCTGACCGACTGACACAGAGGAGGATAACATCCATGTGTGGTATCACCGGCTTTGCCGAACGCAAACATGACGCCGAGACCGCCCGGGCCACCGTCAAGGCCATGGCGGACCTGATCACCTACCGCGGCCCCGACGGGGAAGGCTATTTTGTGGACGACCAGGTGGCTCTGGGCCACCGCCGCCTGTCCATCATCGACCTGGAGGGCGGCCGCCAACCCATGTACAATGAGGATGAGAGCCTGGTGGTCATCTTCAACGGCGAGATCTACAACTTCCAGACCCTGCGCGCCGACCTGGAAGCCGCAGGCCATACCTTCAAGACCCATTCGGACACCGAGGTGCTGCTCCACGGCTATGAGCAGTGGGGCAAGGAACTGCCCGCCAAGCTGCGGGGCATGTTCACCTTTGTGATCTGGGACCGGAACACCAAAACCATGTTCGGCGCCCGGGACATCTTCGGCATCAAACCCTTCTACTACTATAATGTGAACGGGCTGCTGCTCTTCGGCAGCGAGATCAAGAGCTTCCTGGCCCATCCCGGCTTCAAGAAAGAGCTGAACGAAAAGCGCCTGCCCGAATACCTGAGCATTGAATACATCCCCAACGAGGAAACCATGTTCGTGAATGTGTTCAAGCTGCCCGGCGCACACATGTTCACCTGGCATGATGGCGAAATGACCATCGAGCGGTACTACGACATCCGCTACCACATCGACGAGACCAAGACCCAGGAGGACTGGGAAAAGAAGATCACCGACACCTTTGCCGAGAGCGTGGCCGCCCATCAGATCGCCGACGTGGAGGTGGGCTGCTTCCTCTCCTCCGGTGTGGACTCCAGCTTTGTGGTCAACGAGGTGGCCAAGGGAACCCCTCATGTAAAGAGCTTCTCGGTGGGGTATTCGGAGGAAAAATACTCCGAGCTGCCCTATGCCCAGGAATTCAGCAAGGAGATCGGGGTGCCCAGCATCGCCAACAAGGTGGACGCCGACCAGTTCTTTGAAGCCAACCGGGTGATTCAGTGGTATCTGGATGAACCCATGCCCAACCCGGCGGAGGTGCCGCTGTACTTCCTGGCCCAGAACGCCCGCAAGTATGTGAAGGTGGTGCTCTCCGGCGAGGGCGCCGACGAGCTCTTCGGCGGCTATCCCATGTACTGCCAGGCCGTACACTTTGAGGATTACGGCCGCAAGGTGCCCAAGGCTGTGCGCAGGTTCCTTTCCCATACGGCAGCCAGAATGCCCTACTTCAAGGGCCAGCACTTCCTGGTCCGGGGCGGCCGTCAGCCCTGGGAGCGGTATATGCGGGCCAACTATGTGTTTGAGTCCCCGGCGGAGCGGGACCGCTATCTGAAAAAGAACTACGGCAACCCCGCCCCCGAAACCTTCTTCAAGCCCTATTTTGACAAGGTCCAGGGCCTGGATGAGCCCACCCAGCTGCAGTGGGTGGATATGCACACCTGGATGCTGTACGATATCCTGCTCAAGGCCGACCGGATGAGCATGGCCAACTCCCTGGAGCTGCGGGTGCCCTTCCTGGATCGGGAGATGCTGGAAGTGGCGCTGAGCATTCCCCGCCGCTACCGCTGCGATAAGGAACACACCAAGATCGCCCTGCGGGGTGCGGCTCTGAAGCAGCTGCCTGAGAGCGTGGCCCATCGCAAGAAGCTGGGCTTCCCGGTACCGCTGAACGACTGGCTCAAACAGGACAAATACTATGACATGGTGCACGAAAAGTTCACCGGCCCGGTGGCGGAGCAGTTCTTTAACGTCAAGGAGATCTGCCGTCTGCTGGACGACCACAAGGCCGGCCATGCCAAGAACATGACCAAGATCTGGAGCATCTACTCCTTTATTCTGTGGTATGAACTGTATTTCGTGAACAGCACCCCGCCGGCAGGGGTGTATGCCGCAAAAGTTTGAGGATTTTTTAAGCAAGGTCTTGACTTTTCAGGCTGCGTATGGTATATTAACAAACGCAGCTTGTTCCCGATATATAGGGGGTCAAGAACCATGCGCGCCCGTAGCTCAGCTGGATAGAGCAACTGCCTTCTAAGCAGTGGGCCGGGGGTTCGAGTCCCTTCGGGCGCATATGTATGGTGCCTATGGCGCAGTTGGTTAGCGCGCCAGATTGTGGCTCTGGAGGCCGAGGGTTCGAATCCCTCTAGGCACCCCACCAAAGACCGCACAGTCCTTAAAAAGCTGCGCGGTCTTTTTTCTTAACAATTTCGGCGGTCTCTGCCGCCTTTTGCTGGGCCGTAGCCAAGTGGTAAGGCAGCGGACTTTGACTCCGCCATTCGTGAGTTCGAACCTCGCCGGCCCAACCAAACAAGCCCCCGTCGCGCAGACGGGGGCTCGTTTTTTTGCCGGGAATGTTTAATCCGCTGTGGGGTGGGGCATACTTTCCTTGCAGGGCGGCAAAGGCCGTCCCCCAAAAATGCTTTGCCTTGAAAGGAAGGTGACTCCCATGGAAAACCACGGTGTTTTCTGCGATGTGGACGCCTGCGCCCACAACATCGACTGCCAGAAATGTGACCTGAGCCAGATCAAGATCACCCACCACACCGACAATGCTTCCTCCGGTGTGGATACCCCGCACTTCTGCCAGAGCTACGAACAGAAGTAACTGCCTGTACGGCAGTGCAAAACGGCCCCTTCGGGAAAAAACTTCCCGGAGGGGCCGTTTTTTGTGTTTGTTGGGATCAGCCGGTGTGCACGAACTTGGGATAGATGCGCTGCATCCGGGCGTCGTCAAAGTGTTCGTCCAGATACACGGCGATCTCGCTGTCGGCGGATTTGCCCTCAATGCGGGCGGTGTAGCGGGACAGGGCCGCCGAGCTCACCACCATGTTGGCGCACATGAACACCACCAGGCACCAGGTCAGCACCGCACCGAACCGGCGGGGCAGCTTTTCAATGCCTGCGGACAGGGGCGGATAGAAGATCTTGAACCAGGCCACCGCTGCAAAGCCCCAGAAGAAGCAGTACAGCAGATTGATGCGTCCGCCCAGGTTGAAGGGGATCTTGCTGTAATCCCAGAATACCGCACCAAAGACGATCTCGGTAAAGACGCTGCACAGATACTCATAGGCGCCGCCCAGCAGGGTGCCGGCCACAAACAGCCAGCTGGCGCTTTTGTCCTTGTAGCGGTAGAGCAGCAGGGTCACCATCGAGATGGCCAGCCCCCACACGATGGAGAAAGGTCCCCATACCAGGCTGGACCGGCTCATCCATACCCCGGCGGTGATGCGGCAGAAGATGGTTTCGGCCACATCTCCCAGGAATGCCCCGATGACAAAGAGCAAAAACAGTTTGTAGAAGCTGCATCCTTCGGCAAAGACGGTGCTTTTCTCCCGCTTGGGGCGCACAAAATTGGCCTGGGGATAGGCCTTGGCCATGCGGCGCTCGGTGCAGCCCAGCACCCACATGCCCAGGTCCAGGGTCATGGCAGCCAGACGGTTGTGTACCGCCTGTGCCTGGGAGAACTTGTACCGGATGCCCGCCAGGGTCAGCACAGTGCCGATGCCGTCCAGCACCAGCAAAACCAGCAATACCCAGATCAGGATCTGACCGGCCAGAGCGGGCAGCAGGCCAAAGAGGCCCAACAGCAGGGGAGCGCCCCATTTTACGGCCACCACGCCCAGCGCGCCCCAGAATACCGAGGCCGTCAGGCAGATGTACCCGTCCAGGTTGAATTTCCGGTCGGAATAGTCCCACCAGCGGGCGTCGGTGAACCGTTCCAGAATGTGCCCGCCGACCCATTCCACCGCCGTGGCGATGACGGCGCTGAACAAAAACAGGAAAAACCAGCTGTCGGCAGCCAGTTCCCGCAGGCCCACGGTGATGATGCTGCCCGCCACGCCGTAGATCAGGCACAGGGGACCGCCCAGCACGCCCCGGTCCTGGTAGCGGCGCTTGCGCACGGCGGTAAACAGGACCTCGGCCAGCCAGCCCAGGAAGGAATAGCAGAAGAACAGCCATACCAGAGTATAAAATGTCATACCAGAAACCTCTCGGTGTCAGAAGGGAGGGGCGGATGCAAGGTTCAGTCGTCCGGCTCGCAGCGCAGCCGCTGCCCGGCGGTGTCCTCGCTCACATAGTGGGTCAGGCGGGACATCTGGTTGTCCAGCGTCTCGCCGTTGAGATAGTGGCGCAGATTGCGGGCAAAGATGTCCACGATCAGGTCCAGGGTCCGGGGCAGGCTGAACCGCCCCGAAATGTGGGGGGTGATGATGGCGTTGCGCTGCTTCCACAGGGGATGCGCGGGGGGCAAAGGCTCCGGGTCGGTCACATCCAGGGCAGCGCCGAAGAGGTGCCCGGTGCGCAGCGCTTCGGTCAGGGCCCGGGTGTCCACCGCTGTGCCCCGGCCCACGTTCATCAGGATGGACCCGGGCTTCATCCGGGCAATGCGGGCGGCGTCAAACAGGTGGGTGGTCTCGCTGGTGCCTGGCAGGCTCAGGGCTACCAGATCGGCATCGGGCAGCTCGGCGTCCAGGTCCTCCTGGCCCACCACCCGCTCACAGTAGGAAGGGCAGGTGTCGGGGGCATGGCGGCGCACCCCCACCACCCGGGCACCCAGGGCATGGGCCCGGCGGGCAAAGCTGGAACCGATGTCCCCCAGCCCCACGCAGAGGACCTTGGACCCGTCCACACTGCGCACCGGCCGTTCGATGGCATCCCAGCAATGGTCGTTCTGCCGGTCCCGGTACAGGAACAGATCCTTGCACAACCCCAGCCACATGCCCAGCATCCACTCGCTGATGGCCAGCCCGTAAGCGCCGGTGGCGTTGGTCACATAGCAGCCTTCGAGCAGCACCCCCGGCTCCAGGTAGGGGTCGGGGCCCGCAAAGTTGCTCTGGAACCATTCCAGATGGTCGTTTTTCCGGATGATCTCCACCGGCACGTTGCCCATGATCACGTCCGCCCAGCGAATGTCCTCTTCCGACGGCTGGGCGATGATGTGCATCTCGGTGCCCGGAGCGGCCTTGTGCAGCCGGTCGCACTGTTCCTCATTCAGGGGTAAGGCTACCAGAATCCGTTTCATTGTTCTGCCTCCTTTTGGCGGGCCGCTGCCTGGCGTTCCCGCTCCTGTTTGCTGAAAATACAGCCGCAATAGTCCTGCCGGTACAACCCGTATTCACTGCTCAGGGTCAGGCTGCGCTTGTAACCGTCCTTCTTGCGGAACTCGCTTTGCAGGTACCGCACCCCGTACCGGTCTGCCAGCTGGGTGCCGATGGTGTTCAGCCGCACCGGGTCCTTCATGGGGGAGATGGACAGAGTGGTGGTGAACCATTCAAAGTTGTGTCCGGCGGCGTAGAGGGCGGCCTGTTCCAGCCGCATCCGATAACATACGGTGCAGCGCTCGCCCTTTTCCGGTTCGTTCTCCAGCCCGCGCACAGCGGTATAGAATTCCTGCGGGTCGTAGGGCAGGCGCACCACCGTGATGCCCCGCCCGGCGTACCCGGCGTCCTGCACAAACCGGTCCAGCTCATCCGCCCGGCGGTGGTATTCCTCCGGCGGGGCAATGTTGGGATTGTAGTAAAGGATGGTCACCTCGAAGGCGTCGGCCAGACGCTCCAGGGTGGCGCTGGAACAGGGGGCGCAGCAGGCGTGCAGCAGCAGCCGGGGACGGCGGCCTTCGGCGGCCAGGGCCCGGATGGTCTTTTCCATTTCCAGTTCGTAATTGATGCGGTTGGGCATGACAAAATTTCCTTCTTTGCGGGTTTATTCACAGAGTCTTTCAAGTTCTTTCGTAATTTCTTGAAAGAACCATCACTTTTCTGTCACATCTTTCGGGTATTCTTTAATTGTTCCCAAAAGGAACATCCGGGAACAGGGATCCGGATCCAAAGTCCGCTGGGAAGCAGACAAACTTTTTCATCCACTCCTCTTTCTCTTTTCTTCTTTTCGGGAACGGCGTGTCGGAACAGGGACCGACACGCCGTTTTGTGTTGCAAAAAGCCCCCGGCAGCTGCCGGGGGCCTGCTTGTTTGTCCCGAAGCGGGCCGGAAGGTCCGCCGTGAAAGGATGCGGCTTGGCGATGGCCCGGTCCTGCCCTTGTTGAAAGAGGGATACTACTTGCCATTGTACCGTTTCCCCAAAGCCTTGTCAAGCGGAGCAGGAAGGCCCTCCTTCCACTCCCAGCGCCCCGTACAGACCGGGCCGCCGTCCACCCAGCCGCAGTGCACGGGAGGCCGCAACACTCTGCAGATCCATTTCTGCACAGACCAGGGCCGGACGGTCGGCAGGGCCGCAGACCGACAACCGGCCTTCCGGGGTGACCAGGCTGCTGGGGGTGCGGGGGGCTTCGACAGGTCCCCAGGCGGGCACCGCCATGGCCGCCGCCGCATAGATGCCGTTTTCATAGGCGCGGGCCCGGCCGTACAGGTCGGCCTCCCATCCCCAGGTGGGGCAGAGGATCAGGTCCGCGCCCTGCAGGGCCAGGGTGCGGGCGGTTTCGGGAAACTGCATGTCCCAGCAGATACAGACCCCGAACCGTCCGAATTCTGTCTGCTGTACACAAAAACTGTCTCCCGGGGTAAAGACCCGGCTTTCGTCCCCGGCCAGATGCAGTTTCCGGTATACCTGCCGCAGGACTCCTTCCCGGTCAAAAACCAGGGCACCATTGTACACATGGTCTGCCTGGGCAAAACCCAGACCCGCCACCAGCCAGCTGTGGGCCCGTCGGGCGGCATCGGCCAGGGCTTGTACGGGGGCGCCGGTCAGCAGGGGATAGAAGGCCCTGTCCTCAGGCCGGTTCTCTCCGCTGGTGCGGATGTAGTTGATGCACTCGGTGGTCACCAGCAGATCATAGCCCTGCCCGGCGGCCTCCTCCAGCAGCTGCAGATTCTGTTCCAGCTGCTGTTGCTGCATGGCCAGGCATTGGGGAACCGAAAAGGAAAATTCCGGATTCAGAAAATCATACATGGCGTTGTGACGGCTCTGCACAAGACCAAGACGCATAAAAACACCTCCGCTTCGCTGTACTGGTTTCAGTATACAGCGCGGCGGAGGTGTTTGTCTTGTGCAGGTTTGCCCACAGGGGACCGGTGTGGAATTTTGTACCCGGCCTTACCCGGCAGCCCGGGCGTCCAGGTGCTGCTGTACCTGGCTGATGATCTCGGCGCGGACCTTTTCCAGCCCCACCTGCTCGCTGCGGGCGTGCAGTTCGGCAATCATGGCGGCAGTCTGGTCGCCGTAGGCCCCGTGGGTGAATCCGGTGTAGTATTCCTCATACAAGGCATCCAGGCGGGCCAGCTCGATGGCGATGGGGGTGGTGTTCAGCTGGAAGCCGGTCAGGGGCGAAGGGGTATAGCTGTCCTCATCGTAGATGTATTCCATCAGGCTGCGCTCCTCCTCGTTCATGGAGGCATCCAACCGGTGATGCTGGGGGTTCCAGGCCAGCTCGTAGGCGGGAAAACTGAAGGCGCCCGCCGGATTTTCCAGCAGGGTGTATTCTTCCTCTCCCACCGCCTGCCAGTCTTCTCCTTCCACGCCGTAGTTGAACAGGTCCAGGCAGGACCAGTCGCTGTACAGCCAGTCCAGAAAGGCCATGACCTGGTCGGTGTCGGTGCTGTAGGAGGGCACACAGAGAAAATTCCAGGCGGCATAATCCACCCGCAGGGATTCCTCGGTGCGGTTCTGGGGCAGGAATGCCGTGTCATACGCCCAGAAAGCCACCTCGGCATCCGGCACGGTCTGGCGCAGCTGCTGCTGGATCTGGGCGGAACCGCCGCTGCCCAGTGTCCCCTCAAAGGAGGCGGAACTGCCGGCCAGAAAATCCGTCTTGCCGTCCGGTTTCAACAGATCGTCGGGGTCACAGTACGTGTAGCAGGCCGCGTTCTGCAGCAGGTACGCATCCAGAAAATTGCCGGTGTTGTAGGGTTCCGCAAAGGCGGCAAACCGGGAGGCATCGTCCCCGGGAAAAACCACATCCAGCACCCGGGTGCCGTCCTGGGAAAGAACCACTTTGGCGGGATAATCCCAGAAACTCCACCCGTTCACATCCAGAATGTTGGCGGCGCGCAGGGTGATTTCGGGCAGATTGGCCACATAAAACCCGCGGCTGCCCAGGGTCAGCGGCTTGTACTGGCCCTGGGCCTGTACCGCCTGCCAGAACGCCAGCATCTGGTCCCGGGAGGTGATGGTGTCAAAGCCCAGGTCCAGCTGCCGCAGGATATCCTTGCGGTAAAACATGCCCGGAACATCGTAATAGGTGTTGGTAAAGGGAATGCCGTAGATATCCCCGTCAATGCGGTTGGCATCCAGATATTCCTGGCTGAACGCCCGCTGCAGGCCGGGATAGTCGGGGTTGTTGAAATAGGTGTTGAGGTTTTTGTAGCTGTTGCGCTGGGACTGGCTTACCAGGGTGAGCCATTGGGCGTCGAATACCAGATCGTAATCCTCATGGGCGGTGAGGCTGCGGGCCAGCTGCTGGGCATAGTCGGCGGCGTCCAGCAGGGTGATGTCCAGCCTCCAGCAGTGCTCCTCGTCCATCTGGGCATACAGTTCCTCCAGCACCCGGTCCAGGCCGGAAGCATTGCCCCGCAGCAGCAGTTTCAGGGTGGTGGGCTGGGCGGCAGCGGGGGACTCCTCTCCGGCAGGGGCACAGCCCACCTGGAACACCAGCAGCAGGGCACAGGCCAGAGCGGACGCCCGGCGCAAAAGCAGGTTACCCATCCGTGTCCTCCTCTCCTGTTGCCTGCGCGGCCTGACCGCGCTGCTCCGCCCGGTAGGTGGTGGCGGTGCGGCCGGTCTTTGCCTTGAAAACGCTGTAAAAATACCGGTGATTATAGTCTTCCTCTCCCCGGCGGCGCACCATGGGCTGGGCACCACCGGCCAGGTCCCGGATGGACAGCCGGGTGTGGGCCAGCCCGATATGGTGCCGCAGATATTCCCCGGTCTGGTCATGGCCCCGGTGAGCAATGGCCGTCCGCATGGCCACCAGGATCTGGGTCCAGTCCCCGGCGCGCTGGAGAAAATCGGCCTGTAAACTGCAAAATCCCGCAATTCCGCACATACAAACACCCCGCAAACACAAAACTGCAAAGCGCTTCCCGTGTACGACAAGCGCCTGTACCAGTATATGAGGGCGCCAGCGGTTTGATACCGGGGCAGGACTGAAATAAAAAATCCCGAATGCATCAGCATTCGGGATTTGTGGTGCCGGTGGAGCGGCACCGATGGTGTTTATAAAATCTTTTGCGGCGTTCTTTACGTCCACGTCGCCCTTGCCGGATTTTCCACTACCGCCGAAAATCGTGTATATTTCGATATGGTCTGCGTATACATTCACACGCAAGACCACGGACAGCAGAGTGCGCAAACCGTCCGGGCTGTCCAGATTGGCCACAGACAGCTTATCAACGGCTTCGTGTATCTGCCGGTCAGTAAGGCCGACCTGTTCTTCAGCAGCTTGCAGCATGCGCTTGCTTGCGGCTATCTGGGCCTTGCGTTCCTCCAACTCGGCCAGTTTGGCGGAGACCGCCTCGCTACTCATGCCATCCGCAAGGGCGTTGACCAGATTGCCTATCTTTTTATCCAACGCTCTCAGTTCTGTATCCATGGCGCTGCTCTTCGGGGCGGCGCTCTTTTTTATTTCGTCCCGGTACTCTACGCCACCGAAGTGATCTGGAAGCGGAGAGGCGCCTGATGAACATCTGGAACACATTGAGAGGGGCAATCATGAA
>CALWNO010000022.1 GCA_944382785.1 uncultured Gemmiger sp. | reverse complement strand
GGGCCGCAGCCCCAGCCGGCGTCCACCGCATCGGAACGGTGGGACTTTTCGCTTCCTTTTGGTCACAAAAGGAAGGACTCTCCCGCAAGCAGTCGCCTGCCAAAAAGCTCCCACCACTGTTTACATGTGAATTTCCCCCCGCCCCCTTGTACCAGCGGGCAAAATCGGGTATAATAAACTGAGATTTTCAAACTGCGGGGGTGTATCCTGCCCACCGCGCACCATCTGAGTTTCCCCTGGAGGGTACTGATATGAGCCTGAAAAAACGTCTGGGCGCCCTGGTTCTGGCCGGGGTCATGGCCCTGACCCTGTCCGCCTGCAGCCCCAAGGAAATGCTGTCCAACGCCATTCTGACCACCGCCACCGTCCTGGGCTTCCGGGATGAGAACGCCGGTGACGAGGACGAAGCCCCCGAAACCAGGGCCGAGGCCGGCGGCAGCGTCACCTTCCCCGAGGGCATGGAGACCGGCGGCCGCTTTGTGAACGAGGTCCACGGCGACACGCTGTACATCGCCTTCAACGGCATTGCCAACCGCAGCACCGACTACTTTGTGGCCGGCGGCGACAGCGTGACCGTCACCGGCTACGCCACCACCGACTCCGCCACCATCAACGAGTTCAAGGCCGCCATCTGGGAGCTGTCCGACGACCGCACCCAGACCAGCTATGTGCAGGGTACCACCGTATACTTTGCCACCGGCGGCGACTGCTCCACCGCCACCATCTCCGGCCTGACCCCCGGCAAGATGTACAAGGTCTACATCAGCTATGACTCCGGCAGCTACTACATTACCGGCGGCATGACCGTCACCGGTGTGGGCAGCGAGGAGATGACCACCGTCGAAAACGACGAATCCTGATCACGGCAAAGCGGCCGGCCCCCGGGCCGGCTCCTTTTTTTGCCGTCCCGGATGGGACGGTGGGCTGCCGGGGTAACGGCAGTCTGCGGGATAGTTGTTCCTTTTTGGCAGACGGTTGCTTGCCGTTTGGTCCTTCCTTTTCGTGCCCGAAAAGGAAGCGAAAAAGTGCCACCGTAGTGTTGTTGTTTTATCGGCAAGCGGGTGCTTACCGGAGAGTTGTCGCTTTTTGCCGCCGCAAATTTAGGTAGCAACCTCTAGATTGCCGCTGAACGCGGCCACCAATTTCGGAAACAACGCTGCGCGTTGCTTGCCCCTGCGGGGCAAACCGCCACCGTTTCGAGGCGGTGGACGCCGACCAGGGCTGCGGCCCTGGACCCGGGGAGTGCGGCCACCTGACGACGGCCTACTCAGGCCCTGGGGGGCCTGAGCAAGGAATGGATTTTAATGACGTGGCCAAAAGGCAGCTGGTAAACCAGTAGAGCGCAACCGGGTTAGGTGTAACCTTGCCGGATGGCTTCCGCTAGCAGTTGTTACCGGAAAATGGTATTAAATCATTTTCCTTGCTCACCGGTCCCCAGACCGGTGAGAAGGCCGTCGTCAGGTGGCCGCATCTTGGGGTCTGGGGCCGCAGCCCCAGCCGGCGGCCGCCGCATCGGAACGGCGGGACTTTTCGCTTCCTTTTGGTCACAAAAGGAAGGACTCTCCGGCAGGCTGCCGTCTGCCCAAAAAAGAACTACCCCGGCAGACACCCGTCTGCCAAAAAAGAATAACCACTCTGGCAGGTATAAGTCTGCCAAAAACAGGAGGAATCTTTTCCATGCACCATCCCACCTTCGACCGTACCCAGCTGCGCAATACCCTGCTGCTGGTCCTGGGCGCCCTGATCTGGGGCGTTGCCTTTGTGGCCCAGAGCGTGGGCAGCGGCTATGTGGGGGCCTACACCTTTCTGGCCGCCCGCAGCTGGCTGGCCTGTGCTTTTCTGCTGGGTCTGATCTTCGTGCGCCACGGCATCCGCCGCCGTCAGGGCTCCCGCCTGCCCTTCTGGATCAAACCCAAGACCCTGATCCTGGGCGGGGTGTTCTGCGGTACCGCCCTCTTTGCAGCCTCCGCCGCCCAGCAGATGGGCATCGGCACCACCAGCACTGCCAAGGCCGGGTTCCTTACCGCGTTGTATGTGGTGATCGTTCCCGCCCTGGGCCTGTTTGCAGGCCGCCGCCCCGGGGCCAAACTGTGGGCCTGTGTGGCCGTCAGCGTGGCCGGGCTCTACCTGCTGTGCATGGCCGGGCGGGATACCCTCTCCCTCACCGGCGGCGAATGGCAGCTGCTCCTTTGCGCCCTGCTCTTCAGCTTCCAGATCCTGCTGGTGGACCACTTCGGCCCCAAGCTGGACGGCGTCCAGCTCAGCTTTGCGGAATTCCTGATGACTGCGGTGCTCTCCACCATCTTCATGTTTATTTTTGAGGCCCCCACCCTGGAACAGCTTACCGGGGCGGCGGTGTCCATCGCCTACTGCGGCTTTCTGTCCAGCGGGGTGGGCTACACCCTGCAGATCATCGGCCAGAAAAAGCTGGACCCCACCATCGCCAGCCTGGCCATGTGCCTGGAAAGCGTATTCAGCGCCCTGGCCGGATGGGTGGTGCTGCACCAGACCCTCACCCCGGTGGAGACCGCCGGCTGCTGCCTGATGTTTGCGGCCATCGTGGGGGCCCAGCTCCCCGGCCGCAAACCCGCGGAGGAGCCCGCCGCCCAACCGGCACCCCGGTCCTGATCCCCGGCGGCAACAACCCACCACAACCAAAGGAGGCGGCAGCCTGTGTGGCACCCTATCAAGCACTATAAAACCATCCACCATCACAAGATGCTGGTCCTGCACTACTGCTTCAAGTGCGGGCTCTACCGCCAGGGGCTGCTCCATGACCTGAGCAAGCTGTCCCCGGTAGAATTTCTGGCCGGGGCCAAGTACTGGCAGGGCAACTGCAGCCCCAACAACGCCCAGCGCAAGGCGGAAGGGTACAGCGCCGCCTGGCTCCACCACAAGGGCCGGAACAGACACCACCTGGAATACTGGATCGACTATTCTCCCAGCGGAGACCACGCCCTGGCGGGGATGCGGATGCCCGAGCGGTATGTGGCCGAGATGATCTGCGACCGGATCGCCGCCAGCCGCAACTATATGGGGGACAACTACACCGACGCCGCGGCCTGGGAGTACTACGACCGCAGCAAGGACCATTACGTCATGCACCCGGACAGCCGGGCTCAGCTGGAAACGGCTTTGACCATCCTGAAAGACCAGGGGGAGGACGCCTGTTTCCATTACGTGCGCACAAAGCTGCTGGGTAAGGCGAAGTAAGAGGGGAGAGAGCATCATGTCTTTTGAGAAGGTACAGCAGTACCTGGAACAGTTCGGCCTGGGGGACCGGGCCATGAACCTGTCGGAATGCAGCGGCACGGTGGCCCAGGCCGCCGCCGACCTGGGGTGCGAGGAAGCCCGCATCGCCAAGACCATGGCCTTCCTCACAAAGGAGGGCGCCATCCTGGTGGTCATGGCGGGGGACGCCAGGGTGAACAACAGCCTGTACAAGGCCCGGTTCGGCACCAAGGCGGTGATGATCCCCCCCGACCAGCTGCCCGCCCTGGTGGGCCATCCCATGGGCGGGGTCTGCCCCTTTGACCATGTGGCCGGGGTGCCGGTCTACCTGGATGAGAGCCTGCGCCGGTTCGATATCGTCTACCCCGCCGCGGGCACCGACCACAGCGCCGTGCGGCTGACCATCCCGGAACTGGAACAGGCCGCCCAGGAGTTTGCGGGCTGGGTGAACGTGGGCAAGGGCTGGCAGGAACAAGGCTGATACACAAAAGGCAGAGGACGGGGTGCACCCGTCCTTTTTTGCTGCCCCGGGGGTGTTGCCCGGGCCTTTTCAAACCGGGGAAATGTGTGGTATAGTAAGCAGTAGGAAAACAACAGTCCCGCCGGAAGTTCCTGCGGGGCGGAGCAGATGGATAAAGGAGCGTTTGACTATGGCAAATTTTGTGATCTTTACCGACTCCACCGGGGATCTGACCCCCGCCCTCATCGAGGCGGCGGGGCTGCAGGTGCTGCCCATGACCTTCACCCTGGACGGCGCCACCTACCGCAACTATCCCGATGGTCGGGAAATGCCCCTTTCGGACTTTTACAACAAGCTGCGCAACGGCAGCATGTCCACCACCAGCCAGGTGACCCTGGCCGAGTTTGAGGATGCCTTCACCCCGGTGCTGGAACAGGGCACCGATATTCTCTATCTGGCTTTCTCCAGCGGGCTGTCCGGCACCTACCAGGCGTCCAACCTGGCTGCCCAGGAGCTGCTGGAAAAATTCCCTGACCGGCGCATCGTATGCGTGGACTCCCTCCAGGCCAGCATGGGCGAAGGGCTGTTCAGCTATCTGGTGGGCAAGTACGCCCAGGGCGGCGCCTCTCTGGACGAGGTGGCGGACTACGCCCGCAAGCTGGCCCCCACCGTCTGCGCCTGGTTCACGGTGGACGACCTGATGTTCCTCAAGCGGGGCGGCCGGTGCAGCGGCGCCGCCGCCGTGGCGGGCACCTTGCTGGGCATCAAGCCGGTGCTGCACGTGGACGATGAAGGTCACCTGATCCCCATGGAGAAGGTCCGCGGCCGCCGCGCCAGCCTGGACGCTCTGGTCAAGCATTACCAGGCCACCGCCCTGGATGTGACCGGTGGCACGGTATTCCTGAGCCACGGCGACTGCCGCGCCGACTGCGACTACGTGGCGGACAAGCTGCGGGCCCTGGGGGTGAAGGACCTGCACATCGGGGACATCGGCCCGGTCATCGGTGCCCACAGCGGCCCCGGCACCGTGGCTCTGTTCTGGGTGGGCAGCAAACGGTAACAGACCCCCGCCCCGTTCCATAAGCAAGCAGGAGGGCCCGGACATTCCGTCCGGGCCCTTTGTGCTGCTCCGCTCTCCGTTGACGGGCGGGAGGAGACCCGGTATACTGTTGGTAAAAAGAATCTGTATCATCAATCCGTGGCCAGGGCAGACCCGCCCTGCCGCAGCACCTTGCCGCGGGGAAACCCCATTTCCCAGCGGCCGCAAGAAAGGAGACAAGATGGACCAGAACAAGGATCAGACCCGTCCTGCCCAGGCGGAGACCGCCCGCCAGGCCAAGCGCAGCCGGTATATTGGCTGCCTTCTGGGCGGCGCGGTGGGGGATGCCCTGGGCTACCCGGTGGAATTCATGGGGGAGAGCAGCATCCGGGCCAAGTACGGCCCCGAGGGCATCCGGACCCTGGCACAGGCGGGGCACCCGGCCCGCATCTCCGACGACACCCAGATGACCCTCTTTGCCGCCAACGCCATCGTTTACACGAAACAGCAGGGAGGCACGCTGCGGGAGAACGTGTGGGAGGCCTACCGGGAATGGCTGGGCACCCAGGGAGAGACGGACCGGATGGATGACCCGGAGCATCCGAAAATGTGGGTGTACCGGGACCCCCGCATGCACGCCCGACGGGCCCCGGGCATGAGCTGCCTGAATGCCATCCGCCACAGTCCCAACGGCGGCACGCCGAAGGAGCCGGTGAACAACAGCAAGGGCTGCGGCACCGTCATGCGGGCGGCGCCCTTTGGCCTGGCGGTCCACTATGACCCTGACCACTCCGGGGGAGACGAATTCATCGGCGCCCACAGGATGGCATGGATGGACGCCGCTTTGACCCACGGACACGAACTGGCCTGGGCCAGTTCCAGCATGCTGGCCCAGATCATCCTGGAGCTGGTACAGATGGAGCGCCCCAAAGACTGCCGCCTGGAGAAGCTGTGCGGCGTTGGTTTCCCGGGAGATCAGGTTGCCCACAATCTGGTGGAGCGGGCCATACAGATGGCCCTCACGCCCTCGGTCTCTGATCTGGACGGCATCCACGCCCTGGGCGAGGGCTGGGTGGCGGAGGAAGCCCTGGCCATTGCGGTGTTCTGCGCCGTGCGGTACCAGGATGACTTTGCCGCCGCCATCCGGGCCGCCGTCAACCACAAGGGGGACAGCGACTCCACCGGGGCCATCTGCGGCAACATCCTGGGGGCCTGGCTGGGCAGGGAGGCGGTGGAATCCGCCTTTGACCTGGAGGATCTGGAGCTGCGGGATGTCATTGAGAAGATGGCCGACCAGCTCTTTGAGGCGGTGGAAGGCCCCGCTGTCCCCGCAGAAAAGCCCCGCACGGAGCCAGAACCTCCCCGGCCGGAACCTGTAAAGCCCCTGCGTCCGGTGGGACTGTTCTACACCCCCATGACCAAAAAGGCGCTGCAGATCTGCTGTGCCGCCCACAAACACCAGAAGGACAAGAGCGGGCTGCCCTATATCATCCACCCCCTCCACCTGGCCGAACAGATGGAGACGGAGGCGGAGGTCTGTACCGCCCTGCTCCATGATGTGCTGGAGGACACCGCCTGCACGGTGGAAGAGCTGCGGCAGGCGGGATTCCCGGAACCGGTGCTGAAGGCGCTGCAGCTCCTGACCCGGGACCCCCATGCCAACTACCTGGAATATGTGGAGCGGCTGCGGGCAAATCCCATCGCCCGGCGGGTGAAGATGGCGGACCTTGCCCACAACAGCAACCTGTACCGCCTGGACCGGGTGACCGACCGGGACCGGCGGCGGTTGGTGAAATACCTCATGGCCCGGGCCATCCTGGAGGATGACCGGTACTTCCCCGACCGGAAGCTGTTCTGCAAGGTGATCCCTCTCTCCCAGGACAAGCCCTTTGCCCTCTCGGTGTTCTACGACCAGCACCGCTCGGTGGTAAAGTACAGCCTGGATATCGGGGTGGAGGAAAAGACCCGCTACGAACTGGACGGGGATCAGGCAGGGAGACTGCGCATGCACCTGGACCCCGGACACACGCTGCCGGAAAACCTGGCCCGCTGGGCGGAGGAGGGCTGCAGCTGCAGCCGGGTGGAAGCCCTGCTCCGGGAATGCGATATTCCTGTCCGGCACCTGTACTTCTGATACGGCGCCCGGGCGGGGCAGACAAAGGTAAAAAAAGGCCGCAGGCTCATGTACGAGCCTGCGGCCTTTGTTTGCGGTCATGCGCCGGGCAGGGATCACAGTTCCAGTTTGTTCAGCAGGTCCTCCACCTGGGACTGGGCTTCGGGCAGCTGGTAGGGGGTCGCCAGATCCAGCAGATCCTGGATCTCCGGGGTGGTGATGGCGGAATCCTGTTTTTTGCCGCCGTCATAGATGGTGACCACCACCCAGCCGTAGAAGGTATCGTCCAGGTTGGCCCAGGCATAGTAGTTGCCCGCGGTATAGTTTTCTCCCGGGTAGGTGAAGCCGTCCACACAGTATGTGAAATTGTCCGTGGTCAGGTACTTGGATGCCATCCGGCCGTTGGTGAAGACCTCCCCGGCATACAGGCTCTCCTCATCACAGACCATCTGCCAGAACCACAGGTCGTTGGAATCCGCGGTGATGTAGACCTGGTAGCGGACTGTACGGTCCAGCTCCTCGTTGTAAAAATCCACCTCGTCGTAGTTCGTGCCCGCCAGGGTGTAGCCTTCCGGGGCCTGGATATCCACATAAAAGCCGCTTTCCTGCAGGGTGTAGGTGCCGTCCCCGTTGTCCGGGTTGCCCTCCAGCAGCCGCTGGTTCTGGGCGGCGGCCTCCTTGGCGCCTTCGGGCAGCACGCAGGGGGACACCGGCTCATAGGAGGTGTAGGTCACCGTCATCCGGGTGTTCTTGATCTGGAGGGAGACGCTGCCCTCCGTCTGCGGCAGGTCCATGGCCTCATCCAGGCCGCTGAGGGTGATCTCCTCCCGCAGGGGCAGGTAGGTATTGGAATCCACATAGGCCACCATCTGGGCGGATACCTGGTCCCAGTCGATGTCTGCGGGGGCGTCCTCCAGCAGCATGTCCTGGTCCGGCAGGCCGCCGGTATCCCCCAGGCTGTTGAACAGGAACCCCATGGCCTGGGACAGCTGCTGGCCGCTCACCGTGCCGGTCAGGCAGTAGGCGGGGGTACCGTCCAGCTCGGTGACCTCCTCGTCAATGGTCAGCTGGTCGGCGGGCAGATCCCACAGGGCGATGGATGCGGTCTCACTGGTCTGGGCGGCGGGGTCGGATTCCGACCGGGTCCAGCTGCCCGCGGTGTTGGTGTAGGTGGCCAGCTTGTCCCCTTCCTGCAGGGTGTAGACTTCCATGGAGGAGGGCACCCGCAGACCCATGATCTCGATGGTGCAGTCCAGGTTTTCATAGACCGTGGACGGGTCGTAGCTCACCTGCATCTCCCCGCCGATCTGGAACCCCACATCCATCTCAATGCCGGTGGTTGGCTCCGCCAGGGACATCTCCAGGGTCATGTCCAGTTCGGCCTGGCTGTAGGGGGTCTGTTCCACCGCCTTCTCCACCTTGGCCGCCAGCTTTTTTGGCGTCATGGGACCGCAGCCGGACAAAACCAGGGCGGCGCCTGCCGCCAGTGCCAGTACAAAGCCGGTTGTTTTCCTCCTCATCCTGTTCTCCTCCTCCCTGTGCGGGAAATTCTGTTGTATTTTCACCATTTTAACACACAGGCAGGCGGGTTTCCACAGGAGGACTTCTCTTTTCCATAAAATAATCGCTGTTTTTTGTAAAAAACTGGGTTTTCTGCGCAAAATACCGTCGGGCAGGGCCGCTGTTCAGGAGAGAGGGATCTCTACCCCGTTCACGGTCACCGCCGTGACCGAAGCAGGGTCCACCAGGGCGTCGAACCGGCAGCCCACCGCGTAGTACGGCCCGTCAAAGGTCGCCGAGCCGGTACTGGAGCCCTCGGCGCTGCGCGCGCCCCCATCTTCCCATCCTTCGGGCAGAGCGAGGGTGGTGCCGTCCGTGAAGGTGAGGGTGAGGGGAACCCGGCTCAGGGTGACCCGCACGGCGGAATCCTCCGGATGTTCCCCAAAGATGACCTCCACGCTCATGGGAGTGAGGCGTATCTGGGCGATGGGAACGCCGGTCCCGGGCTCCACAGTCCCGGCCGGTGCCTGTACCGTCACCACCGGCTGGGATTTTGGCAGGGTAAAGGAGAAGGTCATGCCCTCCTCCCAGGTCCAGTCCGTCCGGGTGCTGCCGTCGTCCGCTTCGGTGTTGCCGAAGATGGCCAGGATCTCCAGCCGGACTTCCTCCCCGGCCTGCAGTCCCTCATGGCTGGCTGTGAGCATGAGGGGGACGGTGGTGTCGGTGAGGTCGGAGTCCTCCAGAGGCTGGCAGCCCACGCCGTCGGGCTGGTTTTCCAGCGGGTCGGCGGTGTTCAGGACCGCAAACACAGAGTAGGACAGGGCCGGGTCATACTGCCCCTCCTCCAGGGTGAGCCGGGCGGGAATATACGCCGTTGCTCCGTCATCCAGGATGCCCTCCAGGGTGAGGGTCACACCGCCTTTTGTCTGGGAAAGATCCAGTCCTTCCCCGGGCATGCCCAGGTCGGCGGCCTGCTGCTGTGCGTCGGCGCCGAAGAAATCCCCCACCGACTTCCAGGGAAACACACCGGAGGCCAGGGTGCCGGTCCCCAGGCAGACCGCCAGGACGGCGGCCGCGGCCAGGGCCCACAGCCGGCGGGGACGGGCGGACCGGGGGTTCGGTTCTGCCGGCAGGCCTGCTTTGCAGCGCACCAGCGCCAGAATCCGATCCGTTTCCCCCGGTCGGGCCTCCTCCGGCTGCGGTTGGGGCAGATAGTAGTTGTCCATCCAATCAAACCACGTCTTCACGGGTAACACCTCTTTCCTGTAACAGGGCCCGCAGTTTTTCCCGGCCGCGGGCCAGCCGCGTCTTGACCGTCGAAAGATTCAGCCCCAGATCCCGGGCGATCCGGGCGGTCTTTTCCCGGCGGTAATAGTACCGCAGAAAAATCTCCCGCGTTTGTGTGTCCAGGCTGTCCAGCGCCTGGCGGGTCAGCTGCTCCAGCTCCCGGCGTTCCAGATCCTGCACCGCCTGTTCGGCCGGGGCCAGAAAATCCTCCTGCAAGGGTTCCGTCGGCCGCAAAGTCCGCAAACGGCTGCGGGCCTCATTGCGGCAGACAGCGCCCAGATAACTTTTCAGGGTGCCCTTGGCGCCGTCCAGGCGGGCGGCGCTTTGCCACAGCTTGACAAAGGCTTCCGCGGCGGCTTCCTCCACATCCTGGGGCGACAATCCCGGCCCGGCGGCCCGCACCACCGCCGCTGCGTAAGCGCCGTACTGCCGGACACACTCCGCCAGCGCCTGTTCCTCCTTTTGCTGCAGGCCCAGCAGAAGCTTTTTGTCCTCCACAAGTTCACCTTCTTTCGCATTTCTCTGAAACATGTTTCACTCTTCTATACGCGGCGGGAACAGATTTGGTTGCACATAGGCACAAAAAAGAGCAGCATCCAAAAAAGATGCTGCTCGCAGGGGAGGTGGGCCAAGACTCTGTCAGGCGGCAGGCATATTCCATCCCGCTTGTTTTCCGCTGCCCTTCAGGCCCGGTTTTGTTCCCCTTCCGGGAAAATGATTTTGAACACAAAGAAGAAGATGACCATGGACACGCCGCCGGTGATGAAGTAGCCCAGCCCGCCGCCCATCAGCACATTTCCGGCGCTGGTTGTGGCGGTTATAAAAGAATGTGGGCGCGTGAAACAAGATAAACGGAACCGGCTGGGAGGAAGAAGTGGTCAGAGGGTGGTCAGAAAGGGACCGACCGCCGGAGAAGCCGCTCATGCTTCCGGCAGATAAAACCCGAAAACTCCGTTGGAAAATTCTCCGGCAGCGAAGCGGTGCGTCTGCCCCTCGATGGTCACCTCATAGACGTGGAACCGTTTGAGGACACCATGGTGCGGGTCGATCACGTCGGCGGTTTCTCTGCAGTCCCGCCAGGAATATCGGAAAATATTCATGCCGAACAGACGGCAGTCTCCGTCCGGACCGGCAATCTCAAAGGTCCATTTCATAAGGGTGCTACTTCCTTCATCGTCCGCCCAGCACGGTCCACATCCTCTCTTCGGTGACGGCGGGAAAATGGGTCCGTATCTGCCCGAATACCCGTGACCGGGACTGGTCTGGAGCGGTCCGGAAGCGTCGCCCTCCCCATGGCGGCTCCATAAACGGTGTTCCTTTTCAACAGAAAAATTCTCACAGCATCAACTTGCGTTTTAGCATGGTTTCCAGCGCTCTGGCGAATGCCTCATCCTGCTCCCTCGTGCGTATGGCGGGCCTTTCGGGTCGGAGGAGCTTTTTGTTTTCATGGTGGCAGGCCGTGCACATACAGGCAAGGCCATAATCCTGGGTAGTGATGATATCTCCCGGCCGCACCCGGGTGACCAGGGCAAAGTCCACGCTGTCGGCTCCCTTGTCAAAGACCGGCGTCTCGGCTCTCTCCCGTTCAATCCGATGCGCTGTGTCACATAGACTTCCCACCGCCCTATCCCTGCCGGCGTGCCAGGAATAGGCTGTTGCTCTTGCCCGATTTCTTTGCTACACTGAGGGCAGAGGTGATAATTATGGAGTTTCGCAAAGAACCCGGCCGGATTTTTGCCACGGATGAAACAGGAAAACTTCTGGCAGAAGTAACCTTCCCGGAGCAGGAGGGCGTTGCTGTCATCAACCACACCTTTGTGGACGGTTCTCTGCGGGGGCAGGGGATCGCCGGACAGCTGCTGCGTGCGGTTGCTGATACTCTGCGCCGGGACGGCCGCAAGGCAAGGCCTACCTGCTCCTACGCCATACATTGGTTTGAGACGCACCCCGAGGAGCGGGATCTGTTGGGGTGACGAGATAGAGCATGCAATATCATAAACTGGTCCGGGACCGCATCCCGGAGATCATCGAAGCAGACGGCAAAACCTGTACCTGGGAAACCCTCTCCGACGAAGCGTACCTTCAGCTGCTGGACGAAAAGCTGAACGAGGAGCTGGCCGAATATCAGGAGAGCAAATCCCTGGAAGAACTGGCCGACCTGCTGGAGGTCATGCGGGCTGTGGTCCGGGCCCGGGGCTGGACGCCGGAGCAGCTGGAACAGATGCGGGCAGACAAGGCCGCCCGGCGGGGTGGGTTTGAAAAACGCATCCTGTTGACTTCGGTGCGTAAGAAAGAGGATTACCGCTATCTGCTGGTGATGCGGGATTTTCTGCAGGCATCCGGCAAGCTGTACTCCACCACCTTTCCCCAGCTGGTCCGCCAGCGGCAGCAGGGCAAGGTGTTCTCTTTCCGGGAACATCTGCGGGGATTTCTCTATGCGCAACTGAGTGCCCACACCCAGTGGCACCGTGTGGCTCCCAAACTGCCACAGGTGGACGAGTTGTTCTTCCACTATGATGAACAGGCCATCCTGGCCCGGGAGGGCAGCTATTTTACAGCAGGACTGAAACAGCTTTCCTGCGCCAGTCAGTGTACCAATCGCCAGATGAACCATCTGGGCGAAAACATTGAAAAACTTCGGAAGATCGCCGCTGAATATAGCAGTCTGGATGCCTATGTGACCTCGGCACCACCAGAAGAAATCGTCCGGGACCTTGCCGCAGGGCCACATAAGTTATACAGCATCGGCCCGGCCCTTGCCTGGGAATATCTGCGCAATGTGGGCATCGACGGGGTCAAGCCCGACATCCACGTCTGCCGGTTTCTTGGTGCCGACCGTATGGGGGAATCCGAGCAGGAACAGGCCGGTGTCTCCGAGGCTGTGGCCATTGTCCGAAAAATGAGTGAGCAGCTGCATCTGCCCATGGTGGAGATCGACAGCATCCTTTGGAGCTACTGCGCCAGTCATTATGGGGAGATCTGCACCGCTACCCCGCAATGCGATGCCTGTGTTGTGCGCAAATTCTGTACCCGAAAGGAAGGATACGAATGACCCCTGTTTCTTTGCAGACCTCGGTGGCCGAAAAGATCAAAGCACTGTATGCCATCTCCCGGGAACTGGAACAGCTTTTTCCCGGCAGACATTACACACCGGACGGCCACATGATCGGCAGCATCGGGGAAGCTTTGGCCGCCAGCTGTTATGGCCTGGAGCTGTTCACGTCGGGGGCAGAAACCCACGACGCCAAAGCCCCCGACGGACGCCTTGTGCAGATCAAGGCCACCCAGATTGACCGGGTGGCGCTGTCCAGCGAACCGGATTGGCTGCTCGTGCTGAAGATTCACCCCGACGGCACCTTTACCGAGGAATACAACGGTCCCGGCCCGCTGGCCTGGGACCACTGCGGGAAAAAGCAGAAGAACGGCCAGCGGCCTATCTCGCTGGCAGCGCTCCGCAAGCTGCAGGCGGAAGTCCCGGTGGATAAGCGGCTGCCGGAAATCGGTGAGGTGACTGCCCATGCCTAAGTATCAAGCCGTATCCGGCAGCGCTGCCGAGGATCTTTTCATTGATCTGTTCAGCGAAAGCTTCGGCGCTGAGAAGGCAGGGTATCTCTACTCCCAGTATCCCTTCTTCGACATCTGCCAGAACAGCATGATCTATCTGGGATGGGACGTCTACCACTGGGCAGTGTGCCAGATGCAGATCCAGCCCGGGGTGGCTACACCGACAAAGAAGCCGAAC
The DNA here is from genome assembly GCA_944382785.1 of uncultured Gemmiger sp. GTDB lineage: Bacteria > Bacillota > Clostridia > Oscillospirales > Ruminococcaceae > Gemmiger. Next base: position 29,711 of record CALWNO010000022.1, on the reverse strand, counting down.
GGAAGCTGGCGGAGTATTTTGGACGAATGACTTGAATTTTGTGTGGCAAACAAAACAAAGGCCCCGCAGCGTTTGCTGCGGGGCCTTGCTCTTGGTGCGGCTGACAGGATTCGAACCTGCGGCCTTTCGGGTCGGAGAACTGTGACAGACAGGCAAATAACATGAACCAGCGCCGGGAATTGTGTAGTATGCACAACTTCCGGCGCTGTTTGTGGTGGTTATAAAAGAATGTTGGAACGTAAAAAACGATACACGGAACCGGCTGGGAGGAAGGAGTGGTCAGATGGTGGTCAAGCCGTCCTGTCTTGCCTGAATCGGCAGTTGCGACCTGTGGATACTCCAGGCCACCTGTATGGGCTGGCCCGCACAAGAAAAAGACCTCTCTGCCCCCTACGCGGGGCGGAAAGGTCTTTTTTGTATATCGGAAGGACAGCGGCTCAGGCTTCGGTGAATACCTTGGCCATGATTTTCCAGCCGTCCGGGCCCTTTTTCAGGGCGTGGAAGTCCACATAATCGGCACCGAAGTAGTTTTCCAGCGTGATGCGGATGGCCGCCACATCGTTGACCACATCCAGGATGTCCACCTGGGCGTGGGAGTCAGTGGCCCCGGCCTGGGTGGCGCCGTCAAACAGCGTCTGGATGGGGGCGCCGTTGATGGTGGCGTTCTCGTGGAAGGCGGGCTGCATCATAGCGCCGTCGCCTTTCGCGCAGCCGTCCACATACAGCTGAGCCACACGAAGAATTTCCTGATAGTCCTGAAGTTTGGCAGTGCTCATTTGGGGTTCCTCCCTTTCTCAGATGGGTGTTGTATTGCATTCCGGGGCCGGATGGTCCCAGGAAAACCAGAAATTTTGTTACCGCTCCTCTACCGTCTCGGACAGCGGGCGGCGGCTGTTATGCCACCGGGCATAGGGGACGCTGTCCTGGCTGGGGTAACCGATGGGCAAAAGACAGATGGGCCGGATCTGCTCCGGCAGCGCGAAGGCTTTGGCCACTTCCCGCGCGTCAAAGCCGCGCACCCACACCGAACCGATGCCCAGCTCCCAGGCCTCCAGCATCATCTGGGTGCAGACGATGGAGACATCCATCTCGCCGGTGTTGTACCCCGGTTCCGCCGGGCTATGCCACGCTTTGGACAGGTCGGCGCAGCAGAGCAGCACCACCGGAGCATCGTAGGTGAAACGGGTCAGGGCACGGATGGTGGCCAGCGCTTCTCTGCTTTGCAGTACGTAGATTTTCTGGGGCTGGTAGTTCACCGCCGTGGGGGCCAGCTGCCCCGCCCGGAGAATCTTTTCCAGTTCCTCCCGGGGAATGGCCTTGGGCGAGAAAGAACGAACCGAATACCGGTCCGCCGCCAATTGTAAAAAGTTCATACAGGTTTTCCTCCTTTGTCTGGGGACAGTTCCATCCTAGCAAGGCGGAGACCAGAATACAAGTACGCACATAAAAGTGCGATACTTACAGGAGTGTTTGGTACTTACGGCAGAGAGAGTGTCCTGCCCACAGCAAAGCGCCGGAATCTGTGCAAGGTGTACAGATTCCGGCGCTGTTGTTTGTATACGGTTACAGTTCGTTAATGCTCCCGGCCACCGACAGGCGGCAGACCCGCCGGGCGGGGGCAAAGGGTGCCGCCAGCGAGGTAAAGACGAGCAGCGCCACGATGCCGCCGATGGTGCCAAGGGGCAGCTGCCAGGCCACCCCCCAGTAGCGGGTGATCATCTGGTGATAGAGGAAGGCGTGCAGCGGCAGTCCCAGGACGCAGCCCGCTGCGAAGCCCAGCACTGTGTAGGTGGCGGCCTCGGCAAAAATCATGGTTTTCAGCTGGGAGGCGGCCATCCCCACCGCCCGCATGGCCCCGTACTGCCGGGTGCGGGCGGCCACACTCAGCGAGATGCTGTTCACCGTATGGATCATCGTGATCAGCGTGATGATGGCCAGGAACCCGTAGACAAAGAGGCAGAACATCCAGTAGGTGTTGCGGGTGTCCCGGTTGAGGTCCATCCGGTCATAGAAATCCCAGCTTCCCGCCATGGCCTGGAGTTCGGTCACTGTCTCCCGGGTTGCGTCGGCGGTCAGCTGGACGTCCAGTACCGCATAGCCGGTCTGCCCGGTGAGTTCCGTAAACAGAGCCTCGGAGCAGATGACGGTGGGGTGGTCGTCGGCGGAGAAGGGACTGTCCTCCAGCACCCCCAGCACCGGCAGGGCGGTATCACCGACCTGAATCGTATCGCCCACCCGCAGGGAGTTGCTCTTGTCGAACACCGTGAGCACCCCTTCGCCGTTCCGTACAGCATCCAGGTCCCCCGCGGTCAGGCTGCCTTCGGCCCAATGGAACTGCTGTTCCTCGTAGGAGATGAGATCAATGGGGCCGGTCTTGCCCTGGTACTCTGCCTCCAGGCTGGCATACATCCGCCCGAAGGCCCGTTTCACGCCGGGCTGCGCCGCCACCTGGTCGGCAAAGTCGGTGGGAATTTCGCAGGCGTTAGTGGGGCTGCTGTAAAAGACATCGGGGGCCCAGGGCTGCAAGGGATTCAGGGCCAGCTGGACCCACTGGACCATCACCGAGAAGGCGAGGATCAGCAGGATGCTCAGGGCGAAGGAGCCGGTCATGAGCAGCAAGTTTTTGCGGGATTCCACCGCATGGTGGATACCCAGCGTAACTTCCACACGTCGGCCCGTCCGACGAATGGGCCGCGCGGCGCGACTGCCCCGGCCGTCGTTGCCGCTGACCGCCGCCACCGGGCTGACACCTGCGGCCCGCCGGGCCGGTGCCAGGGAGGAGAGCAGCACGGTGAGCACCCCCACCACCACGCCGCAGACAATGCCCACCGGGCTGACGGCGAAGAGGGGGATTTTGACAAACTCCGACCCGGCGCCAAACCGCAGCAGGGCACAGAGTCCCCAGGTGAGCAGGATGCCAGCCGCCACCCCCAGGGGCACGGCGGTCCTGCACCAGTAGAGGGCCTCCCACCGGACCAGCCGCATGATCTGGGCCTTGCTGGCGCCGATACAGCGCAGCATCCCGTAAAACTGGGTGCGCTGGGCGGTCTGGCTGTTCAGGCTGCCCGCAATCATAAAGACCCCCGCCGCCAGCACCAGCACGAAGAGGACGGCGGCCACCAGATACATCCCCATCACATAGGAATCGCTGCTGAAGCCGGAAAGCCCCAGCAGGGCGGTATTCTCCGAGAGGGTCTCGTCGGTAAGGCCGTACTGCTGCCGCCACCGGTCCAGCACCTTGCGGGCGTTGGCGCCGTCGGCCAGCCGCACAAACCAGACCGGGGCCGGGGTGTAGCCTTCGGCGTCGGCCAGGCTTGCAAAGGCGTCCCAGTTGAGGACCGCCCCCACCACGCTGGCGTCGCTGCTGATCGTCACATCGGCCCCAAAACCCGAAATGGTATAGACGAACTCTCCCGCCGGGGTGTGGAGGGTGACCTGGTCCCCCACCTCCACCGAGAGCATTGCCTTGGCCCGCCGGGAGAGGAGAATTTCATCCGGGGACTGCGGGAAGTGCCCCTCGGCCAGGTCGTCATAAATCTCGGTCAGGATGGCCTCGTCGCCGCCCACCACCACGCAGGGCTTGCCGCCCATGGTGTAGTCCTCCGACAGGGTGTAGTTCAGCCCGTCGTACCGGGCAAAGGCTTTCACCTCGGGTTCGGCGGTGACGGCGTCGGCGGTTTCCTCGGGCAGGGATCGGAGCATGGCGTGCCAGTGGCCATGTTCTTCGATGACCCGGGCGGTCTCCATCCGGATGGCCATATCCGCCATGCTGAAGATGGCTGTGACCAGCAGCACCGCCATAAGGATGCAGAGCACCGTCATCCGGTTCTGGCGGCGGCGCACCTTTGCGGAAAGAGGAATCAGGCCCAAATAGCTCTTCATGCCCGGCACCTCCCGAAATCGGTGACCACTCCGTCGGACACCTGCAGAATCCGATCGGCGGTCTGGGCGATGGTCCGGCTGTGGGTGATCATGACGATGGTCTGCTCGTAGGTGCGGGATGCCTTTTTCAGCAGGGCAATGACCTCCCCGCTGTTGCGGGTGTCCAGGTTGCCGGTGGGCTCATCGGCCAGGATCAGGGCAGGCCGGGTGATCAGCGCCCGGCCGATGGCCGCCCGCTGCTGCTGCCCGCCCGAAAGCTGACCCGGCAGATGGTGCCGCCGCTGGGTCAGCCCCAGCACCTCCAGCAGCTCTTCGAGATACCCCCGGTCAGGGGTCTGGTAGTCCAGCAGCACGGGAAACAGGATGTTCTGTTCCACCGTCAGCTCGGGAATCAGGTTGAAACTCTGGAACACAAACCCGATGTTCCGCCGCCGGAACACCGTCAGGCTGCGGTCCTTCATGGCGAAAATATCCTTGCCGTCGATGAGGACTTTGCCCTCGGTGGGGGTATCCAGCCCGCCGATGAGGTTGAGCAGCGTGCTCTTGCCCGAGCCGGACTCGCCCACCACCGCCACGAACTCTCCCTTGGGCACCGTGAAGGTGGCCCCACGCAGGGCATGGACGGCGGCCTCGCCCTGGCCGTAGGTCTTGGAAAGATTCTTTACTTCCAGTAATTGCATTGTGTCAGACACCTCTTTCTTGGAAACTGGGGATAGTCTACCACCCCCAGCCTACAGGCACCCGACGTTTTCCCTACAATTTTGCAGGAATCCAGAACCGCAGGGTAAAGACAGTTCCCCGGCCCAGTTCGCTCTCGGCCTGAATCGTGCCGTCGTGGGCCTCCACAATGGCCTTGGCCAGCGGCAGGCCCAGCCCTACTCCCTGGTTGTCCCGGGAAAACCGGCTACGGTAAAACCGCTTGAAGATGTGGGGCAGATCTTCCGGGTGGATGCCGCTGCCGGTGTCCGCCACCGTGATCTGCACCGTGGAGGCAAAGGATTTCCATTCGATTTTTACCGTGTCCCCGGCTTCGGTGTGGTCCAGGGCGTTTTTCACGAGATTGCCCACCGCTTCGAGCATCCAGACCCGGTCGCAGACCAGCGTCACGTCATCCGCCCCCGCCAATTCCAGCGTCTTGCCCTCCTGACTGGCCCGCCAGGAAAACTGCCGCCGCACCGCTTCCATCAGCCCGGCTACCGGCTCCTCCGCCTTTTCCAGCGGGGTGGTACCGGCGTCCAGTCTGGCGATTTTCAGAAGGTTCTGCACGAGGTTGTCCATCCGGTCCAGCTCCTGCTCGGATCTGTCGGCAAAGTCCCGGATGGCGGGCAGATTTTCCGCTTCCTGCTGGAGCAGTCCGTTATAGATGTTCAGCGCGGCCAGGGGCGTTTTCAGCTGGTGGGAGATGTTCGAAAGGGTGTCTTTTAAAAACACCCGGGCGGCGTTCTCCTGCTCGGCGTGGGCGTTGAGGATGGCCGCCAGGGAGTTCACCTCCTGGAAGAGGCGGTAGAGTTCCCCCTCCTCCTCGCAAGGCAGGCGGGCGTCGGTGTTCCCAGCCAGATACGCCTGCACCTGGGACACCGCCTCTTCGAGAATCCGTTCCTGGTTCCGGAAATAGAGATAGAGCCCGCCCAGCAGCACAAGCACCAGGCAGGCCCCTGCCCCCACCACCAGGGCAGCCGCGTGGGGCCGCCCCCAGACCGCCGCAGCCGCAGCGGCCACCGTAAACAGCACAACCGCCCCGGCTGTGCCCTCGAACAGCCGCCGGGTGTTCCGGTTGGCCAGCATCCGCATGGCGTAGTTCATGGCGTCACACTCCATTTGTAGCCCATCCCCCGCACCGTCAGAATCTTCTGTGGGTGGGCGGGGTCCTCCTCGATTTTGGTCCGCAGCCGCCGGATGTAGACCGTCAGGGTGCTGCTGTCGATGTACCGCTCCTCGCAGTCCCACAGCCGCCCGAGAATCTGGTCGGCGGAAAGCACCTGGCCCGGATTTTCCATGAGAAAACAGAGCAGCTTGTACTCGGTGGCCGTCAGGTCCACGGGGGCGCCGTTTCGCGTCACCGTCTGCTGCAAAAGGTCCACCGTGACCCCGCCCGAAACCAGCTGCCGGCCGGTTTGGGGGAACCGGGCGCTGCGCCGCAGCAGGGCGTTCACCCGGGAAAAGAACACCGCCAGCTTGAAGGGCTTGGTGATGTAGTCGTCCCCGCCCAGGTCCAGCCCCATGATGACCTCGGTCTCCTCGTCGGCCGCCGTGAGGAAGATCAGCGGCACCTGGGAGGTCTGCCGGATTTTGTGGCAGAGGTCGTACCCCGACCCGTCGGGCAGGGATACGTCGAGGATCACCAGGTCAAAGGCGTCCGCCCGCCAGAGGGATTCCGCCTCGGCTCTGGTAGCGGCCGCCGTCACGGCATAGCCCTGCTTTTCCAGCGCAAAGGTCAGTCCGCTGCGCAGACTGGCATCATCCTCCACAAAGAAAATCCGTTTCATGGCTGCCTCCCTTAAGTTGGATTGGTTTGGCTTTATTATACTGTCCGCGGCAAAACAATACAAGAAAAGGCGCCGGAAGCGTGGGTGGTACGGTTCCGGCGCTGATTTTTGGGATGATAAACAGATGCCGGGGGCTGTGCTTTCCCCGAGTCTGCTGTATAATGAAAGCAGAAATCGCAGGAGGTGACAGCCATGCAGGAAAAGCTCTACGAAACGCCCTGTGGCAAGATTCATTACTGGGTGAATCGTGACTGCGGCCCCACAGCCATCACCCTGGTTTTTCTGCCGGGGCTGACCGCTGACCACCGGCTGTTTGACAAACAGATTGCCTGTTTCGAAGGGAAATACAATCTGCTGGTATGGGACGCCCCCGGCCATGCCGCTTCCTGGCCCTTCCGGCTGACCTTTTCCCTGATGGACAAGGCAAGATGGCTGGACGAGATTCTCTGCCGGGAAGCTCTGTGCCAGCCGGTGATCGTGGGGCAGTCTATGGGCGGCTATGTAGGACAGGCCTATGCGGAATTGTTTCCTCAGAAATTGAAGGGCTTTGTGGCCATTGATTCGGCCCCTCTGCAGCGAAAGTATGTGACGGGCATCGAACTGTGGCTGCTGAAACGGATGGAGCCGGTCTATCGCCATTACCCGTGGAAGTCCCTACTGAAAACCGGGTCGAAAGGGGTGGCCACCTCCTCCTATGGACAGGCCCTGATGCACGAAATGATGATGACCTACGACGGCGACCAGGAACGGTATGCCAGATTGTCAGGCCATGGGATGCGGATGCTGGCCGAAGCCATGGAAGCCGACCTTCCCTACAAAATTCCCTGTCCGGCGCTGCTGATCTGCGGAGAAAAAGATCATGCCGGTTCCTGCATCCGATACAACAAAGCCTGGCACAAAAACACCGGCATCCCGCTGGTGTGGATCCCCGGTGCTGGGCACAATGCCAACACCGATGCACCGGACGAGGTGAATGAGCTGATCGGAAAGTTTGTCGAAGGGTTGTGACGGGAGGTCCCCCGCGCCAGCGTTTTTCCTTCGGCAAAGCGGCAAACGGCAGAACCTTGACGGGCTATTGCGGGCTTGTTAGACTATACTTATATATACTTCCACCGGGCCGGTGGCCGGGGGGGCGGGATGGCGCCGAAGGGATAGGCAGGCGGCGCACGGCGCAGGGAGGGCAGACCCTTTCCCGCGCAGAATCCAAACAAGGAGTACGGTATGCTGGACAACGAACTGAAGAATAAAATCAACAGCCTGTGGGAAATTTTCTGGACCGGGGGCATCACCAATCCGCTGGACGTGGTGGAGCAGATGACCTACCTGATGTTTATCCACGACCTGGACGCGGCGGACAACCAGCGCGCCAAGGAGAGCGCCATGCTGGGCCTGCCCCACAAGAGCATTTTTGCGGACAAGGTCACCATCGGGGAGCGGAGTATCCCCGGCGAGCAGCTGAAATGGTCGGTGTTCCGGGACTTTCCGGCCCAGCAGATGTACACGGTGATGCAGGAATGGGTGTTTCCCTTCATCAAGGGGCTGCACGGCGACAAGGACAGCGCCTACGCCAAATACATGGGGGATGCGATTTTCAAGATTCCCACGCCGCTGATGCTGGACAAGGTTGTCACGGCGATGGATGAGATTTATGAGCAGTCCCGCCAGGCCAGCAGCACCGATGTACGGGGGGATATTTACGAATATCTGCTTTCCAAGCTGTCCACCGCGGGGGTGAACGGCCAGTTCCGCACGCCGCGGCATATCATCCGTATGATGGTGGAGATGATGGACCCCCAGCCCGATGAGGTCATCTGCGACCCGGCCTGCGGCACGGGCGGCTTTCTGGTGGAGGCCGGGCACTACCTGAAAGAGAACTACAAAAAAGAGATCTTCTTTGACCGGGCCCACAAGGACCATTACATGAACCGGATGTTCCACGGCTACGATATGGACCGCACCATGCTGCGCATCGGCGCCATGAACATGATGACCCATGGCATTGATAACCCGTCCATTGAGTACCGGGACAGCCTTTCGGACCAGAACACCGACCGGGAGGCCTATTCCCTGATTCTGGCCAATCCGCCCTTCAAAGGCAGCCTGGACGCCGACATTGTTTCCACCGATCTGCTCAAACTGTGCAAGACCAAAAAGACCGAGCTTTTGTTCCTGGCGCTGTTTCTGCGGATGCTGAAAGTGGGCGGCCGGTGTGCCTGCATCGTGCCGGACGGGGTGCTGTTCGGTTCCTCCACGGCACACAAGGCCATCCGCAAGGAGATTGTGGAGAACCACCGTCTGGAGGCGGTGATCTCCATGCCCAGCGGGGTGTTCAAGCCCTACGCGGGGGTGTCCACGGCGGTGCTGGTGTTCACCAAGACAGGCCACGGCGGCACCGATGAGGTGTGGTTCTATGATATGAAGGCGGACGGTTTTTCCCTGGACGACAAGCGCACCGAAGTCAAGGAGAACGACATCCCCGATATTATTGCCCGGTTCCACAACCGGGCGGCGGAAACCGACCGCGCCCGCACCGAGCAGTCCTTTCTGGTGCCCAAGGCGGAGATCGCCCAAAACGGGTATGACCTTTCCATCAACAAGTACAAGCAGGTGGAGTATGTGCCGGTGGAGTACCCGCCTACGACCGAGATTCTGGCCGATCTGCACGAGCTGGAAATGCAGATCACCCAGGGCCTGGCGGAACTGGAGGGGATGCTGTGATGGCGAAGTTGGGGGAAATTGCGACTTATATTAACGGCTACCCGTTTAAGCCGGAAGATTGGTCTGATGAGGGTGTTCCCATTATTCGCATCCAAGATTTAAGCGGGAACTCCTACCAAACAAACCGATACAATGGAAAATACGCGCCAAAATATGAAGTCAATAATGGCGATGTTTTAATCTCGTGGTCGGCAAGTTTGGGCGTATATATCTGGCATGGCGAGAAAGCGGTTTTAAACCAGCACATCTTCAAAGTTGTTTTTGATAAGGCCAAAGTAGATAAAAGTTTTTTTGTCCATCAAGCAGGTGAAATTCTGGAAAAGGCCGCCACATCAGCGCACGGTGCCACGATGAAGCATCTGACAAAACCTGTATTCGATGCTTTGCCGTTTTACCTGCCACCCATAGAAGAACAGCGCCGCATTGCCGCCGTTTTGGACAAGGTCACCGACCTGATTGCCCAACGCCGCGCCCAGCTGGACAAGCTGGACCTGCTGGTCAAATCCCGCTTTGTGGAGATGTTCGGGGATTGTAATTATCCACGCAAACCTCTCATTGACCTTATTGTCGAGGGCGCAGGGTTATCCTATGGAATTGTACAGCCAGGCAATGATGGAACCGGTGATATGGGTGTCATCCGCCCGGTAGATTTAGTGGATGGAAAAATCTCTATGGAATCCATCAAGCATATTGATCGGTCAATTGGTGATGCCTTTAAAAAAACCGAGTTGACAGGTGACGAGTTATTAATTACTGTTCGAGGGACAACTGGCATTACCGCCTTATCAAACCATGATTGTACTGGTATGAATGTGACGCGGGGTATTGCTGTTGTTCGATACGATCGCAATAAAATCAATCCCGTCTATCTAAATACATATCTCAACACAGACGAAAGCCAAAACTATATCCAAGAACACACCAGAGGAGCTACTCTTCAACAGATTAATTTGTCAGATTTGCGAATATTACAAATTTTAGTTCCTCCTATGTCTCAGCAAATACAGTTGGGAAATTTTGTAAATAACATGACAAAGTTGAAGGAAACAATTGCGGCAAGCATTAACATGTTGGAAGTATTAAAAAGCTCCCTTATGCAACAGTATTTTAGGGGCAGGTGAACCATGTACTACAAATATACACAAGAAGAGCTTCGCACTTTTTGCAGACAGAATATAGAAGCTGTTGAGATGTGGGGAAGGCGCTTAGTACAGGAAAAAATGGTAGAGAATTATGGAGAAAATTACATAGAGAAGTGCTTGCCTAACGGTGAGTCCCTGGTAAAAAAAGAAATTCGTGAACATGTTTCCAATATGAGAAAGAAAGAACCAGAACGTTTCCCCCGACCAGTAGATGCTTTATTTATCGATCAACTTATTTACTTTCTTTGCAAAAAAGATTGGTATGAAAAATATTTTAAGAAGGCATTAGATTATGTGTATCCTCAAGGTAATACCGAAGCTTTTGAATTCTTGAATCGGCTGGTTCCCATTCGAAATGCGGTATCGCATGCAAATCCGATTTCAGTGCGTCAAGCTGAACAAGCAATATGTTATTCTCAAGACTTTGTCGAAGGGTTAAAAAAATATTATAAGGCACGGGGCGAAGAAAAGATGTTTAATGTACCTCAAATCATTCGGGTTTCTGATTCGCTGGGAAACGTATTTTATGTAGGAGATAAAGAAAAGAACTCGCTTGGTGTGACTTTCAACGTTCCCCAAAATCTTCAATGCGGAGACAAGTACTCCGTAGAGGTTGAAGTTGACTCTTCTTTTAGAAAAGAGGAATATACTATTAAGTGGAGTATGCTAAAAACGGATTGTTCTCAGTTTTACAATTCCAATAAATTTGTTATTTCATTAGAACCAAAAAATGTGTCACAAAAAGCATTTCTGTTTTGTACAGCTACTCAAAACAAGGAATGGCATAAATTTGGCGACCACGATAGCAAAATTGCACTTGGCCTTACGGTCTTGCCGCCGGTAGAATAACACACCTCGCTGACATCCATTAAAGAAGGTGATATTGTGCTAAAGTATATTGTTAATAGTGGAACCTTTAAGGAATCTAAAAAACAACCTACTATCCTTGATTTCGAGGGGCAACAAGTGGGATTGGTTAATCCGACAACAAATATCGGGGAAAAGCATTCCATGTTTGGAGACATTCTTTTAGGCGATTTCCGTGAAGGAAAGATATCTTTTGAAATATCCTTTGATGCGGTTTTTCCAGATACCCGCGCAGGCATCGAACTGAATTTCAAAAATCAGAATAGTGAATTATCCTTTTATCAAGTTGGAATCAGAAACCAAGTTTGTGGATGGTCTGTTGATTTCCTTAGTGGGAAAAACTGGGGGACGCCCGCTTATGGCGGCAGGCCAAATGCGATTTTTGATAAAACTAAATACTCGATTTGTGTGGAAGTCGGAAATAAAACCATAGTATTATATTTGAATGATATCAAGGTTCTGGAATATATGGATGCCACGAATGATTTTGCAGGTGTTTGTGGTTTATATGTCTGTAATGGAGCAAAAGCGCGCATAGAGAACATTAAAATGCAGACAAAAAAGCCTAGTGTATTTTGTGTGATGAAATTTGAACAGGCGTTTGATGATTTGTATCAGGATGTTATCAAGCCACAATCTGAAAAATTAGGCTTGGAAGCTATCAGAGCTGATGAAAATTATGCTTCTACACCTATTATAAATGATATTATTCGAGAAATTCAGGCGGCCTCTGTTATAATATGTGATATTACAATGGATAACCCAAATGTTTTTTATGAACTGGGATATGCGCATGCATTAAGAAAAACGACAATTCTTCTTGCAGACAGGCAAAAAAGAACCAATTTGCCCTTTGACGTGAGCGGCTATAGAACCATTTTTTACGAAAATACGATTGCAGGCAAAAAGAAAATTGAAGAAGCGCTCCGCAAATACATAGCAACAGCAGTAGGTGATAATTAGTAAGCTGATCTTTGTTTGGAAGGATGCTAGCTTTGTGATAGATTTTTGATGGAAGTGTATAATATGAGCAAAACCAAAAATATGCATTATCTGTCTCAAATGATTTCTAGAAATTTTACAGCTAAAGATGGCCCACGTACCTTCTTACAATATGATTTTTCCACAGCAACGGCAGAGATCCGAAATATAAAAAATCTATTTTCGAGGTATAAACCCTGGGGGCAGAATTTAGAAAATGTTCTAAGTGGAGATAGCTACGAAAACAAGCTAGCACCATTACTTAAAGAACTCGTCCATTGGCCTATTGCGAGACAAAAAATACTGGGTTCTTGTGGTCTTGTAGAGGCACAGTTTAATAGCGTTGTCATAGAGAACGAGAAAAAGAAGAAGCTCATATCAAAACTTCTTCTGCAAAACTTTTTGCTTCAGCGAAGCAGTAAAAGAGCAGAAGACGACTCTGACCTTATATTATCCCATGTTTTTGATACGGGCATTAGATTTCCCTCTAATTTGCTACTGGTAGAAGTTCATCCACAATATATTTGCCCTCCACTTATTCTTACAGACGGCATGGTTTTTCTGTTCATTTGCCCTGATAAAAACAAGGAAGCATTAGGACATTTTGGATTCATGTTCCCTATTAGCGAAAGGCGTTTCTTGCTCTGGGTGTCGAATGCCGATGACTGTGGCTACTTCTGTGCCAAGTATAAGGACATAAATTATTTGAATCTGTGCCGTATAGAGCAACATGATAAAAAATGTATAGTTGCCTTGGCCAAAACAGAACCTAACGAAAGGTATCTTCTATCTTTGGTCAGGCAAGTCCCTTTCTTTTCTTCACATGATGCTATTGCAATTCGTACTACTCGAGAATGGATGTGACCCACCATGACCAACTTCGATTTTCTCCTTTCCGAGCCACAGTTTGCCTCCTTTGCCCAGGCAGCGGTGGCGGCGGAAAAAATCTATGCCATCGACCCGGCGGCCTGCGCGGTGAACTGTCGCCGGGCCATGGAGTTTGCGGTCAAATGGATGTACTCGGTGGATTCGGGGCTGGTTACTCCCTATGACGATCGGCTGGTCAGCCTGCTGAACGCCGAGGAATTCCGCGACATTGTGGACAAGGACCTGTGGCGGCGTCTGAACTACATACGCCAGACCGGCAACTCCGCCAACCACGCCGACCGCAAGCCCGTCACCCCCGAGGAGGCCGCCCTCTGCCTGGAAAACCTCTGGTACTTCATGGACTTTGTGGCCTGCTGTTACGGAACCCACTACACCCCCGGCACCTTCAACCCCGCCCTGCTCTCCCGGCAGCCCGGCGGGCCGGTGCCTGCGGCGCCCGAGGTGGACCTGGACGCCCTGATGGCGGAAAACCAGGCCCTGCGCAAGGAACTGTCCGAACGGCGCGCTGCCCAGCAGCCCGGCTATACCCCCAAACCGCTGGATCTGTCCGAGTACAAGACCCGCAAGCTCTACATTGACGCCATGCTGCGGGATGCCGGCTGGGTGGAGGGCAAAAACTGGCTCAACGAAGTCCCCATCCCCGGTATGCCCAACCGGGCAGGGGAGGGCTTTGCCGACTATGTGCTCTACGACGACGCCCACCGCCCCCTGGCCGTCATTGAGGCGAAGAAAACTTGTGTGGACCCCGCCCGGGGCCGCCAGCAGGCCAAACTCTACGCCGACCTTTTGGAAAAGCAATGCGGACGCCGCCCGGTCATCTTTCTGACCAACGGCTTTGATACTCGACTGGAAGATGGCACCTACCCCGAGCGTCGGGTGGCTGCCTTCTATTCCCGGCGGGACCTGGAAAAACTCTTCAATCTGCGCACCATGCGCACACCACTGGACAACATCCGGGTGGACCGCAACATCGCCGGGCGCTGGTACCAGGAGGGCGCCATCAAGGCCACCTGCCAGGCCCTTGCCCAGAACCGCCGCAAGGCCCTGCTGGTCATGGCCACCGGCTCCGGCAAGACCCGCACCGTCATTGCCCTGTGCGATGTGCTGCTGCGCCGTGGCTGGGTGAAAAACATCCTCTTTCTGGCCGACCGCAATTCTCTGGTCACCCAGGCCAAACGCAGCGTTGTGAACCTGCTGCCCGATCTGTCGGTCACCAACCTCTGCGAGGAAAAGGACAACGCCGCCGCCCACTGTGTCTTTTCCACCTACCAGACCATGATGAACTGCATCGACACCGTCCACGACGAGGAGGGCAAACTCTTCACGGTGGGCCACTTCGATCTGGTCATCTGCGACGAGGCCCACCGCTCCATCTACAACAAATACCGGGACATCTTCAACTACTTCGACGCCCCGCTGGTCGGCCTGACCGCCACCCCCAAGGACGAGATCGACAAAAATACCTACGAAGTCTTTGAGCTGCAGAACGGCGTGCCCACCTACGGCTATGAGCTGGCCCAGGCCGTCAAGGACGGGTTTCTCGTGGACTACCGCACGGTGGAAAGCAAACTCAAATTCCTGGAACAGGGCATCGTCTACGACGAGCTATCCCCCGAGGAAAAGGCCGAGTACGAGGCTACCTTCACCGACGAAAACGGCGAACTCCCCGAACGCATCCAGTCCTCCGCCCTCAACGAATGGCTCTTCAACGAGGATACCATCCGCAAGGCCCTCGACCTGCTGATGACCCACGGGCTGAAAATAGACTACGGCGAAAAGCTGGGCAAGACCATCATCTTTGCCAAGAACCACCGCCACGCCGAAACAATCCGGGACGTCTTTAACAAGCAGTACCCCCACCTGTCCGGGTACGCCAAGGTCATCGACAACTATATGACCTACGCCCAGAGCGCCATCGATGAATTTTCCGACGCCGGGAAGCTGCCCCAGATCGCCATCTCGGTGGATATGCTGGACACCGGCATCGATGTGCCCGAAGTGCTGAACCTGGTGTTCTTCAAAAAGGTGATGAGCAAGGCCAAATTCTGGCAGATGATCGGCCGCGGCACCCGCCTGTGCCCGGGGCTGATGGACGGCAAGGACAAGGACAAATTCTACACCTTCGACCTGTGCGGCAACTTTGAGTTCTTCCGCATGAAGAAGGAGCGGGCCGGCGCCAACCAGATGCCCCTGCAAAGCGCCATTTTTTCTCTGAAAGCACAGATTATCTTCAAATTGCAGGACCTGGCCTACCAGACCGAGGAGCTGATTCCCTTCCGCCAGGCTCTGGTGGAGGAAATGCTGGCCAAGGCCCGGGAGCTGGACCGGGAAAACTTCGCCGTGCGCCAGCATCTGCGGTATGTGGAAAAGTTCAGCGAGCCCCAGGGGTATCTGGCCCTCACCTATGAGGACACCCTGGACCTGAAAGAGGAAGTGGCCCCGCTGATTCTGCCCGATGCGGATGAGGCCAGCGCCGTGCGGTTCGACGCCCTCATGTACGGCATCGAACTGGCCTATCTGGTGGGCAAAACCTACACCCGCGCCCGCAAGGACCTGCGCAAAAAGGTGACAGCTGTGGCCGGGGTGGCCAACATCCCGGAGATCCGGGAACAGTCGGATCTGATCGAGAAGATCCTGCACACCGACTATCTGGAAAACGCGGGTATCAACGAGTTTGAACACATCCGAAAATCCCTGCGCGACCTGATGAAGTATCTGCCCCGGGGCGTGACTCCCTACCTGACCAACTTCACCGATGATCTGCTCTCGGTGGAATGGAAGGAATCCGACCTGGAAAACGACGACCTGAAAAACTACAAGGCCAAGGCGGAGTTTTATCTGCGCCAGCACCAGGACAACGTGGCCGTGGCCAAACTGCGCTCCAACATCCCCCTGACCGAACAGGACGTGGCCGAGCTGGAAAAAATCCTATGGTCCGATGTGGGCACCCGCCAGGACTACGAGGCGGAATGCGGCCAGAAACCCCTGGGCGAGTTTGTGCGGGAGATCGTGGGCATGGACATGAACGCCGCCAAGAACGCCTTTGCGGAATACCTGGCCGGGGCGAACCTGGACAGCCGCCAGATCTATTTTGTCAACCAGATCGTGGAGTACATCGTCAAGAACGGTGTGATGAAGGACCTGTCTGTGCTGCAGGAGCCGCCCTTCACCGACCAGGGCAGCGTGGTGGAGGTTTTCACCGACCTGTCCCTCTGGGCGAAAGTCAAACACGCCATCGACAGCATCAACGCCAACGCGGCGGCGTGAAGATTTGGCTGCTTGTGTATGGGCGTGTCGACAAATTATTTACTCTATATATAAAAAGTCACCGTTCATTTTTGAACGGTGACTTTTTCGGTAAAGGAATTAGACCTGAAAATTATGAATCTGCCAAGGTGTAATACCCCGGACGGGACTGGCAAAGGATTCCCTTTTGCTGCCCATAGGCAATGCCGGCTTCCATAGCAGGCTTTACCGAAGTGCCCAGCCGGGTATAGCCCAGCAGGCGGGCCGTTTCCCGCACAAGGTCCTCTTCCGGAAGGCCAATCTGATTCTGCAAAACAGCTACAGCCGCATTGGCAATTTCCTGCTGCGGAAGATCCCGCGCATCCCGTTTATTGTCGCCTTCTCCGGCCGTACGGTATATTTCATAGTGGTCGGGATTTTGTTTGGGCGTCCAATAAAAGCGCTCCCCATTCTGCGTTGTGGTCTGCAGCTTTGCCGCAGAAAGCATCTGTACAAGATACCTCTGAATGCGGGACCCTGCACGGGCAATGCCAAAGCTTTGGGTCACACGGCGGATCAGCAGACTTTCCCGGATGGGTGCTTCCCGTTCCAGAACATCAGCCAGCGCCCGGATGATTCGTTTCTGATTCTGAGGTTCCAGGAAGGCATCTGCATCCAGCGCATACGCAGGAAGCCGCGTCGCACGGTAGATCGGCGGCTGGGCAGCTTTCTTTGCCGGAGCTTGCACAAGATCCGGTTTATTGGCCAGCCGCACCGGCGCCGGTTCTGCCGCAGGGAGCGTTGGCGCGGTGTGCGGTTTGTTTTTCAGTGCCTGCAGATGCTCCAACAGGCGGTTCAGTTCTTTCTTGCGGCTTTCCAGCCAGTCCATCGTCCAGATCCGATGCAGCTCCCATCCAAGGCCTTCCAATACAGCTTCCTGTGCCAGCTCCCGGTCACGGGTGGTACGGGCATCCCGGTAGGTGTTTCCGTCCAGAAGGATTCCCAGGAGATACTGTCCCGGATGAGCCGGGTCAATCACGCCGATATCCAGGCGGTACTGAGAATGGCCCACCATGCAGTGGGTTTTCCAGCCGTTCTTTGCCAGTTCGTTGCAGATATCCCGCGCGATTCCGTGGACCGTGTGGCTTTCCGTGGCGGAAACTGCCGTTTCCTGCAGACTTCCGTCCGCTGCGTAGTTGAGAAAGTCTTTGAGGGCCGCCACGCCCTTTGCGGAAGTACCGGACAAGTTGATCTGTTCCGGCCGCAGGGTAGCAAAAACGACCATCTCTCTCCTTGCACGGGAAACCGCCACGTTCAGACGGCGCCAGCCGCCTTCCCGGTTCAGAGGTCCAAAATTCATCGTCATCTTACCCTGCTTGTCCGGTCCGTATCCAATGGAAAAGAGGATGACATCCCGCTCGTCGCCCTGCACATTCTCCAGGTTTTTGATGAACAGCGGCTCCGCAGCGTCAAAGGCCCAGCTTTCCAGCTGGGAATCGGTTTTGCAGGCTTCATCCAACAGATCGCTGATCAGCGTTTGCTGCTGCACATTGAAAGTGACAACGCCCACGCTATATCCCGCCTGCTGCGGGTCATGGGCCCGCCGGGACAGTTCTTTCACAACCGCCTGCGCCTCCGCCAGATTCTGGCGCGTCTTGCCGCGGTCAAACCAGCCGTCCACATGGATCAGCCGCACACGGCTCTGCCGGTCATCCGCCGACGGGAAAGTATACAGTTTGTTGTCGTAGAACTCCCGGTTGCTGAAGGCGATCAAACTCTCATGACGGCTGCGGTAATGCCAGAGCAGATGGCTCTGGGGCATATTCAATGCCAGGCAGTCATCCAGAATGCTTTCCAGATCTTCATGTTCCAGATTTTCCTCGTCCACTGTATTGCTTGTAAAGAAACTGGTGGGCGGCATCTGTTTGGGATCTCCCACGATCACGGCGTTTTTGCCCCGCGCCAGAACGCCAACCGCTTTGCAGGTGGGAAGCTGGGACGCCTCATCAAACACCACCAGATCAAACGGCGGCTGGTGGGGGTCCAGATATTGCGCCACCGAAAGGGGGCTCATCAGCATACAAGGGCAAAGTTTCGGCAGCAAGGTAGGAATCTCTTCGAACAGATGGCGGATGCTCATGCCGCGCCCACCGCTGCGGATGGCGCGCTGCAGAATGCCCACCTCGGAACTGTTGGCTGCTGCCTGAGTAAAGTCCGGCACCTGGGCCGCCAGACGGCAGTAGATTTCGGTCCGGGCCAATTCGGTCAGATGGGCATCCAGCTCCTTGAACTGGCGGATGGTCTCATTGAACACACTGCCGCGGAACTGCCGCAGAACAGGTTCGCTTTCCACCACCGAGAGAATCAGTGCGATGGAAACCGCGCGATGCCATACGGGTGCCGCTTGTTCCGGCTGCAAACCGTGGCACAAAGCCTCGGCCAGCGGCTCCATGCCCGCCTCCCGCGCAGTTTCGCAGGTCTGGCTCCACACACACCAGTCCTTTGCGGTGTCCAGGTGTTCCAGCATAATCCGGATGTTTTCCCGCATTACTGGCGGGGTTTGCGAGGCAAATCCCTGGGTGTGGCAAAGCAGCGGCTTCAGCCCCTGCCAGGCGGCTTTTTTCTGCGCCTGGGCCTGCAGCAGTTCTTCGCAGAGGCGTCCAGTGGCTTCCTCATCCTGGGCGAGCAAAGACTTTGTCTTTCCCGCACCAAGTTCCTGCAAGCGGGCGTTCAGCTGTCGGGTTGTTGCCGCCAGCGTACGCAGCATTTCCGGCTCCGTCTGCTCCGGTTCCAGCAGCTGCAGCAGCGGCTGCAGTGAGTTTCGCAGTGTCTCCGCTGCCTGCTCTTCCTGCTGCCATTGTGCCAGGGTATCCAGATCGGCCTGCAAGGCATCCCGCTGGACCATTTCCTTAGCATAGGGAGCCAGCAATTTGCAGATCCGGTTTTGGGCAAACCATCTGGGAATCAACCACTGTAGTCCTGCCTGTGTCCAGGCGTTTTTCCAGGTGGCTGCATCCTGCTGCAAAAAGCTTTCCTGCCAACGCTCAGCCAGCGTCGCTGCCAGCTTCCGTGCCGCTTCTGTATGATCGGCGTATTGCTCCATTTGGGTGAGATGGTCTGCATCCACGGCTGTTTCCGGCAACTTTGCCCAGGGGAGCTGCTGCCATGCCAGTAGTACTTCCGCCAGCTGACAGAGCTGTTTCCAGTCTTCCACCGTTTGCGTGGACCGGGCCGTTTTGGCGGACAGAGCATTTCCTGCCTGTTCCAACGCATCCAGCGCTGCGGTCATCTTTTCCAGTGCCGCCGCCAGGTCTGTTCCAAGGGAAAGGGTATAATCGGTGCGTCCCATCCAGCGAAGCGGATGCTGCGCTGGATTGCCAACTTCCTGGCAGGCGGCGGTAAGCTGTCCCAACAGCCGCTCTTGGGCGCGCAGAGAGTCCCCCGTTGCTTCCGCTGCAAAAGAAGCCGGCAGTTGCACCACACTAGGGGCGGTTTTACAATCCTCGTACTGGCTGACCAGTTCAAACAGGCTGGAACCGCAGGCGCGCTGTTTGTGCAGTGCGTGGGCATAGGCATCCAGATCACTGCGCAGTTTGGCGGCTTCCTCGGCCTGTTTTTTCCAGGACTCCCGCGGCTGGCCATGGGCTACTTCGGAGGCTGCTTTCAGCTGGTCCAGCACATCTCGCTTTTTGGATTTATTGGAATGCAGCTGCAGACAGAACGGACCAATTCCAATTTTTTCCAGCCGGTTCTGCACCACCGAAAGTGCTGCCATCTTTTCCGCCACAAACAGCACGGTTTTCCCTTGCGCCAGGGCGTTGGCAATCAGCGCCGTGATGGTCTGGGACTTGCCAGTTCCCGGAGGTCCGTGCAGCACAAAACTCTGCCCGGCCGCAGCCTGCTCAATGGCATACAGCTGCGACGCATCCGCCGGGATGGGCAGCAGAGCGCCCTTTTCATCCACGGCTGCATCCGGCTGCATAGGCTGCGGTGTCCAGGTCAGCTTTCCTTCCACCAGGCTTCGCACAATCTTGTTGCGCTGTAGATCTTCCACCCGGTTGCGCATATCGTTCCACATGACAAACTGGGTAAAGGAGAAGATGCCTAGAAAGGCAGCTTCGATCACATCCCACCGGGGTTGTGCCATCACGGCCCGGCGCAGGGTGGTATACACGGTGCGCAGATCCACGCCGTGCTCGTCCTGGGGCAGAGGGTCCAGTCCGCTTACTGTGATGCCGAAATCCTGTTTGAGCATTTCCAGCATGGTAATGTTCAGCTGGGGTTCTTCCTCCCGCAGGCGAATGACATAGCCTTTATTGGCGGATTTTCGTACGATCTCCACCGGCAGCAACACAATGGGGGCGTAGCGCGGCCGCTCACTGGTTTTGGTTTCATACCAGCGCAAAAGACCCAGCGACAGATACAGCGTGTTCGCGCCGTTTTCCTCCAGGGAGGTGCGCGCTGCCCGATACAAACCGGTAATTGCCTGAGAAAGCTCCGCTGCGCTCAAGGCGGAACGCAGCCGGTGGTTCTCAAACTCCGAGTGGATCAACGCTTGATACGGTCCCAGATCTGCATATTGTTCCGGGTCGCGTCGATCCGCCTCCTTCTGTTCCCATTCCGCCGGGCGAGGACCGATCCCGTATTCCTCCCCGTCGGAAAGGGCATCTTCCAACCGTCCCAGGGAATCGGTCAGAATGGGGATGACCCGCTTGGTCAGGCGCAGATGAATCAGCGGGTTGCGCAGTCCCAGATCCAACAGTTTACGTTCCCACTGGGCAATTTTCCCCGACGGTTTGGGCGCAGTTCCCTCTTCCACCTTGATGTTTTCTGCGCGTTCCTGTGGGGCGCCGGTAACTTCCGACGAATCCCGCTGCGCCGTTTCGATATGCCAGCCGGTATCGGTCAGGATGCGCTGCGGCAATGGATGGATACCGCTCAGGCGGGCACGGCTCACATCTATAATGTACTCAATGGGTTCAGCTAGTTCCCGCTCTGCTGCCGCACAGGCCCCGTCAAAGTCCAGGGATTTTCCCGCCGTCAGGGCCGTGCATTCCACCACGGCCACCTCGCCGATGCCGTCCGCCAGACGCTTGGTCAGCAGACTGGGGTCGTCCTGCACCGCTTCGGGGAAGGTTTGCTCTTCCAGCCATACCCCTGCAAAAATATGCCCTGGCTGCAAAATCAGCAAGGGATGCAGACCGATGGCCTCCAGCACAGCCGCATACAATAAAGTTAGGTCCAGACAGGTGCCCATTTTTTGCTGGATCACCGCATCACACAACCTCACGCGCTGCCCCACGGCTTCAAAGCTGGCGGGCGGCACCGAATAGACGATGTTCTGTTCCTGCAGGGCCGCATAGGCCGCTGCAGCCTGCATCCGCACCCGGTTGGGATTTTTCCTCTGGTAGGCATCCAGCGAGGGATTGTCGCTCCATTTTCCCAGATAGTCTGCCGTCCGTGCGGCCAATTTGGTGATTTCCGGGTGGTTCGGCGTGATAAAGGCGCAGAGCAATTCCGGATAAAAGGCCGTCCCGTGCCATTCATCAAAAGCAAGGGCAGTGGCTTCGGTGCTGTATTCCGTCAGCGTATCGGTGCCACAGGTCAGCTTGAGCGTAATACGCCCCCGCACCCGCTCAGTCAGTCCTGCCAGGTAGGCGGGGTCAGCCTGTACATCCAGTCCCTGCAGCGTATATTCGGATTGGGGCGGGATCTGTTCGATCTGCTGTGTAAAGGGCAGCAACATGGCCGGGTTGCTTTCCACAGTCAGGGTTACTCCGGAGAGCGCTGTATCCGTATGGTTTTGAATGGTGACCTGGGGCAGAATCGGCAGCCGGTTCTGCTGTAAGGCATAGTTGATCACCGGCGTCAGCTGCGGAATCAGCTGAACGGCCGGTGCCTCTTTGATTTGTTCCGCGTTGGTATCGTTCACTCCGGATACCTCCTTACAAATTCCGGACGATTGCATCAAGAATCGATAGTTTCTTCCATTATAGCCCGGTAAGAGAATGGCCGCAAGCGCCAGGAACTCCCATTCTGCCGTGTGGCTGTTAAAAGGTCCCTGTATTGAGTGGCGGTTAAGGCGAACACTCCTGCGGAAAACTTCGCAAGAGTGTTTGCTTTCCTTCCTTTACGGATGATATTCTTCTCCTGATACGCGCTCCTTTGCGCCATCGATTTCAGTGATGCGCACCACAATTCGATTCCCTGGAATATAAAAATCCAAAGGGCACTCACCTGGATTCAGCAAGCAGGTTTTGTGTACGAATACAGTGACATTTCCTATGTCAACGAAAACCCCATATTGGCAGATGTTTTCGATACGTCCTTCGTATACAACTCCCGCATGAATGTCAGAAAAAGGCATCGGTTTTGCTGCTTGTTTTAGTTGGGTGACCGCGCCTGTAATGGAGCCAACAATCATGGATTTCGATTGCATCAATTGGAATGTAATGAATTTGTTGCCAAACCGATGCAACACAGCTTCAAAAACTTCGTCCGGCCATTCATCAGATCTCAAAACAGCCGAAAGTGAAGCTGGGATAAAAACTGTTTTTCCTTCGGAGTTTACAATAAGGCCAAATCTTGAGGTTTCAGTAACGATTCCGCTTTTTATCTTGCCCAAATCTGCAGATTGAAATTGATCCATTTTTCCCTCGCTTCCAAATGAAATTTCACAGAAAATTGTTGACAGTCTTTACCAAAATTGATAATTTCACTCCTCCAGAAGAGCTTCCTGTTCCAGCCGAAGATGATGCTGCAACATATACAACAGAACCTCCCGGCTGTCTTGCAAACAGGGGTCTTGCAGAAGGCGTTCCAGTTTTGCCGCGTATGCTTCGGAGAACGGTTCTGCCTGCGCCCGGTGCGCCCGGAGCTGTTCCACATCCATACGCCAGGGCCGGATACGAGAATCAATCTCTCGACGCAAACGGCTGTCCATCTGAAAACCACCACAGTCGATATCTCCCCAGTGGAGCAGCTGGATTTGGGGTCCCGCCGCTCGGCAGAGCTGCTGGAAAAACCGGCCCCGCTGGGGGCTGTAGCACCCGCCATGAAACACCACGACCCGCTCCGGAGAAGGGTGCTTGCGGATGGTGTCAAAATAGTTGGCCTTGTTTTCCACAAACAGTAGGGTGCGGACCTGTGGGGCGTAGGAAATCTGTACCTGTGGGGTGTCTGCCGCGCTGATCTGGAGGCCATCCCGCAAAGGAGCCATATCTAGCGCTTTTCCGTCCGGCCAGATCAGCTGCACCGCACCACAGAAGGAAAACCATTCGGGATATTTTTCCAGTCCTGCCTGGCGCAACAGTTCCTCCTCGCTCATCTCCTCGGTATCCAACGGAAGATCCTTGCGCAGCACGCCCAGCAACCGGGCGCGGTGGTGCTTTTCAAATGCCTTGCTGCTTCCCAGGTATCGCAGGGAAAACACCCGTTCCAGAAGCGGCTGCTCTGGTGCCCGTGTTCCCAGCATTTCCAGCACTGTCAGCCAGTCGTTTTGCTCGGCTTCCTCCGACGGGAAGGCCGCTCTCGGACGCCGGTTCTTTTCCAGAAAATTCAGTTCCTCCTGCAGATACCGGCAGACCCAAGGTGCCGAGGATGACTGCTGTACCTGCATCAGCCGTCTTTCCAGTTGCCCCACTGTATCGGCCAGCGGTTTCCGGCCGGTGCGGTGATATGCATCTGACAGCGCCCCCGGGCACAGCGCGATCCGGCGCAGGATATGCCCCTCCTGGCCGCGCATCCACTCCAATTCGATCACACCCTGCTCTGCCAGCTTCCCGGCCGCTTCGTTGATAGCCATCCGGGCTGAGTTGTCCTCAATATCATAGGCAGGAAAATCCGTTTTGCTGCCGCCATACATCTGAAGCTGAATCCGCCGCTGTTGACTGCGGTTTTCCTTAAAGCCACGGCTTCGTTCGTAGCGGTCCAGCAGAGCATTCAGCAACGCAATTTCAAGACTCAACATATGCTTCCTCCCGCGGGTCAAAAGCACGGACAATAGTGGTATGTCCTTTGCGCATCACGCACAGGTTTCGGTCCACCAGGGTGGAAATGTCGCCGATCTTATCCGGGGGCGCCGACAGAATCACCTGGAAGTGGAAATCCCGCAGGATCTTCATACTTTGGGCGATGCGTTCGCCGTCCATTTTGGAGAAGGCCTCATCAAAGACGATCAGGCGGATGGTACTGCCGCGGGGGTCACGGTCCATACGGTAGAGCTGGGCAAAAGATGCCAGCACCGCAATGTAAAAGGGCGTCTGGGTTTCGCCGCCGGATTTCTTCTCCATCATGCGGGAAAGACGCTGTACTAGGCCGTCCGGCGTGGTTACTGTGAGATCAAATTGTAGGTAGGTACGATAGTTCGTGTACTTCTCCACCCGCTTGTCAATGTCACCGGTGTTGGTATCGGTAAGAATACCGAACAGTTCTTCGATCTCCGCCGCATACTTTTGCCGGAATTGCTCGGCAAAAAGAGTATAGCTTTCCAGATTCATGCGGTCAGTGAGCATATCATAGAAGCGGCGGTATTCCGGGTTCGGCTTTACCTGGAAGGCGTAGGCATCCTCCGAGAAAGGTGTGCGCAACGCATAGTTCAAGTCCCGGATGGCTCTTTCTGCATTGCTGATGTTGGTATGCAATACACCGAGAAACTCCTCCTGGAACTGTTCCATTGCCTTTTCCTTGGCGTCACGGATTTTGTCCAGATACGCGGGCAGACGATTTTCCCGGATTTCCTGCAAAACCGCATCAAAGGCCGCATTGCCCTGCTTTTCCACATCCAATCCCATCTGGTAGCGACGGTTATAATCCATTCTGGCATCCCGCAGGGCGCTCCACGCTTTATCCGCAGAAGTTTTGGCAGCGGAGGCACTGCGCCGGAAATTGGCACTGACGGCATCCAGTCCGGCATGGGTGGCAATTTCCTGCTGGTACCGCGGTTCTCCCGTCTGCTGACGCCAATCCGCCGGGTAGGTCTCTTCCAGACTGTGCCAAAGCCGCGCCTGATTGGCCTGGGCCTGGGGGATCTGTTGTGTTTCCAGATCGTGACATTTTCCCTCCTGATCCCCGATGGAACGTTGGAGCGCGGCGATCTGGTTATCATATTCCGTCAATGCTCGGTACAGTTGTTGTTCATTTTCCTGCAGGGCAAATAACGGTTCCCGGTCAATGGCATCCAGTTCAGCCTGTTTTTCCTCCCATTCTTTCCGGGCTGCCGGAATGCGGGTCAGCATCTGCCGGGCCGTTTCCCAATCTTCCAGATCCGAAGTTCCCAGCCCTTGCCGCCGCGCAATCCTTGTTATTGCCACAATCCAGCGGGACAGCTGCTCACTGGTCTTGCGCTTGCAGGTCAGTTCTTCCTTGATCTGCCGCAGCCGCAGCAGGCGTGCGCCCTGGCCCAGCAGCGGATGGGCCCAGACTTTGGGGTTCAAATGACGGATGGCCTTTTGCTGGTACAGCATACATTCCTTTGTGATGGAGATTTCCTGTCGGTTGTGTTCTCCCAGGTTTTTGCATTTCATCACACGCCCCAAAAGGAAATCCGCATACAGACGGGCATCGGCGTCCCGCGTTACGATCTCCTCCGCAAGGCTTCCCGGCCGCCGTTCGGGATGCATCCGGCGG
The DNA here is from genome assembly GCA_944382785.1 of uncultured Gemmiger sp. Classification (GTDB taxonomy): domain Bacteria; phylum Bacillota; class Clostridia; order Oscillospirales; family Ruminococcaceae; genus Gemmiger. The sequence goes on along the minus strand of CALWNO010000022.1, from coordinate 3,895 downwards.
ATGGCTCCAATGTCTACCACCGCCACCCCGTGGATATGGAGCGCATCCTTAACGTCGTTATAAATGGCTGCCGCTGCCTGGTAGGACTCCTCTGCCACCAGCAGGTTATAGCGCTGGGTATTCAGGTACCCTTCCACGGCGTTGCGCCAGTCCGGGTCCCGCACATCCCATAATTCGGCCACCATCCGTACAGACGCCCCGCCCTGCGCCTGTGCCGTTAGACGCTCTTCTAGAGCTTGCCGCAGCGCGGTGACAGAGTCGGGATAGTGTTGCCGCCCGGCTTGCAGAGATTTCTGTTCCTCCACCAGAGTAGTAATAGCCTGTGCCGCTTCCCGCTGATCCTGATCCACGTTGCCTTGCAGGGCTACAATGCCGCGATCCAGCGCCCCTATGGCGCGATCAGCTATTTCCGCATCCGGCAGTTCGATGGCCGACAGCTCTTTGCCGGTCAGTGTTGCCACCGCCTGCACTGCCGCCCCCCTCTGTTGCACAAAGGTTTCCAGGCTTACCTTGGTGCGCTCCCCCAGCGCCTCGGTCTGCTCAGTGGGCAGCGCGTCACAGCCGCGCAGCACTTCTTTCCACTTGGCTGTCAGGTGGGTAAAGGCTTGGTTACGCTTATTATACTCCGTTTGCCAGTTGTCCATCTGACGCTTCAGATCCTCTTGGGCTTTTTCCAACTCCTCAATATGCTGCTGTAAGCCGGAAGAGGCCAACTCTGTTTTGACATGGATATACTCTATATTGATTTCTTCCCGCTGCCGCTGCTTTTCCTTTACCGCAAGGCGATCCTGTTCCAGCTTCTGGGTTTTCCTGGCCAAAGCCTGTTTTTTGGCTTCGGTCTCCTGGGCTGCCAGATCGCAGTCGGCACGGTCGGCTATGTATTGATTGGTCTGGATCTGGTTGCGGAACCGCTGGTATTCTCCATGCTGTTCAGCAATCTCTTCCAGCAACTCCCGGCGCTCCTGCAATCGGTCGGCTTCCTGTTCCATCTGGGTATAGCTCTCGATGGTCTCCTGCATGGCATGGATGTCCACCGGCTGCTCATGACCAAACACAAACTCGGTGATGAAGGTCTGGATGTCCGAGATGGGGGTAAAGGGTACCGCTTTTTTGAAAAGATCCGCAAACTTGGCTTGCAGACCGCCCAGCTTACCATATAAATAATCCCGGAATTCCTTGTTTGTAGCAGTTACCATGTGGGTGGATTCCGGGTGTTCGCTGCGCATCCATCGGCGCAATCTTTCAATGGACATGGGAAGGCCATCTATAATGTAGAGATTTTCCGGCATCGCGCCATAGTAGCCGAAGAATACATGGGGTGTGTCGTTATCGGAATATACATCAAAGCAGCAGCCGGCCGTAAAGTACCGGCTCTTTTCTTCATCATAGAACTCCAGCACTACATAGCTGGTAAAACGATCGTTACGAAGGTAGGTAAAGCCGCCCGCTTCATCGTCCGACAGTTCTCCCCGCAGATAACCGATCAGCGTCCGCCGGGACTTTCCGTTGGCCGATTTGTTGAAGAAACCACCGCTTGTATCCGACAGCAGCACCAGCTGCAGGGCATCGATAATGGTGGATTTTCCCGTGCCGTTTTTCCCCGTCAGGAATGTCAAGGTATCAAACTCGATGACTTCTTTCTGAAAAAAGTACCAGTTAACCAGCAGCATCCGCTTCAATCGTTTCATAGGGATTCCTCCCCTTCCTCACTTGTTGCCTCTTGGTCACTCGCCTCTTGCTGAGACTGTTTGCGCATCTCCTGCAGTTGCCGGCTCATGGCGTCAATTTCACTGTTTGGCAGGAAAAACAAAATGGTCGGGTAGATCAGCAACTTGTTGCCATCCGTTTTCCATCCTCCATCGATTTTGGCGATCACCTGATACCGGACCAGGGTCTTCTGGGCTTCCAGCCGGTCCTTGGCTGTGGAACGTCCGTCTTTCAGCAGCCCAAAAGCATTCATCTTGTGGATGACAGCAAAGGTATCCGTGCGTACATCATGATGCAATTCCACCTGTTGCCGGTTTTCCTCATAAATCAGGCGAAGCATGTACAGAAACATCGTGGTGAAGGCGCTGAATCGGGCCCGGTTGCTCCCTTGCTGATTGCGCAGATAGATCACTCCATATTCATCGTCCCGGTACAGGTCCCACCCCGCCAGAGAAAAGTATCCCTGCAAAATCGTGAAAAAGCGCCGCGCTGTACGATAATCACTGTTCAGATCCATCATTTTTTTCTGATCATCATAGACATTGCGCAGTAAATAGGTGCGGGAGAGCAGCGCGTTGGCAAGGCGGCGGAACTCTGATTTTTCCGTTGCATTCAAGGCTTCATATTCTTCCATCCACATCAGAGTTCCTCCTTTTTCGCCCTTCTGATGGTTCCTCGCCGGCTGATCCGCATATGAGGAATACGGTATCCATTGTTCTCGGTCTCTCCCGGCAAAAATTCCACCGAAAAGGGTGCATTGCGATCGGTAGAGCGCACAGCAGCCATCAGCAGCCAGACAAACTGGTCATCCTTCTCCAGTGTCAGTTCCTCACTGGTTACCATCTCGCGGTCTTCCAACATATGTGCAAGATACTGCCATGCCCGGGCAATGGAGTACCGCCGGCTCCGGTCCGACTGGAAGGTTTGCAACAATTCCCGTTCTTCTTCCGGGGAAGGGTCCTGCACAAGCCGATCCGGAGCACCACTTCTTCGGCTGCGCACAGTAGGATGCCACAGCGAACCTCCATCGGCAAAGGCTTGATTCTCACACTGGATCCCCTTTTGCATCCAGTCCAGCATCGCTTCCCGTTGTTTTCCTGCAGTCGTTTCAGACAAGACCCGCAGCAGGTCGGTCAGTTTGCCCGCAATGCTGTGGTCTGCCGACATACGGTACTTGATGCTGTCCACCGATTCCCGTGTATAGGCCCGGTGTTTGCGGTCGATCTGCCGTAAAATATCTTCCACATTGGAATAGCTGCTCAATAGTTCCTGTATGTAGCCATCCAGCGTACGGCGTGCCTCTGCCGGATCCTCGTCCGGGTGGAGTTGCACCATCCGGCCCACCGCACGTTCCATGATCTCATCATCCACCAGCAAGGCGTTGAGGATATCCAGGATGGGCTGCCGGTAATGGGGCAAGGAATCCATCGTCTTGATGGGATGATAGATCCTGTCCAGCATTCCCTTATATTCGTCATAGTAGTCGTGCAGCAACTGGTTCACGTCCACGGCCTGTCCGATGATCTGATGATAGTATCGGATATTATGGTAAAGGCTTTTTAAATCCTGCAAAAGCTCTGCTGTATTTCTTCGGGCGGTCAGCAAAGCCTCATACATACGGTCGGATTTTTCTTCGTAGGCCTGCTTCAATCCGCTGTAGGTGGAAAATACCAGCGAATTGTACTCTTTCGTCTCGGATTGCTCTAACTCCAGCAAAAGGCGGATCATCTGATCGGCATAATCCCGCGGCGCAATGACCTCCTCAAAGGTGCCATCCCGATATTCAGTATCCAGCCACCCGGCACGTTTGAGCCGATGGATGATCCACCGGACCTTTCCGTTGGGTTGCCGGATCAGCCGCTGTTCTTCCTCATCCAGAGCGTCTTCCGCCGTCAGCTCCATATCGGACAGTGTATCGCCCAACGCGATACAATAATCCTCTACCGGAATATTCAGGTCATATTCCAACAGATGATGCAGCGTAACCAGCGCGGTCCAATACAGTTCCCGGTTCGGAGAGGCCAAGATGGAAAAGAAACTTGCCGGAATTTTTTCAAACAGCTTCATAGCTCTCCATCCCTTTGCTCACTATTCTACAGTCCTTTGGTTTATTATCGTTGAATGAAATGGTGAAGGTAATATAAAGTATCGCCTCACCGGTCAAGCCACTGTTTTAGCCCCCTCCCAG
>CALWNO010000021.1 GCA_944382785.1 uncultured Gemmiger sp. | reverse complement strand
ATTTGCCGGAAGGCAGTCCGTTGCTCCCGGAAGGGACTCGAACAGCTCGTCCGGCCGTTTTATGTCCCGGCCGGACCCGACAGTCCGGTGGACTGTCGGGAAGAGCGCGGGTACCCCTTCCGGCGCACCAAGGTTTCCCAGAAATGGGAAACCTTTTTTGTTGTTTTATTGCGGTGCCCCTCCGTCTGTGTTACACTGGGCACAGAGAGCCCCCGACCCGCAGCAGGGCCGGGGAGCATGGGCGCGGTGTGCCGCGCAGGGAGGTCACTGTCATGAAACTGTTTACCTATGCGGACCAATATCTGAAACAGAGCAGCTGGAAGGACCTGGCCCTGGTCAAGTTCTGCCTGTGTGCCATGGGGGTACTCATCGGACTGGCGGTGCCCCGCAGCCGCCGGCGGCAGTTTGCGTTCGGGGCGGCGGTGGTGTTTCTCACCACCTATCTTCCCCTGATGAGCAAGTTTGCCCATGTGGTGGTACAGACCCGTCGGGAGGAAGAATTGGCTGCGGCGGAAGAGACGGCGGACACGGCGGCGGAAGAATAAACATTTCCCATCAAAGCAAAAGGGGCGGTTCCTGGGGTGCGTGGCGCCGGGAATCGCCCCTTTTTTGCAGCATTTTTTCGGGATACGACCGGGAATGCTTACCATATTGCAAAATAATTATGAACATGTTAAAAAATTATTGAACTTTTTGCTCAAATCCCCTATACTGGAAACAGCGTGACGGCGGCCATGGCTGTGCCGCCTTTCTGATCCAGGTGCCGGGGACAGGGGTCTCCGGACCGCAACGGAGGATTGTATGTATGCGAAGATTGTCCATTGAGACCCCGGACCGCGCCCAGCAGGTGGTACAGGACCTCTGCCGCGATATGGGGCACCGTGTGGCTGCCAACCCGCCGGGACTCTGCCCGGTGGATCTGGCGCTGAACTTTTTGCGCCTGTGCCATGCCCAGACCTGCGGCAAATGCGTGCCCTGCCGCATCGGCCTGTCCCAGCTGGAAACCCTCATCGAGAGCGTGCTGGACCAGACAGCTCCCGAAGGCACCATTGACCTGATCGAATCCACCGCGGCGGCCATTGCGGATTCCGCCGACTGCGCCATCGGCTATGAAGCCGCCGCCATGGTATTGGAAGGGGTGCGGGGCTTCCGGGAGGATTACGAGCTCCATGCCAGGGAAGGCCGCTGCATCTGTTCCCTCAAGCAGCCGGTGCCCTGTGTTACCGTCTGCCCCGCCCATGTGGATATCCCCGGGTACATCGCCCTGGTGCGGGAAGGCCGCTTCCAGGACGCCGTGGACCTCATCCGCAAGGACAATCCCTTCCCGTATGCCTGTGCCTATGTGTGCGAGCACCCTTGTGAAAAGCAGTGCCGCCGCCGTCTGGTGGACGACGCCATCAACATCTGCGGGATCAAGCGGTATGCGGTGGACCATTGCGGGGACGAGACCCCGCCCGCGCCCGCCGAAGCCACCGGCAAACGGATCGCGGTGGTGGGCGGCGGCCCCAGCGGGCTGACGGCCGCATACTATCTCCAGCTCATGGGCCACAGCGTCACCGTGTTTGAACAGCGGGACCGCCTGGGCGGGATGCTGCGCTACGGGATCCCGGACTACCGCCTGCCCCCGGAGGTGCTGCAAAAGGACATTGATTACATTCTCAGGACCGGGGTGGAGGTCAAGACCGGCGTCTGCATCGGCACCGACATCCAGGTGGAACAGCTGCGCCGGGACTACGACGCCCTGTATGTGGCCATCGGTGCCCATGCCGACAAGAAGCTGGGCCTGCCCGGGGAGGACAGTGAAAATGTCCTTTCCGCCGTGGAGTTCCTGCGGAACTGCGGGGAAGGGCATCCTCTGGATTTCACCGGCAAGCGGGTGGTGGTCATCGGCGGCGGCAACGTGAGCATGGACGCCACCCGCACGGCCATCCGTCTGGGGGCGGCCAGCGTGACCTGTGTTTATCGCCGCCGTCTGGACGATATGACCGCTCTGCCGGAGGAGATCGCCGACGCCCAGGCCGAGGGCTGCCAGATCCTGCCCCTGCAGGCGCCCCACCGCATTGAGGCCGACGAAACCGGCAAGGTGGCGGCCCTGTGGACCAAGCCCCAGATTATCGGCGGCTACGGCCGGGACGGCCGTCCCGGGCCCCGGGATGCCGCCGAGCGGGAATTCCGCATTCCCTGTGATTACCTCATCATCGCCATTGGCCAGCGGATTGAATCCGACAACTTTGAAAAGGGCGGCATCGGAACCAGCCGGGGCGCCCTCAAGGCGGATCTGTCCGGCTATGTGCCCGGCACCCCCAACGTGTTTGCCGGGGGTGACGCGGTCACCGGCCCGGCCACCGTCATCCGGGCGGTGGCGGCGGGCAAGGTGGGCGCTGCCAACATCGACAGTTTCCTGGGCTTTTCCCACACCATCCGCTGTGATGTGGAGATCCCCCCGGCCAAACTGTCCAACACGCCGCCCTGCGGCCGCATCCAGCTCAAGGCCCGCAACCCGCTGGAATCCAGGACCGACTTTGCCCTGGCCACCTGCGGCATGACTGAGGAGGAAGCCATGCAGGAAGCAAGCCGCTGCCTGCGGTGCGACCACTTCGGCTACGGCATCTTCAAGGGAGGGAGGACGACCCAATGGTAAACGTGACTGTCAACGGCAAGGCGGTGGCCGTGCCCGAGCACACCACCATCCTGGAAGCCGCCAAAGCCGCCGGGGTGGATATCCCTCACCTGTGCTACCTCAAGCGCCTCAATGAGATCGGCGCCTGTCGGGTCTGCTGCGTGGAGATCGAAGGGGAGCGCAACCTGGTGCCCAGCTGCAACAACCCGGTGTTTGAGGGGATGGTCATCCGCACCAACACCCCCCGGGTACGCCGCACCCGCAAGATCAACGTGGAGCTCATCCTGTCCCAGCACGACTGCCACTGTGCCACCTGCCTGCGCAGCGGCAACTGCCACCTGCAGAATATCGCCAACGACCTGGGCATTCTGGAAAACCCCTATCCCCGGGACCTGGTCACCGGTGCCCGGGCCCAGTGGCCCAAGGATTTCCCTCTCTACCGGGACACCAACAAGTGCATCAAGTGCATGCGCTGCATCCAGGTGTGTGATAAGGTCCAGGGGGTCAACGTCTGGGACCTGTCCGGGACCGGCAGCCGTACCCGGGTGGATGTGAGCCACAACCGCCGCATCAAGGAGTCCGACTGTGTGCTCTGCGGCCAGTGCATTACCCATTGCCCAACCGGGGCCCTGCGGGAACGCAGCGATACCGAAAAGGCCTTTGCCGCCCTGGCCGACCCCAATCTGGTCACGGTGGTACAGATCGCCCCGGCGGTGCGTGCCGCCTGGGGAGAGAGCCTGGGCCTGCCCCCGGAGGTCGCCACCGTCAACCGGATGGCGGCGGTGCTGCGGGCGCTGGGGTTCGATTATGTGTTCGACACCTCCTTCTCCGCCGACCTGACCATTATGGAGGAGGGAACCGAGTTCCTGCACCGCTTCAGGGCAGGGGAGACCCAGTTCCTGCCCATGTTCACCAGCTGCTGCCCCGGCTGGGTGCGGTATCTCAAGGGGCATTACCCGGACATGACCGCCCGGCTGTCCACCGCCAAGAGTCCTCAGCAGATGTTCGGCGCGGTGGCCCGGAACTACCTGTCCCGCAAGATCGGAGTCCGTCCGGACCAGATCTACAGCGTGTCCATCATGCCCTGCGTGGCCAAAAAGGCGGAGTGCGCCCTGCCTACTATGCAGACCGAGGCCGGACGGGACGTGGACCTGGCCCTGACCACCCGGGAACTGGTGCGGATGATCCGGTCGGAGCACCTGCACCCGGAACAGATGGCGGAAGAAGCCTTCGACTCCATCCTGGGGCCCTATAGCGGAGCAGGGGTCATCTTCGGGGCCACCGGCGGCGTCATGGAAGCCGCTCTGCGCAGCGCTTATTATCTGGCCAACGGTCAGAATCCACCGCCGGAAGCCTTCCACGCAGTGCGGGGCAATGCCGACGGTGCCTCCGGCTGGACGGAGGCGGAGTTTGATCTGGGCGGCGCGAGTGTGAAAACGGCGGTGGTCAGCGGGTTGGCCAACACCCGCCGCCTGATTGAGGCGGTGCGCGCCGGTCATGTGCACTACGATTTTGTGGAGGTCATGGCCTGCCCCGGCGGGTGTGCCGGCGGCGGGGGACAGCCCCACAGCCGGGACGACGAGGAACTGGCTCACAGCCGCGGACAGGTGCTGTACAGCATTGACAGAGGCAGCGCTCTGCGTTTCTCCCACGAAAATCCGGCCATTCAGGCCCTGTATCGGGAAGCTTTGGGCGCCCCCGGCAGCGAGACAGCCGAAGCCTGGCTGCACACCGATCATTTTGGCTGGAAGATGCCTTCCGAACTGGCGGAAAATGAATAAAAATGCTTCCTGAAAGGGCTTTTTACCCAGAATAAAGTCAGCTTTTTTTGCCCGGTACCGGCAGGTGCCGGGCAAATTTTCACATTTGGAGGGTCTTTTCTGTCCGGCGGAAAAGTTGACAACGTTACAATTTTGTGATATTTTATTGAGGATTCCTTTGCTCAAACGATGGCGTTTGATCAAACGCTGTCGTTCCTTTTTTTTGTGGCAAGGTGTCCGCCGAAGACACACAAACGTGTTCCGGACCCGGCACCGCACCGCAACGGGGGACAGGCGGGGAAAACGGGCGGCGGCCCGTTCAAAACACGCGGCCAGCGCGGGTCCTGCAGGACCCCGTATTTAATGAGGAGAGTGAACGAACGTGACCCGATATGTCGTAAAACGTGTGTTGCTGGCGATCGTGACCGTGATCATTATCAGCTTGATCACCTTCTTCGCGATGAACGCGATCCCCGGCGGCCCCTTCAACAAGGAAAAGGCTCCCAGTCCGCAGGTCCAGGCCGTGCTGGAAGCACGTTACAACCTGGACAAGCCGGTGGGCGAACAGTATATCCTGTATATGAACAATATCCTGCACGGTGACTGGGGCGTGTCCCTGAAGACCGGCCGTGATATTACCTCCACCCTGATGACCCGCTTCGGCGTTTCTTCTCAGCTGGGTCTGCAGGCTGCCGCGGTGGCCGTGGTTCTGGGTCTGGTTCTGGGCAGCATTGCGGCCCTGAACCGCAACAAGCTGCCGGACCGGCTGATCATCTTCTTCACCACCCTGTTCACCGGTGTGCCCAGCTTCGTTCTGGCCACCCTGCTGTTGCTGGTCTTCTGCGTGCAGCTGAACATTTTCCCGGTGTGGAGTGCGGAAAACCCCAACTACTTCCTGCCGGTGGTTTCTCTGTCTTTGTACCCCATGGCGTACATCACACGCCTGACCAAGACCAGCATGCTGGATGCTCTGAGCCAGGACTATGTGCGTACCGCCCGGGCCAAGGGCGTGCCCCAGGTCAAGGTGATCTTCAAGCATGCCCTGCGCAATGCCCTGATCCCCGTCGTCACCTACGTGGGCCCCATGATCGCCTACATCATCACCGGCTCCATGGTCGTTGAGAGCATCTTCACCATCGGCGGCCTGGGCACCCAGTTCGTCAACAGCATCAACAACAGCGACTACCCCCTGATCATGGCCACCACCCTGTTCCTGGGCATCCTGATGGTGTCGGCCAACCTGATCACCGACCTGGTGTACAAGCTGATCGACCCGCGCATCGAACTGGAGTAAGAAGGAGGAAAGAAAATGACCTACGCAGAAAACGGTATGCCCGAAAAGAACCCTCTTTCGGTCCAGATCGATCTGTCCAAGTTCAGCTCTGCTGATTTTGAACCCGCCACCGCCGACGAAAAGGCACAGCAGGAGGTCATGGGCGAAAGCGTGACCTTCTTCAAGGACGGCTGCCGCCGCCTGATGAAGAACAAGCTGGCCGTGGGCAGCATCGTCGTGCTGGTCCTGCTGCTGCTCAGCATCATCATCATCCCGTTCTTCGTCCCCTACAGCTATGAGGATATCATTACCGTGGACGGCCGCCGCGACAAGACCGCCACCAACCTGGCCCCCTTTGAATGGTCCCAGCGGGAACAGCAGTACATGGAGGAGACCGGCGAAAAGCTCTTCCCCCATGTCATGGGCACCGACAGCCTGGGCCGTGACTACTTCATCCGCGTGATCTACGGCACCCGCGTCTCCCTGGCCGTCGGCCTGGTGGCGTCCATCATGGTGCTGATCATCGGTCTGATCTACGGCTCCATCTCGGGCTGGTGCGGCGGCACGGTGGATATTATCATGATGCGTATCGTGGATATTATCTACAGTCTGCCGGATACCCTGATGATCATTCTGCTCTCCGTTGTTCTGAACGAGACCCTGAAGCCGGTCATTGAAAAGGTGCCTCTGCTGCAGTCTCTGGGCACCAACATGATCGCCCTGTTCCTGGTCTTCGGCCTGCTGTACTGGGTGGGCATGGCTCGCCTGGTCCGCGGTCAGATCCTGACCATCAAGCAGAATGAGTACGTTCTGGCGGCCCGCACCATCGGCACGCCCAGCGGCCGCATCCTGCGCAAGCACATCCTGCCCAACTGCCTGTCCGTCATCATCATCTCGGTGGCGCTGCAGATTCCTTCCGCCATTTTCACCGAAAGCTACCTGTCCTTCCTGGGCATCGGCGTCAAGGTGCCCATGCCTTCGCTGGGCTCTCTGGCCAACGAAGCCCGTGCGGGTATCAACAGCTATCCCATGAAGCTGGTCTTCCCGTCGCTGATCATCTGCCTGATCGTCTTGGCCTTCAACCTGCTGGGCGACGGTCTGCGCGACGCGTTCGACCCCAAACTGAAGCGCTGAGGAGGGGCAAAGTATGAGTGAAGTAAAAACCAGCCAGGACTGGAAATACCTCCTGGAAGTCAAGGACCTGCATACCACCTTCTCCACCGACAAGGGCGGCGAAGTGCATGCGGTCAACGGCGTCTCTTTTGCCCTGGAACCCGGCAAGATTCTGGGTATCGTGGGTGAATCCGGCTCCGGCAAGTCCGTCACCGCCTATTCCATCATGGACATTCTGTCTGATAACGGCGGCATCACTGGCGGTCAGGTCCTGTACAAGGGCCAGGACATCACCAAGTGGGATGAAAAGCAGATGCAGTCCTTCCGCGGCAAATGCTGCTCCATCATCTTCCAGGACCCCATGACCAGCCTGAACCCCGTGTTCACCATCGGCAACCAGCTGATGGAAGCCATCATGCTGCACACCGACCGCAACAAGGCCCAGGCCAAGGCCCGCGCCATTGAAATGCTGGAACTGGTGGGCATCAACGAACCGGAAAAGCGGATCAAGCAGTATCCCTATGAGCTGTCCGGCGGCATGCGCCAGCGCGTCATGATCGCCATGGCCCTGGCCTGCGAACCCGACATCCTGATTGCCGACGAGCCCACCACCGCCCTGGACGTGACCATCCAGGCCCAGATCCTGGAACTGATGCAGGATCTGCAGAAAAAGCTGGGCATGGCCATCATCATCGTCACCCATGACCTGGGTGTCATTGCCTCCATGTGCGATGAGATCATCGTCATGTACGGCGGCCGTGTGTGCGAGCGCGGCACTGCTGACGACATCTTCTACGCTCCGGCCCACGAGTATACCAAGGGCCTGCTGCGTTCCATCCCCTCCGGCTCCAACATGAAGGAGCGGCTGGTACCCATCGGTGGCACCCCCATCAACATGCTGGACCTGCCTGCGGGCTGCGCTTTCTGCCCCCGGTGCGACTCCGCCATGAAGATCTGCCTGCGGGAAGTTCCCCCCGAACTCCAGGTGGGCGAACACCACATGGCTTCGTGCTGGCTCAACGTAAAGAATGCAAAGGAGGGGAAGTAAGATGGCAAACAGCGAATACCTTTTGCAGGTCGAGCATTTGAAGGAATATTTCCCCGTTCGTGCCGGCCTGGCCAAGACCATCCACCTCAAGGCTGTGGATGATGTCTCCTTCGCCATCCGCCCGGGTGAGACCCTGGGTCTGGTGGGCGAATCCGGCTGCGGTAAGACCACCGTCGGCCGCACCCTGCTCCAGCTGTACAAGCCCACCGCCGGCCGGATCATTTTCGACGGCAAGGTCATTTTTGACAGCGGGGAACAGTACGACGAGAACGGCCAGCTGAAGCTGGACGCCAACGGCAAGCCGGTCATGGGCAAGAAGGTCCATGTGGACATGCTGCCCTACCGCAAGGAAATGCAGATGGTCTTTCAGGACCCGTACTCTTCCCTGAACCCCCGTATGACCGTTGAGGACATCATCGGGGAGCCTCTGGACGTGCACAAGCTGTGCAGCAACAAGAAAGAACGCCACGAGCGTGTCATGGAACTGATGGAGCTGGTCGGTCTGAACGCCGAGCACGCCATGCGGTATCCCCATGAATTCTCCGGCGGTCAGCGTCAGCGTATCGGCATCGCCCGTGCCCTGGCGGTCAACCCCAAGTTCATCGTCTGCGACGAACCCGTCTCCGCTCTGGACGTTTCCATCCAGGCCCAGGTCGTCAACATGTTTGAGGACCTGCAGGAGAAGCTGGGTGTGGCCTACCTCTTTATTGCCCACGATCTGCTGGTTGTGCATCACATCAGCGACCGTATTGCGGTTATGTACCTGGGCAAGATGATGGAGCTGGCCGACGCCGACGAACTCAACGACAATCCCATTCATCCCTATACCCAGAGCCTGCTGTCCGCCGTGCCGGTACCCGATCCGCGTACCGCCCGTGCGTCCAAGCGTATCGTGCTGGAAGGGGACGTGCCCAGCCCGCTGCATATGCCCAGCGGCTGCCCCTTCCGTACCCGTTGCCGTTACGCCACCGAACAGTGCGCCAAGGCCATGCCTCCGTTTACCGACCGGGGCAACGGTCACTTTGTCGCCTGCTGGAACAAGTAAGGACTGCGGCCCGAAAAATGGGGATTTTTGCCTGTCCGCCGCCCACGGACGGGCAATTGCTTAACAGAACCTACAAAGTAAGGCGGGATGCCTTGTGCGAAATTTGACATCTTGCCCAAAAATGGTAACTGAAAAGCAACAGCTTGGCCACCGGCATTGCAATTGCCGGGACCGGAATCTATAATGGGCCTTGTATCAGGAGGAGTCCACACCGGGCGGTACCGCCGTCTGCGTGGGGGTTTCTGATAGAATCTCTAGGAGGAAAGAACAATGAAAAAGCTCATGGCATCTGCACTCGCTGCCGCCATGGTCGTCAGCCTGGCTGGCTGCGGCGCTTCCAGCACCGCTACCACCGGCGAGACCGGTTCTGCGGCTGCGACTTCGGAGTCTGCTTCCACTGAGTCTGTGCTCAACACTGACACCAGCACGTTGTACATCAACCTGGCGTCTGAGCCCGACCGTCTGGACCCGGCTCTGAACTCCACCGTTGACGGCGCCGTTCTGGCCGTCAACAGCTTCGTGGGTCTGCTGACCTACGACGAAAACGGCCAGCTGGCCCCGGGCGTGGCGGAAAGCTACGACGTCTCCGAGGACGGCATGACCTACACCTTCCACCTGCGTCAGAGCAAGTGGAGCGACGGCACCGACCTGACCGCTAAGGACTTCGTCTACAGCTGGAACCGTGCCGCCAACCCGATGACCGCTTCCGACTACAGCTACCTGTTCGACGGCCTGATCGCCAAGAACGAGGCTGCCGAGGAAATGGTTGCCAACCCCGAATATGACGCTGCTGCCGCTGAGGCTGCCGCTGCTTCCGGCGAAGAGTACAGCACTCCCGCTGAAGTGTACAGCGACGCTGCTCTGGCTGAGCAGGAAGCCAACAACATCCTGGTGGGTGTTGAGGCTACCGCCGACTACACCCTGACCGTCACCCTGGTCAGCCCCTGCCCGTACTTCCTGAGCCTGTGCGCTTTCCCGACCTTCTTCCCGGTCCCGCAGGCTTCTGTGGAAGCTGCTAACACCGACGGCACCAACCCCGGCGCCTGGGCTCTGGAAGCCGGCTTCGTCTCCAACGGTCCCTACACCTGCACCGCTTGGAACCATGACGAGAGCATGACCTACACCAAGAACCCCAACTACTACGATGCCGACAGCGTTTCCATCGAGACCCTGCAGTTCATGCTGAGCGCCGATGACACCGCTATCTACAACGCCTACATGGCCGGCAACCTGGACTTCATCGATACCATCCCCAACGAGCAGATCCCCAAGCACAACGGTACCGATCCTGAGTTCTACATTGCCACCAACATCGGCACCTACTACGTTGGCTTCAACGTGAACTCCAAGCTGTTCGAGGGCAAGACCCCCGAGCAGGCCAACGCCATGCGTGAAGCCATCAACCTGCTGATCGACCGTCAGTACATCGTTGACACCATCGGTCAGACTGGCCAGGAACTGGCCAACACCTTCGTTCCTGCCGGCATGAGCGACTCCAACGGCGCTGAATTCCGTCAGAACACCGACAGCTACACCTATCCCGATGCCGAGGCCGTCGGCTACTTCGATCCCACCGAGGATGCCTACGAAGAAAACCTGCAGACCGCTATCTCCCTGCTGGAGAGCGCCGGCTATGTCTTCGACGACAACGGCATGCTGAGCTCCTCCACCCCGCTGTCCTTCACCTACCTGACCAACGAAGGCGCCGGCAACGAGGCCATCGGTGCTGCTATCCAGCAGGATATGGCCGCTGTTGGCATCACCGTCGACGTGGAGACCCAGTCCTGGAACGTCTTCCTGAACGAACGTAAGGCCGGCAACTACGACGTCTGCCGTCAGGGCTGGCTGGCCGACTTCGATGACCCCATCAACATGCTGGAGATGTGGACCACCGAGTCCGGCAACAACGACGCTCAGTTCGGCCGTCCCGATGAGACCGGCTCCGTGCCTTCCTACGCTCCGCAGAACTGGGATACCTACAACGATCTGATCGCCAGCATCAAGGCTGAGACCGATCTGACCGCCCGTGTTGCCCTGATGCATCAGGCTGAAGACATGCTGATGGAAACCTGGGCTCTTGTGCCTCTGTACTACTACAACGACCCCTACATGCAGAAGTCCAATGTGGAAGGCGTCTACACCAACTCCTTCGGCTACAAGTACTTCCATCATGCCACCAAGACCGCTGCCTGATTGTATCAGCGTAACGGCTTGAACAGCAAATAAAAACCGCCCCCGTGCCAGGCACGGGGGCGGTTTTTTGTCTGTCAAAGGCAGCGGCTGAAAATGGCGACAATAAAAAAGTTCTGCCGGATTCCGGCAGAACAAGGGCAGGTACTTTACAGCTTGCCTTCCTCCAGCAGCTGCCGCACTTCCAGCAGATCGTGGCAGCAGCAGGTGTAAAGCTGTTTGATTTCCTCATCGGGCTGGGCCAGGTCGGGCACCATCACGGTCACGGCGCCCGCTGCATGGCCCGCCCGCACGCCGTTGAAGCTGTCCTCCAGCACCAGGCAATCCTTGGCGGGCAGACCCAGCTGGGCGGCCGCTTTCAGGAAGATATCCGGGTCCGGTTTGGAGTGTTCCACATCGTCCCCGCAGACGATGCCCTGAAAGTATCCGTCCACATGATCGTTTTTCAGATTGTTTTCGATCATATGGCGGGGGCTGGAACTGGCCACAATGCAGGGGATATGATGCTTTTTCAGCCATTCCAGCAGTTCATGCAGTCCCGGTTTGCAGGGGACCGGGCGGGTGAACCGCTCCGCCGCAATGGCATAGACCTCTTTCAGCATTACCTTGGGGTCGATCTGGGGATAAAACTCTGCCAGATGCCGCAGCAGATTCTCCCCGGCCAGACCACGGCCGCTGGCCATGAATTCCGGCCCCGGCTGGGGCAGCCCCAGTTTTCGACAACAGGGCTCCCAAAAGGTATCCCACAGACGTTCGGTGTCGAACATCAGGCCGTCCATATCAAAAATAACACCCTTGACCATAGATACTTTCTCCTTATCCTGTGCGGTTTGATTCGCGCCCTTATTGTACCGCAAAAAGCAACCTCTTGCAACAAAAGTTCACCGTTGGGTCTTGTATTCAGCACTTTAGAGCGCTATAATAAGGCATAGCTATACGGACCGCCCCTCGCGGTGTGGCGCCAGACGGCCTCGTAAGCTGTTTTGTGCGAATATTTGTGCGATAGTAAGGAGAGAAGGAAAAAATGTTGGACATCAAGATCACGCGTACCACAACGCCCAAAGAAAAACCCCAGGACGAGAGCAAACTCGGGTTCGGTAAGATCTTTACCGACCATATGTTCCTGATGGATTATACCGCCGGCGAAGGCTGGCATGACGCCCGTATCGTGCCCTACGGGAGCCTGCCCATGGACCCCGCCACCACCGTTTTCCACTATGCCCAGGAAATTTTTGAGGGCATGAAGGCGTACCGCACTGCGGACAACACCATTCAGCTGTTCCGCCCCGACTGCAACGCCAAGCGCTTCCAGGATTCCGCCGACCGTCTGTGCATGCCTCCCATCCCGGTAGAGGACTTCATCCAGGCCGTGGAGACCCTGGTGGATGTGGACCGTGACTGGGTGCCCCACAGCGACGGTGCATCGCTGTACATCCGTCCCTTCGCCTTTGCCACCGACGTGGGCCTGGGCGTGCATGCTTCCCGCCATTATCTCTTCGTCATCATCTGCTCTCCCTCCGGCGCCTACTATGCCGAGGGTCTGGACCCCGTCCGCATCTATGTCGAAGATGAATACATCCGTGCGGCCCCGGGCCTGACCGGCTTCACCAAGTGCGGCGGCAACTATGCTGCTTCCATCAAGGCCGGCGAACTGGCCGAGGAAAAGGGCTTCAGCCAGGTCCTGTGGCTGGACGGCGTGGAGAAGAAGTACGTTGAGGAAGTCGGCTCCATGAACATCATGTTCAAGATCGACGGCAAAATCTACACCGCCGCCTGCACCGGCACCGTCCTGCCCGGCGTTACCCGCCGCTCCATCATCGAACTGCTGAAGGACTGGGGCTATGAGGTCATCGAAGGCAAGCTGGCCATCGCCGATGTGATGAAGGCTGCCGACGAAGGCAAGCTGGAAGAGGTCTTCGGCACCGGCACCGCCGCCGTCGTCAGCCCCGTCAAGGAACTGGATTGGGAAGGCAAGGTCGCCAACATCAGCGGCGGCAAGATCGGCCCCCTGACCCAGAAACTGTACGATACCCTCACCGGCATCCAGTGGGGCAAGCTGCCCGACACCAAGGGCTGGACCGTCAAGGTGGAACCCAAAAACTAAGGGCCTCTCTTGATATCGCAAAACTTTTACAATTGAAAACAAATTGAAAAAAGCGCGCAGCTGTGTTACAAACATGACTGCGCGCTTTTTCTGCGGCAGACTGGGGCCGGGTCTTTGCCGTTTCTTTGCCGGTTTCGCACAAGCCTCCGTGCTATAATAAAGGCCAACCTGGAAGGACCGGAAAGGAGAGGAAGAGCGTGCATCATATTCTGGAGCTGTTGGACCGCACCGCGTCGGAACACCCCCGGGCGGTGGGATTCTGTGATGAGACCGCCTCTTTTACCTGGGAACAGACTTCCCGGGCGGTGCACGGGGTGGGAACGGCCCTGGATGCTCTGCCTGGGAGCGTGCTTCATCGCCCGGTGGGGGTGTACATGGAGCGGGGCACTGCGGCCCTGCATGCCATGCTGGGAGTGTTGGCTGCCGGAGGTTTTTACACCGTGCTGGACACCGCTCAGCCCCCGGAACGGGTCCGGGCCATCCTGGACCAGCTGGAACCTGCGGCGCTGATTACCGATGTCGCCCATGCCGAGGTTGCCCGGGCGCTGGCAGGGGACACCCCCGTGCTGGACTACCAAGCGGCCGCTGCCACAGAGGCCAATGAAGCCCGTGTGGCAGCTTTGCGGCAGGCTGTGATTGATACCGATCTGGCCTATGTGCTCTTCACCTCCGGGTCAACCGGCCTGCCCAAGGGGGTGGCCATCACCCACCGGAATGTGCTGGCCTACAGTGAATGGGTGGTTTCCACCTTCGGATTTTCCCCCGACACGGTGCTGGGCAACCAGACGCCTTTCTATTTTTCCATGTCGGTCACCGACCTGTATGGGGCCCTGCGCAGCGGTGCCTGCCTGCAGGTGCTGCCAAAGCGGCTGTTCAGCTTTCCGGTACAGCTGCTGGAATACCTGTGCGCCCGGCAGGTGAATACCCTGTACTGGGTGCCCTCGGCTCTGGGCATCGTGGCCAACTGGAAGGCCTTGGACTACACCGCCGCCCCGCCCCTGCACACAATCCTTTTTGCGGGGGAGGTCATGCCCACCGCCAAGCTGAACTACTGGCGCAGCCATTACCCCAAGGCCCGGTTCGCCAATCTGTACGGCCCCACCGAGACCACCGATATCTGCGCGTATTATGAACTGGACCGGGACTTCCGGGATGATGAAAGCCTGCCCATCGGCCGGGCCTGCGAAAACTGCGGCCTGCTGGTGTTATGCGGGGACCGCCCTGCGGCCCCGGGAGAAGCAGGGGAACTGTGCGTGCGGGGCAGCTTTGTGGCGGCGGGGTACTACCGCCAGCCGGACAAGACCGCCCAGCGCTTTGTGCCCAACCCGGTCCAGACCGCCTGCCCGGAGACCCTCTACCGCACCGGGGACCTGGTGCAGTATAACGACAGGGGAGAGCTGGTCTACTGCGGCCGGCTGGACAACCAGATCAAACACATGGGGTACCGCATCGAACCCGGGGAGATCGAGACGGCGGCCTTCGGCCAGGAAAAACTGGATGACTGTGCCTGCGTGTACGACGCCGCCCGGGACAAGCTGGTGCTGTTTTTCCAGGCCAAAAAAGACGTGACCGGAGAACTGCGTGCCCGTCTGGCTGGACGGCTGCCCGCCTACATGCAGCCCGCCGAATACCGGCGCTTGCGCCAGATGCCCCACAACGCCAACGGCAAGGTGGACCGCAAGGCCCTGGCCGCCATGCTTTGAAACAAAAGGAGAATACTTATGCATACCATCGAAGAAATCATTGCCATGATCGAGGAAGTCAAGCCCGGCCTGCATCCCGCGCCGGAGGAAGAACTGGTCAAGAGCGGCAAGCTGGACTCGGTGGACATCATGTCCCTGGTCATGGCCCTGACCGGCGAATTTGACATCGAAATCACCCCGCTGGACCTCAAGGAGGAAAACTTCCGCACACCGCAGGCCATCCTGGCCATGGTGCAGCGGCTGGAAGAAGAGTAAGGGGCTATTATGTCTTACAATTCTTTTATGTATCTGTTTGTATTCCTGGTGGTTGCCTGGCTGCTGTGGGCCTTTGCCCCCCAGAAGTGGCGTCCCGGTGTGTTGCTGGGGGCCAGCCTGGTGTTCTATTTTGCCAGCACAAAACGATACATCGTATATATTTTGTTGGCGGCGGCCATCGCCTGGGGCGTGGGGTTGCTGCTGGGCAGGCTGGACGCTTTACAAGTTGATACCCGCCCCGTCCTGCCGCCGGACCGGCGCAAGCCCTTCAAAAAAGAGGTGGCCGCCCTCAAAAAGATGGCGGTCACCGGGGGCGTGGTGGCCATGGCCGGGATTCTGCTCTTTGTAAAGTACCTGCCCTTCGGGGCGCGGGTGCTCTCTCAGCTGCTGGAATCCCTGCCCGGGTCCCCGGTATTCACCGTGCCCGCCCTGGTGCAGCCCATGGGGCTGAGTTTCTTCACCCTCATGGCTATTAGCTACATGGTGGATGTGTACCGGGGCAGCTGTAAAGCAGCCGGACAGTACTGGCAGGTCCTGCTCTTCCTGAGCTTCTGGCCCCATGTGGTGGAAGGCCCCTTCGACCGGTACGGTGCCCTTTTCCCGGCCTTGCTGGACCCGCCGCCGCCCTCCTACCGCAACCTGACCTTCGGCATCCAGCGCATCGTCTGGGGCCTGTTCAAAAAGATGGTCATTGCCGACCGGGCCAATATGTACGTTAAGGCTACTTTCGACGACTGGACCCAGTACAGCGGCGCTGCCACCGCCCTGGGGGTTCTGCTGTATACCCTGCAGCTCTACGCCGAATTTTCCGGCTGCATGGACATCGTCTGCGGCTCGGCGGAACTGTTCGGGGTGCATCCGGCAGAAAACTTCCGCCAGCCTTTCTTCTCGGCCAGTGTGGGCGAATTCTGGCGCCGCTGGCACATCACCCTGGGGGCCTGGCTGCGGGAGTACGTTTTCCAACCCCTGATCCTCAGTAAACCCATGCAGAAATTTGCCCGCCTGTGCCGGGACAAGGTCAGCCCTGCGGCAGCCCGGCAGTGGCCGGTGTGGGCGGGCCTTGGCATTACCTGGGCCCTCATCGGCCTGTGGCACGGGGCGGGGTGGCTGTACCTGCTGTACGGCCTGTACTATTTTGCCCTCCAGTGGCTGGGAGAACTGGCCGAACCGGCTCTGCTCCGTCTACTGCCCAACCTGCCTGCCTGGCGCAGGACCCGGCCTTACCGTTTGTGGCAGGTGTTGCGCACCTTTGTGCTGGTCAATTTCGGCATGCTGATCTTCCGCTCCAACGGGGTACGGGCGGCGCTGGATATGCTCCGCTCCCTGGCTGTTCCCTATGAGGGCTCGCTGCTCATCAAGCTGGATGCCCGGGATATGGCGGTGCTGGTGGTGGGGGCTCTGATCCTGTTCGGGGTGGACTGGCTGCATCACCGGGGACATCAGCTCCGGTCCGAACTGGCCGCCCGCCCGCTGGCCCTGCGCTGGGCCGTGTACATCGGGGCGGTGCTGTCCATCATGATCTTCGGCGCCTACGGGGACCACTATGACCCTGCCGCCTTCATCTATGCGCAATTCTAAAGGGAGTATTATGAGATCCTGCATCAAACATATCCTCCATGTCACAGCCTTTCTGCTGGTGCTGGCCATGGCGGTGTTTCTGGCGGGGCATTACCTGATGCCCCACTCCAACCGCTATCTGTCCGGTTATACGGCGGGCGGCATTCTGGGGGAGGACTTCGACACCATCGACGTGCTGGTTATGGGGGATTCCAACGCTGCCCAGGGCATTTCCCCCATGCAGTGGTACTGTGACAGCGGTATCACCGGGTACACCTATGCCTCGGGCTGGTTGTCGGTGTACAATATTTATTACCGGTTGCGCTCCATCTATGAGGAGCAGACGCCCAAGGTGGTGGTGCTGTGCACCGATGTGGTCTACAGCCGTATGGGTAATGAGACGGAACTTCAGGCCGCCATCGGGGACATCACCGACGAGCTTATCCCTCTGGTGCGCTTTCATGACAACTGGAAGGACCTGACCTGGGACAACCTGCTGGAAGAGCACGATTACAGCTGGCGAGACACCAACAAGGGATTTACCCCCATCACCGACGTGGCGGCCAGCATGCGGGGCGACTACATGTACGATGACGGCACCCGGGAGCCCATCCCGCTGCTGGTGCGGCTGTACCTGGACCGGATCGTGTCCCTGTGTGAAGACCACGGCAGCCAGCTGCTGCTCATCACGGTACCGGCCTCCTCCAGCTGGAACCTGGCGCGGCACAACGGCATCCAGGCTTTTGCGGAGGAGAATGATCTGCCCTATCTGGACTACAACATGGCGGACCTGAGCCCGGATATCGACTGGAAAACCGATACACCGGACGGCGGCTCCCACCTGAATGTGCTGGGGGCCCAGAAGCTGACCGCTGCACTGGGCAGCTATCTGAGCGAACACTACGCTCTGGAAGACCACCGGGGCCAGCCCGGCTTTGAAAGCTGGGACAGGGACGCCGAGACCTACACCCAGACCATCACCGACGCCGCAGCCCGAAACAGGGAGGCCGCGGACTATCAGCTGACGGTTCTGGGATAACCTGTCTGACAAAAAAAGGGCGGATGTGTGCAAGGATGTTGTACACAGTGCCCTCTTGCGCGGCGGGGGTCAATGCGCTATAATACAAGAAAAGCAAAGGTGCTTTGAGGCATATCGCCCAAAATACCTTTGCTTTTTTAGTATAAATAACAGATGAATAAGAGGAAAACCAGAGCGCCCCGGGGTCCCGTGAACTCAGAGGGGTGGGTTTTGCCAGACGGGGCTGTGCAAACAGGACGCTCTGTTTTTCTCCTTCTTCTCAGGCGGAGCGAACGCTGAACGCTCCGCCTGCTCTTTTTTTGTGGAGATTGTCAGACCATCACATCCCCCACCAGCATCCGCCCGGCGGTGTCGATGGCGTAGACGGTGTATTTGGTGGGAGGCTCGCTGGGGGCTGTGCGGGTGCCCAGGTGGATGCCGCCGCTCACCGGGCGGGTAAAGTGGAGGGTGCGGTGGGCGGTGGTGGCGTGGGGACGCTCATCCGGGATGGACCAGGCCAGTACCCCCACGGCGGCCGGACGCACCGGCGCGGCGGGAGCGGACTCCTCCGGTTGTGGGACGGAATCTTCCGGCTGCGGTTCCTGTTCCGGTGCGCTGTCCGGGGCAGGCGTCTCCGATTCCGGCCGGGGCAGGTTCCCGGCGGCGGGACTGCGGTCCTCCCCGCAGAAATCGTCGGGCAGGGGATGAGGGGCACCGCCCAGATACATCTGATAAAGTCCTTCGGGGGCCTCTTTCTCGTGGCGAAGCCAGACGGAAGAACGTTCCGGCATGCCCTCCGGCAGGGATTTCTGCCGCTGGCGCATACACAAGGCCAGGTTGTTCCAAGCTACCAGAAACTCGTCCAGCGGCATTTGGGTCTCGGCGTCAAAATTGCTGGAACCGGCCCAGGGGTCAATAAGCAGCACACAGGGAGTCCCATCCATATTGGAAAATCCACGCAGGGCTGCATACCGGATGGGGGTCAGTCCGGCGTCAATCTCCACCGCCCGGCGGTTCAGCGCCACGATCACCCCGTATCCGGCGCGCACTTCCGCCCGCAGCAGGGCCAGGTCCGCCCAGCAGGCCCAGGCAGGAAACCCCCAGCATCCGGCGGCCGCCGCCGCAAAGCTCAGGTTGCGCTGGTCCTGTCCGGGCTGAAAATCCCGCATGGCCAGGGCAAATTCTTCGGGCAGAATATCGGCGCCCCAGCGGTTGGTCAGACTGGTCAGACAGATGGCCAGATCCATCACCTCCCGCAGGGCGGGGGCACGGGAAAAGACAGTGTAGGGCATCAGGTTCAGCTTTGCGTTCACCGGCCGTCCACCGGCAGGAATCACATCCACGGCCCGGACGCTGACCCCCAGCAGGCTGACCGACGGCGTCTTTTTTTCGTCCTTGGTGTACAGATAGATGCGCAGCTGCACCTGCATGCCGATTTTGGAATCCAGGGTCAGATGGTCGGAACACAGCACCAGTGGTCCCCGGGTGGCGGGGCGGGCACCTTCCCGGTCCAGGTAAGGGCTCCACCGGCCAAAACTGGACCAGGCACTCCAGTTGCCGTCCACCAGCACCCGGGCCTGGGCCTCCACGGCGGTGTCCGGCGGGGTACCGGCGTTCCAGCTTACCCGCACCGCGTCAAAGGCGGGCAGGGTGATGGCGGGGCTGGTATAACAGCCGTAGGGCACATGCCCGCCCTGGACAATATCCAGCAGGATGCGCCCGCCGGACACCGTCACATTGTCCAGCTCGCCCCGCATGAACATTTCGGTATCCTGAAGCAGAAAGGTGTTTTTGGTATCCATCAAAAGCTCACCGCCTTATGTTTCGTGCTGTGCGTCCCCGTGACCGCCCTTCGCTGCTCTGTACAGTCAAACAAGAGCGGCCGGCGATGGGGCATGCACCGTCCGCCGCCGGGACGTTTCACCGGCGGGGAACCTTTTTTCTATCCATGGATAGAATTATACATTTTCATCATACCCTTTTTTGTCAGTCGGTGCAAGGCGGGACGGGGAAAAAGGTCAGAATATTTTTACAAATTGAACACGGTTTTGTGTTACAATCAAAGCATCACAGTTTTGGAAAGGGGAACCCGCCCATGGCCTGGGTCACAAAAAGCAGCCAGGAAACTTATCAGAACAACGAACCCGAACACACGTACACCAAAACCGAAAAAGCCGGCAACTGGTGGCATTACCACAAATGGCAGGTGGTGATCGTCCTGGTGGTGCTGGGAATTCTGGGCGCCATCATCAAGGATGCCTTCTTCCGCACCCGGCCGGATTATCAGGTGGGGTATGTGGGGGTACAGGAACTTCCCAGCGACACGGTGGACGCGCTGACCACAGCGCTGGAATCTTTCTGCGATGACCGCAACGGAGACGGCCAGGTGGTGGTGGAGCTGAATCAGTACACCATCGATCTGGCCACGGCCGCCTCCACGGCCGAGACCGCCGATTCCACCCAGGTGCAGGACAGTACCGACGCCTATGTCCGCATGGCGGAGCTGACCCGCCTCAGCACCGATATCTCCAGCACCGAAGGCAGCTACATCTTTCTGCTGGAAGACCCGGCCAGCTTCCAGGAAAACACGGCGGCCCTGCGGTATCTGGACGGTACGGTGCCCAGCCAGGACCAGCCGGCCTCCGACTGGGAAAATATGGTCTATCGCTGGACCGACTGCCCGGTGCTTGCCGGACTGGATCTGGGGACCTACACCGGGTATACCATGATGGATGATTCCACCGGCAACAATCAGGATGTGCTGAGCAAACTGTACATCGGTTGCCGAGGCACCTGGACCGAAAAGGCAGAAAAATCCTATGCAGAAGACGATGTGCTGTGGCAGAAACTCACCCAGGGATCGGTGTCCACCGCGGGGCAGAACTGATGCGGTGGCGTCCGTGCCGGCGTAAGGAGGAAAAACCTGCGGCACCCAGACCGGAGACAAAGGCTGTGGCCTCTGTGCCGCTGCCGGACAATCCCTACCGCCGTTTTTACACCCGGACCCCCACTTTTGAGGAGCTGGTCCGACGGGCCCGCAGGGAAGATCCTTCCCCGAAAAAATGAATATCATCCCGAAGGGCGGCTGCCGAAAACCGGCGGCCGCCTTTTGCCGTTGCAGGGGGGGGCAGAAAAGGCCGCCGGAACAGACAAAATCTGTACGATTCGTACAGGAAAAATCAAGTGTTCACATTGTAATAAACTGCCCAAAAACTTCTGACATTTTTCACGGTTTTTACTTGTGATAAAGACCGGTTTATGGTATAGTAAATATGTATACGTATCACAAAGGCAGGGGGTATCAGAATGGATCAGCTGCAGCAGGCGCGGGGCATCATCGACGAGATCGACGCCCAGATGGCCGCGCTGTTTGAACGGCGGATGGAAGCGGTGGGCCAGGTGGCACAATATAAAGCGGCTACCGGCAAACCGGTGTTTGACGCCGCCCGGGAGGACGTGGTTCTGGCCAAAAACACCGGACGCCTGGAAAACGAGGAACTGCGCCCGTATTACCGCCATGTCCTGCAGGAGATGATGGCGGTGTCCCGTGCCTACCAGCGCAAGCTGCTGGGGCGGGATGTGGCCGCCTATCAGGGGGTGCAGGGGGCCTGGAGCCACATTGCCCTGACCCGGCTGTTCCTCTTTGCCAGGGCAAAAGCCTTTGACACCTGGGCGGAAGTGTTCGACGCCGTGGCGGCGGGAGATGCCGCTTTCGGCGTATTGCCCTTTGAAAATTCCAACGCCGGGGATGTGTCCACCGTGCTGGACCTGCTGTACGCTCACCCGGAACTGAGCGTGGCGCGCATGTGTGACCTGCCCATCCGGCAGGATCTGCTGGCTCTGCCCGGGGCCCAGCTTTCGGACATCCGCACCGTCATCAGCCATCAGCAGGCCCTGGCCCAGAGCAGTGTGTATATCAGGAGTCGCGGCCTGGCCACCCGGGTGTGGGGCAACACCGCCGAGGCCGCCCGCTATGTCTCCGAAACCGGGGACAAGTCCCTGGCGGCCATCGCCTCGGCCCAGACGGCGGAGCTGTACGGCCTGCAGATCCTGGCCAAAGGTGTCAACGAGGACGGGGACAACACCACCCGGTTCATCGTCATCACCCGCACCGACGCCGCTGCCCCGGTGCCCCCGGCGCCGGGCCGCCGGATGGCGCTGCTCTTCACCGTGGACCATAAGCCCGGCAAGCTGGCCGATGTGATCCGCCTTATCGGGGAACAGGGCTTCAATATGGAAAACATCAAGAGCCGCCCTCTGCCCCATGTTTCCTTTGAATATTATTTTTATGTGCAGCTGGTCTGCCCCGACACCGACGCTCCCGCCACCTGTGAAGCGCTGGTGCAGGCCATGCAGAAAGTCTGCCGTACTGTGCGGGTGCTGGGGGTTTTTGCCACCGGCCCGGCCGATGAATTGCAGTAACCAAGCTCACCAACCATAAGGAGGGCCTTTTGTATGAAAATGACCATGAATCTCGGTACCCGCAGCTATGATATCATCCTCAAGCGGGGCTGCCTTCCCAACCTGCACCAGTTTGCGGACCTGACCCATCGCCGGGTCTTTGTGCTCACCGACTCCGGCGTGCCCGCCCAATATGCCCGGACCGTGGCCGACCAGTGCGCCAACGGCACTGTGTACACCATTCCCCAGGGGGAAGGCAGCAAATGCCTGAAGGTCTACGGTCAGGTTCTCACCGCCATGCTGGAATTCGGCATGGACCGCAAAGACCTGCTGGTGGCCGTGGGCGGCGGCGTGGTCGGGGACCTGGGCGGTTTCTGCGCTGCCAGCTATATGCGGGGCATCGATTTTATCAACTGCCCCACTACCACCCTGTCCCAGATCGATTCCTCCATCGGAGGCAAGACCGCCATTGATCTGGGCAGTGCCAAAAACATTGTGGGCGCCTTCTGGCAGCCCCAGGTGGTGCTGGTAGACCCGGATACGCTGGCCACCCTGCCCCGGCGTCAGTACAGCAACGGCCTGGCCGAGGCGGTCAAGGCGGGGCTCATTGCCGACCCCGAACTCTTCGACGTGTTCGAGCACGGGGATATGGACAAGGACATTGAGACCATCATCTATCGCAGCCTGCTGGTGAAAAAGAAGATCGTGGAGCAGGATGAGCGGGAATCCGGTGCCCGCAAAGCGCTGAACTTCGGTCACACCATCGGCCACGGCATCGAAGCCGTCAAGGGGGTGCGGGGCCGCCGCACCAACGGCCTGTACCACGGGGAGTGCGTGGCCCTGGGCATGCTGCCCATGATCGAGGACCGCTCCCTGCAAAAGCGTACCCGGGCGGTGCTGCGCAAGCTGGGCCTGCCGGTGCGCACTGGTGTGGACAAGCGCAAGGTGCTGGAATATATGCGCCACGACAAGAAGAGCAGCGGCAAGAGCATCACGGTCATCCGGGTGCCGGGGCTGGGCTGCTGGCGGGCGGATACCCTGCCCATGACCCAGCTGCCCGCTTTGCTGGGCCTGGAAGAGGAATAAGGGGGACTGACCACCAATGAAGAATACCTTTGGCAGTGCGGTGTCCCTGACCATCTTCGGCGAAAGTCACGGCCCGGCCATCGGCGCCGTGCTGGACGGTCTGGCTGCCGGGCTGCCGGTGGATACCGATTTCATCAGAGTCCGCATGGACCGCCGCCGGGCCCGGGGAGATGGCCTGTCCACCGCCCGCACCGAGCCGGATGAGGTGGAGTTCCTCTCCGGCGTGCTGGACGGCCACACCACCGGCACCCCCCTGACCCTGATGGTGCGCAACACCAACACCCGCAGCGGGGACTATGCCAAAACCGCCGCTCTGCTGCGCCCCGGTCATGCGGATTACACCGCTTTTGAAAAGTACGAAGGCTATCAGGACGCCCGGGGCGGAGGACACTTTTCCGGCCGGATCACCGCCGCCGCTGTGGCGGCCGGTGCCATCTGCGAGCAGGCCCTGCAAAGCATGGGTATCCGGGTGTATACCCATATCGCTGCCTGTGCGGGTGTGCAGGACGCGCCCCTGTCCAGCGCTGCGGGGCTGGTCATGCCCGAGCCGGAACCGGGACATTTTGCCCTGCTGGACCCCGAAAAGGAAGCCCCCATGCAGGCGGCCATCCGGGCCGCCGGGTCGGAGGGAGACAGCGTGGGCGGTATCCTGGAGACGGTGGTCACCGGCATGCCTGCCGGGGTGGGAGAACCCTGGTTTGACAGCGTGGAGAGCACCCTGGCTCACCTGATGTTTGCGGTGCCGGCCGTCAAGGGCATCGAGTTCGGCGCCGGGTTCGGTTTTGCGGAACTGCGGGGCAGCCAGGCCAACGATGCCTTCCGCATGCGGGACGGGCAGATCCGGACCGCCACCAACCGCAACGGCGGCATCAATGGGGGCATCACCAACGGTATGCCCATTGTGCTGCGCACGGTGGTCAAGCCCACCCCCAGCATCTACCGTTCCCAGGATACGGTGGACTATCCCGCCCGGCAGGACGCGGTCATTCAGATCAAGGGCCGCCATGATCCCTGTATCGTGCCCCGGGCGGCGGTGGTGCAGAACAGCCTCACGGCTTTCGGCATCCTGGATCTCATCAGTATCCGTTACGGCACGCTGGCGCAAAAGCACGGCCTGCCCCATTGAGTTTACAAAATGCCATTGCAAGGAAAGGGGAGAATCTGAGCATGGAATACGGTTTGATCGGTGCCAAGCTGGGACACAGCTATTCCCGGCAGATCCACCAGCGGGCGGGCGGCTATGCCTATGAGCTGCGCGCCCTGCCCACCGAGGCCGACGCCCGCGCCTTTTTGCAGGCCCGGGCCTTCAAGGCCATCAACGTGACCATCCCGTACAAAAAGCTGGTCATGGAATACTGTGACGTCATCGACCCGGCGGCCAAGGCCATCGGCGCGGTGAATACGGTGGTCAATCGGGAAGGCCGCCTGTACGGCTATAACACCGACTACGCCGGTTTTGCCTGGCTGGCCCGCCGCCACGGCATTGACTTTGCGGGGCGTACGGTGCTGGTGCTGGGAACCGGCGGCACCTGCTCCACCGTCAGCGCTGTCTGCCGGGACGCCGGGGCCAAGGCGGTGCTCCCGGTCAGCCGCCGGGGCGGCAAGAACGCCCTGACTTATGACCAGGCGGCCCAGTGCAAGGAAGCCGAGATCATCGTCAACACCAGCCCGGCGGGCATGTTCCCCAATGTGGGGGAATGTCTGCTGGATCTGAGCGCCCTGCCCAATCTGAAGGCGGTGTTGGATGTGGTGTACAATCCCTTCCGCACCGAGCTGCTGCTGCGGGCGGAGGACCGGGGCATCCCGGCTTATTGCGGCTTTGAGATGCTGGTAGCCCAGGCGGCCTACGCCTCGGAGCTGTTCACCGGCACCACCATGGATAAGGATTCCTTCATCCGCACCACCAGCCGGGACCTGAAACGGGAGCTGAGCAACGTTTCTCTCATCGGTATGCCCGGCTGCGGCAAGAGCACGGTGGGGGAGGGGCTGGCCAAGGCCCTGAACAAGACCTACGTGGATCTGGACGAATGGATCGAACAGCACGCCGGCATGCCCATTCCCGACATCTTTGCCCGGGAAGGGGAGGCCGCTTTCCGCCGGTATGAGGCGGATGCCCTGTCCGAGGTATCCAAGCGCAGCGGTCAGGTCATCGCCTGCGGCGGCGGTGTGGTCAAAACCCCCGGCAATACCCGGATGCTGCGTCAGAACGGCCCCGTGTTGTGGGTACGCCGCCCGGTGGAATTCCTGGCCATGGGCGGACGCCCCCTTTCCACCGGCCGGGAAGCCCTGCGCCGGATGGAAGCGGAGCGGGAACCCGCCTACCGCAAGGCTGCCGACGGGGTGGTGGACAACACCTCCACCCTGGCCAACGCGGTGAACGCCGCCCGGTCCGCCTTTGAAAAAGCCTTTGATTATACCTGCTGACGACGTACCGTCAAGATAAAACACAAGACATAGAGAGGGACATGTAACCATGATTATTTCTACCAAAAAAGGCACTCCGCAGGTCGAACTGGACCGCATCATCGACAGCTTCGAGAAACAGGGCCTTTCGGTCACGCTGATCCGCGGCACCGACTACAACGTTTTCGGCCTGGTGGGCGACACCACCAAGATCGCCGAAAAGGACGTTCTGGCCAACCCCTGGGTGGAGAACGTCACCCGCGTGTCCGCCCCCTACAAGCGCGCCAACCGCCTGTTTCACCCCGAAGACACCGTCATTGATGTGAACGGCATCAAGATCGGCGGCAACTCCCCGGTGGTGGTCATGGCCGGTCCCTGCAGCGTGGAAGGGGAGGACCATATCATCAAGATGGCCAACCTGGTCAAGGCAGGCGGCGCCAACTTCCTGCGCGGCGGTGCCTACAAGCCCCGCACCAGCCCTTACTCCTTCCAGGGCCTGGGCACCGAGGGCATCCTGGACATGGTCAAGGCCCGGGAGCTTACCGGCCTGCCCATCGTCAGTGAGCTGATGGATGAGACCCACATCGACGAGTTCGAGGAATACGTGGACATTGTGCAGATCGGCGCCCGCAACATGCAGAACTTCCAGCTGCTCAAGGCGGTGGGCAAGATGAGCAAGCCCATCCTGCTCAAGCGCGGCTTTGCCAACACCATTGAGGAATGGATCATGTCCGCCGAGTACATCATGGCCGGCGGCAACGAAAAGGTTATCCTCTGCGAGCGTGGCATCCGCTCCTTTGAAAAGTACACCCGAAACACCCTGGACCTGTCCGCCGTGCCGGTCATCAAGGAAAAGACCCATCTGCCGGTCATCGTGGACCCCAGCCATGCCACCGGCGATTACAAGTATGTGGAAAGCATGGCCCTGGCGGCGGTGGCTGCCGGTGCCGACGGTCTGGAGATCGAAGTCCACGACAACCCGCAGTGTGCCTGGAGCGACGGCGCCCAGTGCCTGAAGCCCGACAAGTTCGCGGATACGGTGGCCAAGTGCCGCAAGGTGGCTGCCGCCATCGGCCGCGCCATGTAAGGTAAGATTTTTTCCCAAAAGGTGGTGTCAGTTTGGACGCGATTCTGCATGCCAGTCGTCTGTCCGGCACGGCCTGCGTGCCCCCCAGCAAGAGCGCGGCGCACCGGGCGGTGCTGTGTGCGGCCCTGGCCTGCGGCACCAGCCGCATTGAAAATATTGAATATTCCGACGATATCCGTGCTACCCTGGGGGCGGTGTGCCAGCTGGGTGCCCGCGTCCAGCAGGAAAAGCACGCCGTCGTCATCAAGGGCCTGGGGTCGGATGGATTCCCCACCGTTACCCGGCCGGTCTTCTGCAACGAGAGCGGCAGCACTCTGCGTTTTCTGATCCCGGTGTTCAGCCTCACCGCCCAGAAGATCCGCTTCACCGGGGCCGGGCGTCTCATGGACCGCCCCCAGGAAGTCTACCGGATGCTCTTCAACCGGCAGGGACTGCGGTTTGAACAGTCCGCCGAGGGCATCACCGTCTTTGGCCGGCTGCGCCCCGGCGGGCTCACCCTGCCCGGTGACGTGTCCAGCCAGTTCATCAGCGGACTGCTCTTTGCGGTGCCTCTGCTGGAATCCGAAACCACCATCGAGGTCCTGCCCCCCTACGAGAGCCGCAGTTATGTGGACCTGACCGTCGCCGCCATGCAGCGGTTCGGGGTCAAGGTGACCCAGCGGGCCAAGAAAAACGGCGGGGTCATCTACCGCATCCCTGCTCCTCAGCGTTACCTGCCCTGTGATATGGCGGTGGAAGGGGATTACAGCCAGGCGGCTTTTCTGGGGGTGCTGGGCGTGCTGCTGGGCGGCATCTCGGTGTCCGGCCTGGACCCCGCCAGCCGCCAGGGAGACCGGGTCATCCTGGATATCCTCAAGAGCGGCGGCGGCAAGATCGCCAACGTCAACGGCGCACTGCGCTTCTCCCGCAGCCTGATGAAGGGGATGGACATCGACCTGGCCGATTGCCCCGACCTGGGCCCGGTGCTCATTGCCCTGGGCTGCCTGTGCGGCGGCACCACCACCATCCGCAACGCCGGGCGCCTGCGCATCAAGGAATCCGACCGCATCGCCTCCATGCAGCTGGAACTGGCCAAGATGGGCGGGCAGGTGCAGGTGGATGGCGATACCCTGACCATGACCGGCGGGGCGCTGCATGCCCCCACCGAACCCCTGTCCGGCCACAATGACCACCGCATTGTCATGGCCCTGACGGTGGCTGCCCTGGCCGCCGGGGTCCCGGCCACCATCCGGGGGGCCGAGGCCGTGCGCAAGAGCTGGCCGGATTTCTTTACGGTGATGCGCTCTTTAGGCGCCAACATCGACCTGGTGGAAAGTGAGTGATGTTCTGATGGATCACAGCCATACCTATCTCATCGTCGGCCTGGGACTGCTGGGCGGCAAATATGCCCAGGTGCTCTCCGGCAAGGGATACCGGGTCACCGGCATCGACAAGGACCCTGCCGCTGTGGCCTGGGCCCTGGAAAAGGAATATATCTGCGCCGGGGCAGACCACGACTTTGAAGCCCTGGTCACCGGGGCGGACCGGGTCATCTTCGGGTTGTACCCCACCGCTTTTCTGGAGTGGGTGCGTCAGTACGGGCACCTTCTGCAGCCCGGCACCCTGGTCACCGATGTCTCCGGTGTCAAGCGCGGGGTGGTGGGCCCGGTCCAGGCCATGATGCCTCAGGGGGTGGAGTTCATCTCCAGCCATCCCATGGCCGGGCGGGAAACCAGCGGCATCACCCACAGCGCCGAGGTGGATTTTGCCCCCGCCAACTTCATCATTACCCCCACCGACAAAAACACCCCCGAAGCCATCCGGTGGTGTGCCGATCTGGCCAGGGTGCTGGGCTTTGCCCGTATCACCACCCTGACTCCCGCCGAACATGACCGGATGATCGGTTATGTGAGCCAGCTGTGCCACGCCATAGCCGTCTGCCTGATGTGCGCTTCGGACAACAGCGAGCTGGCCTGCTACACCGGCGACTCTTTCCGGGATCTGACCCGGATCGCACGCATCAACGATAAAATGTGGGCGGAACTGTTTTTGTGGAACAAGGATAATCTGATCGGCGAGATCGACATGTTCTCCGCTGCGCTGGCGCAGCTGCGGGAACGGTTGGCCGCCGGAGACCGGGAAGGGCTGGAAGAGATGTTCCGCCTTTCCACCAAGCGTCGGGAAGCCTTCGATCGAAAATAAAGCGAGGAGGAGACCACTATGCCCCGCAAAGAAGGACAAAAACTGAAACTGCTCACCCTGCTGGAGATCCTCTCCCGGGAGACCGACGAACAGCATCCCCTGAGTGTGCCCCACCTGGTGGAACTGCTGCGGGAACGGGGAGTGGATGCCGAGCGCAAGAGCGTGTATGACGACATCCAGACCATCAACTCCATGCCCGGCGCTCCCTTTGAGATCGTGCAGCAGCGTGGCCGGGGCGGCGGCTATTATATGACCGACAGCCCCTTTGAGTTTGCCGAACTCAAGCTGCTGGTGGATGCGGTGTATGCCAGCAAGTTCATCACCGCCCGCAAGAGCCGCGTCCTCATTGACAAGCTGGGAAAGTTCACCTCCCGTTACCGCCAGGCGGAACTGGACCGCACGGTGCTGGTATCCGGCCGGGTCAAAAGCCAGGATGAAAAGATCCTGTACAGCGTGGACGCTCTGCACACCGCCATCACCACCGGGGTGCAGGTACAGTTCAAATACTGTGACTGGGATCTGGAAAAAAAGATGGTGCCCCGCCACAATGGGCAGCTGTACAAGGTCAGCCCCTGGGCACTGGTGTGGGAAAACGGAAACTATTATCTCATTGCCTACACCGAGGGCCATCTGCGCCATTACCGGGTGGACAAGATGCAGAAGGTGGAACCTCTGCCCGACGTGCCCCGGGAAGGCGCCGAAGAGTACGCCGATTTTGATGTAAACAGCTATACCCAGCAGATGTTCGGCATGTTCAACGGTCCGCTGAAGAAGGTCACCCTGAAATGTGAGAACCGGTTCGCCGGGGCCATGATCGACCGCTTCGGCACCGGGCCCACCCTGGTGCCCTGTGTGGGCGGGGAACATTTTACCCTGACGGTGGACGTGCAGATCAGCCCCCAGTTTTTCGGCTGGGTGGCCGGATTCGGCAAAGGGATGGAGATTTTGTCCCCGCCGGAGGTCCGCGCCGAGATGCGCAAGACCCTGGATACCCTGCAGACCATCTACCGCTGAACCGGGAAGGGAGAGTCTGAATCTTGAAACAAAACCTCAAACGTGTCCTTCCCTGGGTGTTGGTACTGGCTCTGCTGGCCGGATTGGCGGCGGTTCACGGCCTGGACGCCAACTTTGACGCCAGCTACGAGATCATGAACGGCGATTTTCAGAACTATAACCCGGTGCGGCATCTGCTGGCCGGGCAGGCGCCCTATCAGGATTTCGCGGTGTATCTGGGGGCCGGAGAGCTGTACAGTGTGGGTGGTCTTTTGCTGGTGCTGGGCAATAATTTCAGCAACAGCATGTTTGCCACCAACTTTTTTACCTGGTTTTACTTTGAATTGCTGGTGCTGGCCGCCTGTCTGGTGGTGCTGGGCAAGGGCCGCCGGGCCCTGTTTGCCTGCCCTGCCCTGAGCGCCTGGTTCCTGCTCATTGCCCACGATGTGCCGGTGCCCTTGCAGGCACAGCTGCGCCCTCTCATCGAGTACGCAGCCAAAAACGGCAACAGCGCCCGCATGATGCGCGGTGCCGCGCTGACCCTGGCCGTTCTGCTTATCCTGCTGGGGCTGCGAATCTGGGCACGCCGGGACCGCACGGCCCAACGGGGCAAGGCTGTCGCTCCCTGGGTGCTGGTGCCCGCCGTGGCGGGGTTCCTGGTGCCCTGGAGCAATGATATGGGCGCCGCCATGTACATTTCGGTGGCTCTGGGCTACGGCCTGTTTCTGCTGCGGCAGTACGGCACCGCCTGGAGGCGCGTTCTGCTGCGGGTGGGCCAGTACATCCTCATCAGCTGCATAGGGCTGGGTGTATCGGTGCTGCTCATCAGCTACGGTCACCCCATTGCCTGGCTGCAGCAGACCCGGGGGGTCAGCGCCTTCCAGGGCTGGTATTACGGGACTTCCGCCGACGGCAAACTCTGCTACCTCACCGACTATATCCCTCAGCCCGCCGGGGCCCTGTGCCTGGTGTTGGCGGTGCTCTTTGCGGTGGGGATCTTCCGCTGCCGCCGTGTCCGCTCGGCGGTGCTGGCGGCGGCCGGGTTCGTTTTGTGCCTGGGCATGCCTTTGTGGAATCTTCTTTACTGCATTCTCTCGGGTTCCCGGGAGGGCGGCCCCACCGGCGGGGCCCAGGCTCTGCTGGCGATTCTGTTGCCGTTGTTTGTGCTGCGTGCCCTGCTGGAAGCAGCCGGGCGGCTGCTGCAGGGCGGGGAAAAGCCCGTCCGCGTTCTGCCGTATGCTGCCGGGGCAGTGTGCGCGGTGTTTGCCTGTGCCGTTCTGGCGGTGGGGAGCTATACCCAGTACCGGACGCGGCAGGACCGTCCCGACCAGCTGACCTACGTGCCCGAGCTGGGGGGCTGGTTCGGAGACCAGGCGGACAAACTGGCAAAGGAAAAAGAGATGAACGAGGGCAAGACCCTTTTCGGAACCTATTCCAGCGCGCTGGAGGCCATGACCGGCCAGTTCCAGCCCACCGGGGTGGATTACATCATCCACGCCATGGGGGACCGGCAGCGGCTGGCCTATCTGACTGCCTTTCAGACTGGGACCTTTGACCGGGTGGTCACCCCCAGCGCCAAGGTGGCCTTGTCCGAGCGGTGGAGCCGCAACGCCAACTGGTGGTTCTACCGGGAGCTGTACCGCTGGTGGAACCCGGTGGCCAACACCTACAACAGCGGCGGCATGCATCTGTTCTGGGAACGCACCGGAGTCTGCAACGACCTGGCCCAGCCCTGCACGGTGGATCTGGCTCAGGACGGCAAAACGGTGACTCTCACCGTCACGGCGGATGACCCCACCTTCTGCGGGGTGGCCGATGTGGCTTTGGACTACACCTTCGCTGTGGACGGCGGGTATGCCCTGCGGGGTGGGCTGCACAGTTTTCTGTTCTGTACCGCTGTCACCGAAAACGAATTGAATGTGGCGGCGGGCCGGGACGCGGGTATGAGTAACTTCTTCCTGCCTACCGATCGCAGCATTTACTATGTACCGGTGACCATCTCCGACGGGGTAGGGACCATCACCCTGGAAGCGCTGCCCCAGGATGCGGCCCATGTCACCGTCAACAGCGCCACGGTGGAGGCTACCTATTTCGACTGGGAATACTTCTTTGAATAACCCCTGCTGCCCGGGCGCCTGCCTTGCAACCTGGGCGGGAGTATGGTATTCTATATAAATGCCTATTTCTTACGCAGTGGCGAATTTGTTGTGAAAGGAGGCCGGCGGTATGCTGGAAAAGAACAAACGCATCCGCGCCTGGTTCAGCAGTGGGCTGGATGCGGTGCTCCTGTTCGTGGCGTATCTTCTGGCCAACCATCTGCGGTTCAACTATCTGCGCTTTTTCCAGCCCGGCGGCGCCGGTCCCGCTCTGGATATCGCCCAGGAAACGGCTTTTGCCGGGGCGGTGTATGCGGTGGTGGCGGTGGCTGTCTTTTGGCTGTGCGGATTGTACGATGCCTCCCGCCTGCGGGGATTCTGGCGGCGCTGCCGGTTGATCCTGCTGGTAAACGCGGTGTGCATCCTGGGCTTTGAGGCCCTGCTCTACCAGTTCCGGGTGGTCAACTTCTCCCGTCTGGTGGTGATTCTGTTCTATGTGTTCGGCACCGGCTTCCTCATCATCAAGCGGCTGCTGCGCCGCTGGTATGACCGGTGGCGCCACCGCCAGGGACTGGACTTCCACCACGTGCTGCTGGTGGGGGGCGGCAAGGCGGCCGCCCAGTACCTGCTGGCCCTGGAACAGAACCCCTACTATGGTTA
Source organism: uncultured Gemmiger sp. (assembly GCA_944382785.1). Lineage (GTDB taxonomy): Bacteria > Bacillota > Clostridia > Oscillospirales > Ruminococcaceae > Gemmiger. The sequence continues at coordinate 10,537 of CALWNO010000021.1, read as the reverse complement.
CTGTGTGGACGGCTATCTGGCCGATACCCCCAGTGACTCTCTCAAGGCTCCTTACAAGGGCAGCTATGCCCAGCTGGACCAGGTGCTCAGCGACCCCGGCATTGAGGAGGTCGTCATCGCCCTGGACGCCGAGGAGATGCAGATGATCCCCCATGCCCTGGCTGCCTGTGACAAGCAGGGCCTGCGCATCACCATGCTGCCTTTCTACAATGATTACATGCCCGCCCGGCCCACCATCGACGTGTTGGGCAGCTGCAAGCTCATCAATGTGCGGCAGACGCCCTTTGACAACATCCTCAATGCCTTTGCCAAGCGTCTGTTCGACATTCTGGGCAGTCTGTTCCTCATTGTGCTCACCAGCCCGGTCATGCTGGCGGTGGCCATCGGGGTCAAGCTGTCCAGCCCGGGTCCCGTCATCTTCTGCCAGAAGCGGGTGGGGTTGAACAAAAAAGAGTTCATGATGTACAAGTTCCGGTCCATGCGGGTGAACACGGACGAGAAAACCGGCTGGAGCACCAACGCCGACCCCCGCAAGACCCGGTTCGGCAGCTTTATCCGCAAGTTCAGCCTGGACGAGTTGCCCCAGTTCTTCAATGTGCTGAAAGGGGACATGAGCCTGGTGGGCCCCCGGCCGGAAGTGCCCTTCCATGTGGAGCATTTCAAGGAGGAAATCCCCCGGTATCTGGTGCGCCAGCAGGTGCGCCCCGGCGTGACCGGCTGGGCCCAGGTCAACGGCCTGCGGGGGGATACCGATATTGCCGAGCGTATCCGGTACGATATCTGGTATATCGAAAACTGGACCCTGGCCCTGGATATCAAGATCATCTTCCGCACCGCATTCGGCGGCAAGATGATCAATGACGAAAAGCTCGTCTGAACTGCCCGTTCCGGCAAATCCCAAAGGAGGCAGCCAATGCAAAACAACAAGCTCAAGGTCGCCATCGTGCACGACTGGCTGGTGTCCTATGCAGGCGCCGACCGTGTGGTGGACTGCATGCACCATGTGTTCCCTGATGCCCCCATCTATACCCTTGTCTATGACGAGAAAAAGATGCCGTCCTGGTTCCGGGACTATGACATCCGCACTACCTGGGTACAGAAGATCCCCTTTGCCACCAAACTGTACAAAAAACTGCTTCCTCTGATGCCCGGAGCCTTTGAGGCCCTGGATCTGTCGGAATACGACCTGGTGCTGTCTTCTTCTTCCTCCTGCAGCAAGGGGGTCATTACTCGGCCGGATGCGGTGCACATCTGCTATTGCCACACCCCTATCCGGTACGTGTGGGATTTTTATTATACCTATCGTGCCAACGCCAACCCGTTGGTGAAAGCGGTCATGCCCGGCCAGATGCACAAGCTGCGTCAGTGGGACCGGTGCGCCGCCGATCGGGTGGACTATTTCATTGCCAATTCCCGCTATATCGCCCAGCGCATCAAGAAATACTACCGCCGGGACAGCGATGTGATCTATCCCTGTGTGCACATCAACCAGAGCCCCTTTGTGGAAAAGGAAGATTTTTATCTGGTGGTGGGCCGGTTTACCTGGTACAAGCGGATGGACCTGGCTGTGGCGGCCTGCACCAAGCTGGGCAGGCGGCTGGTGGTCATCGGCACCGGAGATGAGCAATCCCATCTGAAATCCATGGCCGGCCCCACCGTGGAGTTCAAGGGCGGTGGCCTTTCGGACGAGGAAGTGCGGAGTTACTACCTGCGGGCCAAGGCTTTTCTTTTCCCCGGGGAGGAAGATTTCGGCATCACCCCGGTGGAAGCCCAGAGCGCCGGTACTCCGGTGCTGGCCTATGGCCGGGGCGGCGCCTGCGAGACGGTGGAGGATGGCCGCACCGGCCTGCTCTTCCACGCCCAGACGGTGGACAGCCTGGCCGAATGTATCGAAAAATTCGAGGCCGAGGGCGTGGCCTGCTCCAAGGAGGAAATCCGTGCCCACAGCCTGCAGTTCAGCGAGGAACGGTTCGAGGCCCAGCTGCGGGACTACTGCGCCCGCCGGGTCGCGGACTGGCGCCGGGAACTGCAGAATTGTGCCCATCTGCCGAAGGAGGAAACAACTTGAGACCCATCGTGATCAACGGCACGGTGTTGTGTGACCCCATCACCGGGATTCCGCGCTATGTCTATGAGGTCGTGACCCGTCTGGACGAACTGCTCACCGGCACGGGGCTGGATGTGCGGCTGTGCTACCGGGACGACGGCCGTCCTTTGCATCTGCCGCCGCTGAAAAATATTCAGATCGTGCCCCTCAAGGCCGTCAAATACAGCTACAACCTGTTTGTTCTGCCCCGGTATGTGCGCAAACACGATGCTTTTTACCTGGGCCTGGCCAGTGATATGCTCATGGGCCGCCCCAGCGCTGTGGTGCTGCACGATATCCGGCCCCTGGTCATGAACACTGACCGGGCCTTTTTCCGGTTCAAGTTCTGGGTACACTGCCTGAGCATCAAGGCCTTTGCCCAGCGGGTGTACACGGTCAGCGACAACCAGCGCCAGCTCATTGCCGACACCCTGCACATCCCCACCGCCCGCATCGGTCTGACCTACAACGGCTGGGAACACCTGCAGCCGGTGGAACCGGACGAAGGAGTGTTCGACAAACTGCCCGGCGTGCGCAAAGGGGAGTACTTCTACGCCCTGGGCAGCCTGGCCGGACACAAGAACTATAAATGGATCCGGGAGGTGGCCGCCCGCAACCCGGACAAGACCTTTGTGGTGGCCGGGGGCAAGGACCTGGCCGCTTTCGGGGATGACGAGAAGGCGGTCAGCGCCGGCAACCTGCACTATCCCGGATATGTTTCGGACGGGGAGAACAAGGCCCTGATGCAGAACTGCCGGGCCTTCCTGCACCCGGCGGTGTTTGAAGGCTTCGGCATCCCGCCTCTGGAAGCTCTCAGCCTGGGGGCTCAGGTGGCGGTGTCCAACGCCTCCTGCCTGCCGGAACTGTACGGCAACACGGTGCGGTATTTTGATCCGTATGATTACGACGTGGATCTGGACGAGCTCATGGCCCGGCCGGTGGAGTCGCCCCAGGCCATTTTGCAGAAATACAGCTGGCCGGTGACGGCGGCTTTCTGGCTGGAGGAGATCCGCCGTTTTGCCGCCCAGTAAGAAAGGGGAGAAGGGTATGGACAAGATCGCAGTGCTGATCCCCTGTTACAATGAGGAAAAGACGGTGGCCAAGGTGGTGTCCGACTATCGGGCTGTACTGCCCCAAGCCACCATCTATGTGTACGACAACAACTCTACCGACCGCACCGCTGTCCTGGCCGCCGAAGCCGGCGCAGTGGTGCGCCACGAGTATCAGCAGGGCAAGGGAAACGTGCTGCGCCGGATGTTCCGGGAGATCGACGCAGAATGCTACCTGCTGGTGGACGGCGACGATACCTACCCGGCCCCCGCCGCCCCCGACATGGTGCGCCCTGTGCTGGAGCGGGGGGCGGATATGGTGGTGGGGGACCGGCTTTCCAGCACCTATTTCACCGAAAACAAACGCCCCTTCCACAATTTCGGCAACAGTCTGGTCCGGTTTTCCATCAACCGGCTGTTCGGCAGCCAGATCCAGGACATCATGACCGGCTATCGGGCTTTCAGCTTTCAGTTCGTAAAAACCTACCCGGTTTTGTCCCGGGGCTTTGAGATCGAGACTGAAATGTCCATCCACGCGGTGGAGCGCCGGATGCAGATCGAAAACGTGGTCATCGAGTACCGGGACCGCCCCCAGGGCAGCGTCTCCAAGCTCAACACCTACAGCGACGGTGCCAAGGTGCTGCGCACCATTGCCCGGCTGTATAAAAATTATCGTCCCTTCGCTTTCTTTACGACTCTTGCGGTGCTGCTGGCCCTGGTCAGCGCCGGGTTTATGGTGCCGGTGGTGGCGGAATACTTCCGTACCGGTCTGGTGCCCCGGTTCCCCACCCTGATCGTCTGCACCTGTGGTATGGTGGCGGCGCTTCTGTTGTTTATTTCGGGCGTCATTCTGTCCAGCCTTCTGGCCCAGGACGCTCGTGATTTTGAGTTCAAGCTGCAGCAGGCCGAACGCTGGAAGCGGGAAGCCGCCGCCCTGGACCCTTCCCATCACAAGGAGGTCAATTCCGATGGCAAAACAGTATGATTATCTTATTGTCGGCGCCGGTCTGTTCGGCGCGGTGTTCGCCCATGAGGCCACCAAAGCGGGCCGTACCTGCCTGGTGATCGACAAGCGGGACCACATCGCCGGCAACATCTACACCGAAAACATCGCCGGTATCAACGTCCACAAGTATGGTGCCCATATCTTCCACACCAACAACAAGAAGGTGTGGGACTATGTGAACAACTTTGCGGTATTCAACCGGTACACCAACTCTCCGGTGGCCAACTACAAGGGCGAACTGTACAACATGCCCTTCAACATGAATACCTTCAACAAGATGTGGGGGGTCATCACCCCGGCCCAGGCTGAAGCCAAGATCGCCGAACAGCGGGCTGCCCACTTCACTGCCGAGCCCAAAAACCTGGAAGAACAGGCCATCAACCTGGTGGGTACCGATATCTATGAAAAGCTCATCAAAGGCTATACCGAAAAGCAGTGGGGCCGCCCCTGTGACCAGCTGCCCGCCTTCATCATCAAGCGGCTGCCGGTGCGCCTGACCTTTGACAACAACTATTTCAACGCCCTGTACCAGGGCATTCCCAACGGCGGCTACACCGCCATGGTGGAAAAGATGCTCCACGGCATTGAGGTCCGCCTGGGTGTGAACTACCTGCAGAACAAGGCGGAGCTGGATGCCCTGGCCGGCCGGGTGATCTACACCGGTCCCATCGACGCCTACTTCGATTATGCGTTGGGTGCCTTGCAGTATCGCAGCGTCCGGTTTGAGACCGAGGTGCTGGACTGCCCCAACTACCAGGGCAACGCAGTCATCAACTATACCGACGCCGAGACGCCCTATACCCGCATCATCGAGCACAAGCATTTTGAGTTCGGCTCCACCGAACCGGGCACCAAGACGGTCATCAGCCGGGAATACTCCGCCGAGTGGAAGCCCGGGGACGAGCCCTACTACCCGGTGAACGACGAGCAGAATAATGCGCTGTATGCCCGTTACAAGGCCATGGCCGACGCCGAACCTCATGTGGTTTTCGGCGGCCGTCTGGGCGAATACCGCTACTATGACATGGACAAGGTCATCGAGAGTGCCCTGGAATGCGTACGGGTGCAGCTGGACAAGATCAACCAGTACGACAATTGATAGGGTTCTGAAATTTTTACAAATCAGGCGGCAGCCCTGTATCCATAGGGCTGCCGCCTGATTTTCCAGACAGGGACCCGCGATAAGTATTTGATTTTTGTGCCGTGTTACGGTACAATACAATATGTATGAGTGTGCGCAGGGATGCCTGCGCGGGAAAGAGTATAAAGGAAAAAAGGAAAGTATCACTATGCAAACAAAACTGAGCGTGTCGGTCCTTTCGGCTGACCTGGCCAATCTGGCCGCACAGAGCCGTGCCGCCCTGGATGCCGGTGCGGATATGCTGCACATCGATGTGATGGACGGCCATTTCGTGCCCAACATCAGCTACGGGGCGCCGGTACTCAAATGCCTGCACAGCGCTCTGCCGCATGCCTTCTATGACGTGCACCTGATGATCGATGATCCGGCTTTCTTTGCCAAGGATTTTGCCGCGGCGGGGGCCGATCTGATCACCGTGCATCTGGAAGCCGAAGGGGTAAGCCGGGACCCGCTGGGGGTGCTGCGCACCATCCGGGCCCTGGGCTGCAAGACCGGCCTGAGCATCCGTCCCGGCACCGTGGTGGAAAAACTGTTCCCCTATCTGGATGAGGTGGACCTGGTTCTCATCATGAGTGTGGAACCGGGATTCGGCGGGCAGGCCTTCCTGCCCGGCACCCCCGAACGCCTGGCCGCCGTGCGGGCGGAGCTGGATCGCCGGGGCCTTTCCACCATGCTGCAGGTGGACGGCGGCGTCAACACCCAGACGGCCCCTCTGTGCACGCAGGCAGGGGCGGATGTCCTGGTGGTGGGCAGCGCCCTGTACAAAGCACCCGATATGTCCGCCATGGTGACGGACATCCACGCCCTGTAAGCGGCCCCCGCCCGCAGTTCGGGCAGCAAAGGAGAGCTTATGCCAAACCGTTACAAGATTGAGCGAAGCGCCAACTACAACTATTATGCAGACGTGCTCTGGTGCTGTGTCCCGCTCATGGCCATGGCCTGGTTTTTCTATGGCCCGCGGCCGATTCTGCTCATGCTGGTGGGTCTGTTCACCGCCTATGTCTGCGACTGTCTGGTCACCCCGCTGCACGGCGCGGGTTACCGGCCCCATGAGCCGTCCAGTGAATGTTTTGCCGCCCTCATCGTGCTCATGATGCCGGCCTCGGTCTCCTACTTCATGGTGGTTGCCGCGGTCATTGTGGCGGTGCTCATCAAGGAGACCTTCGGCGGCGAGGGCCACTATCCCTTCCACCCGGCTGCGGTGGGCGTGGCGGTGGCTGCCCTCTCCTGGCCAAACCAGATGACCCGGTATCCCACCCCCGGCACTGTGCTGCCCCTGTGGGGACTTACCTCCGATACCCTCACCGCCGGCATGAACACCACCCTGTCCAGCGGCGGTCTGCCTTCGGCCACCACCATGAATCTGCTCACCGGCAACGTCACCGGTCCGCTGGGCACCGGGGCTTTCCTGGTCATTGTGGCCTGCGGGCTGTTCCTGCTCTGCCGGGGGCATCTGAAACTGTCCACCCTGCTGCCTTACCTGCTTGTCTGTGTGGCGGTGCCCTGGCTGCTGCCCAACCTCAACGATCTGCCGGCGTTCAGTTTCCCCTGGGAGTATATCCGCCAGCGCGTCTATCTGGAAAAGTATATCCTGCTCACCGGGGGTATGGCCTTCGGCGGGGTATTCCTGATCTGTGAACCGGTCACCCAGCCCAACCGCGTTGCCAGCCGGATCATCTACGGCCTGCTGTTGGGACTGGCTACCACCGTGTTCCGCTACAATACCGTCTATGAGACCGGCGTCTGCTTCGCGTTGCTCATCGTGGGCGCCGTGCCCGAATGGCTGGACCGGGTGTCCCGCCGTGCGGAGCGGATGAAGTTCATGAAGAAGGAGGCGAAACGGCTTGCAAAACGAGCAAAACCGGAAGCCCTCTAAGCCGACCGGGCGCAATGTGCGCAAGAAAAACCAGCCGGAACATTCCCAGACTGTCATTATTCCCCAGCTTTCTCCCGAAGTGCTGGAGCGTGCCCGCCGTGCTGCCGCCGAGGGCAAGACCCCGCAGCAGATCGACGAGGAAGCCGCCGCAGCCGCTGCCCAGCAGGCAGCCCAGGCTGCCGGGGAGCAGGCCGTCCAGCCCAAACCCCAGCCCCAGCCCAAACCCCAGGCCAAGGCCCGCAAGACCCGGGCAGAGGCGGAGGCAGAACTGGCTCAGAGCATCCACGACGACCATCTGTGGCTGAACAACCCGGTCATGGTCCGCGGCCTGGGTCTGGCGCCCATCGTGGCCATGGCCAGTGACGGCGACCGTGCTCTCATGCTGTGTGTGCTGTCTGTTCTGCTGCTCACCGCCACCCGTATGTTGGCGGTGGCCGTCTGCCATATCACCGGCAACCGGTTCCGCCCGGTGGTGTATGCCTATGCCGCCGCCGTCCTGTATATCCCGGTGTATATCATCATGTACAATATTTTCGGCACCAATCTGTCCATCATGGGCATTTATCTGCCCATGATGGTGGTGGAGCCGGTCATCGTCAAGCGCATGGAAGCCACCGAGCTGGAAACCATCGGCGAAGCTTTCCGCAAGGGCATCAACAACACCATCGGCCTGTGCATTGCCATTCTGCTGGTGGGGTGCCTGCGGGAACTACTGGCCTACGGCACCGTGTTTGAAAGATCGGTGCTGCCGGTGGGACTGCTGCCTCTGGCCGCTCAGCCTGCGGGAGGCTTCCTGCTGCTGGGTCTGGTGGCCGCCGGCTGGACCGCCGTGGCCGGTGCCTATGTGCGTTACAAACAGGAGGAGGTGCGTCACCTGTATGCTGACCGTAAGCACTGATCTCACGGTGTTCCAGAGCGTGGCGCAGTTCCTTTCCTACGCCGTTCTGGCCGTCTTTGCGGAAAACGTGGTTTTCTCCCGCGCCATGGGTGTTTCCCGGCTGATCAAACTGGTGGGCGACCCCGAAGTGCGCACCTGGCAATACTGCACCCCGGTGATTCTGGTACAGCTGTTCAGCGCACCCCTGGGCTGGGCCTGCATGACTTACGTTGCACCCCTGCTGCCGCTGTATCTGCCGGACTGGCTTCCGGTGGCTTCTCTGCGTCCCATTCTTTACCTGACCTGTGCGGTCCTGGCCATGGCGGTGGTGTGGGTGCTGCTGGGCATTCTGCCCGCCGCCCACCGGGTCGCCTGCCGGGAACAGCTGCCCCTGGCCACCTGCACCTGCAGCGTGCTGGGCACGCTGCTGCTCTGCTCCAACCAAAACTATGACCTGCTGCAGTCCACCGCCTTCGGGCTCGGCAGCGGTCTGGGCTATCTGTTTGCGGTGCTGGTGGTGGATGAAGGCCGCCGGCGTCTGGGCAGTAAGGATATCCCCACCATCTTCCGGGGACTGCCCAGCTACCTGATCTATATCGGTATTCTGTCCCTGGCCATTTACGGCCTGGTGGGTCACGGCGTCGCCCGGTAAGACGGCGCTCAGTCTGAAATCGGAGTTGATACCAATGTCCAACTGCTTTTTGTCGGCTGATATTCTGTTGCCCGACCCCTCGGTTCCGCTGGACCCCTGGGCTAGCATTGCGGTGGATCAGTTCACCTCTCAGCCGGAGTACTGGGAGCGGGCGGAAGCCTGTGCTGCCGGGCATCCCAGCACCCTGCATATCGTTCTGCCTGAAGCCTATCTGGGCACGCCCGGGGAAGAGCTGCGGCTGAAAGAGATCCGCGCCGCCATGGCCGACTACCGCCGCAGTGTGCTCACCCGCCATGTACACGGATACGTGTATGTGGAGCGCACCCAGCTGGACGGCACCGTCCGCCAGGGTCTGGTGGGCATGGTGGACCTGGAAGCCTACAGCTATGAGCCCGGGGCCAAGACGCCCATCCGTCCCAGTGAAAACACGGTGGTGGAGCGCATTCCGCCCCGCCTGGCCATCCGCCGGGGGGCAGAGCTGGAAACGCCCCATGTGATGATGCTGGCCGATGATGAAAGATGTACCCTGATCGAGCCCATCGCCGCCCATAAAGCCGAACTGCCCTGCCTGTATGAGGGAGACCTGATGCTGGGCGGCGGCCATCTGGCCGGCTGGGCGGTGGAAGACCCTGCCCTCATCGACCGGATCGACAGGGCTCTCACTGCTCTGGGAGATGCCGCGGCCTTTGCCGCCCGTTGGCCGGGCGCAGCCGGCCAGCCGCCCATGGTGCTGGCGGTGGGGGACGGCAACCACTCCCTGGCCACCGCCAAGGCCTACTGGGAGGAACTGAAACCTACCCTCACACCGGAGGAACAGGCCGCCCATCCGGCCCGATACTGCCTGGCGGAAGTGTGCAACGTCCATTCCCCGGCCATCGAGATCGAACCCATCCATCGGGTGATCTTCGGCATGGGGGTCCGGGAGGTGTGCGAGGCCTTCGATGCCTGGAGTGCACAGCACAAGTCCACCGGCCGCATGCCGGTACAGACCTTTACCATTTTTGGCCCCACCATGGCCCGGCGGTACACGTTGGACGATGCGCCCCGGCCGTTGGCCGTGGGCACGGTGGAGGCTTTCCTCACCGACCTGTGCGCCCAAAACCCCGCCTGCCGGGTGGATTATATCCACGGCCAGGTGGCAGCCTGCAGTCTGGCGGGGGAAAAGGCCACCGCCATCCTGCTGCCGCCCTTTGAAAAGGCGGACCTGTTCCGGGGTGTGGTGCTGGGCGGGGTGCTGCCCCGCAAGACCTTCAGCATGGGCCACGCCGAGGAAAAACGCTACTATAACGAGTGCCGGGCCCTTGTATAAGGGGCTCCGGTTTGTCATATTCACCCGCAGGAAGAAGAGGAATACGCATGCCGAATACCAAACCCGCTCAACCCCAACAGAATCAGCATAAGGAAAAAGCCCCCGGCGAACAGGAACAGCACCGCCGTCGCCGTCGCCGTCCCCGGAGCGGACAGGGCAGTGCCCCCCAGGGCCAGGCCCCTGCCAAGGCGGCCCAACAGCCTCAGCAGGGAAAAAATGCCCCCGCTGCCGAAAAGAACGGTCAGACCCGCAAGGGCCGCGGCGGGGCCAACAACAGCCAGGGCAACGGCCAGAACGGCAACAGCCGCCGCCAGCCCTCCCAGCCCAGTTCCCAGCCCCGCAACCAGCGCCGCGGAGGCGAACAGCATCCGCCCCGGCAGGCGGAATCCCAGCCCGGACGCCGTGCCAACAGCAGCCGGAAAGCCCGGGAACCCCAGAACGAGGACGTGGGCCTGCTGCTCATTACCCGCCGTCCGCCCAAGCAGAAGTTTGCCAACTTTGAAGAGTACATTGCCGCCCATGGCGGTGTGACCGTGCCGGT
>CALWNO010000020.1 GCA_944382785.1 uncultured Gemmiger sp. | reverse complement strand
CTGTCTGGGAGGGGGCTAAAACAGTGGCTTGACCGGTGAGGCGATACTTTATATTACCTTCACCATTTCATTCAACGTTCTTGTAAGGAAGTCCTTACCACTTGGCTTTGGTTTCCACCACTTTGCCGGCAATGTACAGATGATCCAGGTCCTCCCCCTTGATGACCACCTCATCGTACGCTGGATTGAAGGGATGCAGCACCACCGAATTGCCGCGCTGAATGTACTTTTTCAGGGTGCCTTCTCCGTCCACGCCAAAGACGATGACCCCCAGGTCCCCATTTTCCAACGTGGACTGCCGGCGCACCAGGGCCAGGTCTCCATCTGAAATGCGGGGTTCCATGCTGTCCCCCTTCACCACCAGATAAAAGTAGTTCTGCGGGTCCTTGACGCTGGCATATTCTTTGCCGTAGTCCTCTTCAAAAGCCAGGGCGCCATAGCCGGCACGCACCGTGCCGACCACCGGGACCAGACACTGCTCATAGCGGGCCATCACATCCTGGCTGATGGTGGCGGCCGCATTGTGCAGCCCCAGCAGAGCGTCGGCGGTGGTGTCCAGGATCTCCGCCAAGCGGGCCACCGTCTGGGGGTCCGGGGTGGAGCGCCCGGTCTCCCACTTGCCCACCGCCTGCTGAGTCACCCCGAGCAGACGGGACACTTCGGCCTGGCTGTACTTCTTGGCCTTGCGGGCCATCTTCAAGCGTTCTGCAAACATCTGCAAGCTCCTTTCCGGCAGGGGGATGCCGGGAATTCTTTGTTTTATTCATTATACAACCTTTGGTAGTTTCTGTAAAGAGAAAAAATTGGAAATTTTCCCCATTAAAAGTTGTTTTTTGTGTTGACAACAACCGTTTGTTGTATTATCATGAAGTCATAAAACAACCAACAGTTGTGAGCAATACAGTTTGCGGAGGTATGGATCATGAACTTTCAGACGATCAAACAGCAGGTATGTCGGTTTCTGATGTCGGTGCTGGGCTTTCTGCTGCTGGCCATCATTTGCGGCGCTGCGGAAGGCACCCTCTTTCTGCCCGTGGCCTTGCTGCTGGGTTTGGCCGATCTTATCGGCATGAATATTCTCTGTGGGCTGGCCGAGAAAAAGCCCACACCTCGTCGGCAGCGTGTTCCCGCACACCATGTGCGCCGTACATCTGCCCGCCGCACCGTCACGCTGCGGGTGGTTCGGGGCGGCCGGGCAGCCTGAATTGTTTTCCCTTAGCTTTCCCTGTCGTATGCTCTTGCCGGATTTTGTGTGAGTGCTCATCCTTGCTTTTGCGGGGTTGCGTGGTATACTAAGGTCAAAAACACCGGTCCGGATGCACCCCCGGTGAAAGGAAGGCAAATCATGGAACATCTGTTGGAAGTGTGTGTGGACAGTCTGGTCTCTGCCCGGGCCGCCGTGGCCGGCGGAGCGGACCGGCTGGAGCTGTGCAGCGCCCTGAGCGTGGGAGGACTGACCCCCTACGCGGCGCTGCTGGCCCAGATCCGGGCGGAAAGCCCCATTCCGGTGCGCTGCCTTATGCGGCCGCGGCCGGGGGATTTTCTGTATACACCCGAAGAAATTGATCTGCTCTGCGCACAGATGCCGGTGCTGCGCCGGGCCGGGGCCGACGGCTTTGTGATCGGCGTACTCACAGCGGAAGGCACGTTGGACCGGAATGCCACCCGCCGTCTCATTGAGGCCGCCGGTCCCGGCGCCGAGTTGACCCTGCACCGGGCCATCGATGTGTCCCGGGACCCCGTAGAGACCTACCGGGCCGCCGCGGCCCTGGGCATCGACACGGTGCTGACCAGCGGTGCCGCCGCTTCCTGCCGGGATGGTCGAACTGTGCTGGCGGCCCTGCTGGCCGAGCGGGACCGGATCAACGGCCCGGAAGTGCTCATCGGGGCCGGGGTGAACGCCGATGTCATCCAGGAACTGTGCCGTGTGCTGCCTCGCCCCCGGGCATTCCACATGAGCGGCAAGACCGAGCGGGAAAGCGGGATGATTTTCCGCCGGGAGGGCGTGCCCATGGGGCTGCCCGGTCTGGACGAATGGCATATCCAGCAGACCAGCGCTTCCGCGGTACGCGCCGCCCGGCAGGCGCTGGACGAATCCGTCTAAAGTTTTCAACCAGAAAGGGCCTCTGCCGTGGAATTCCGGCAGAGGCCCTTTTTTCTTACTTATAAATCCTTTTGCAGGATGTGGCGGCGCTTGCCGCCATAGCACAGCACGTCGGCAGCGGCAATGGCATAGCCCCGGTGAAGGAAGCTGTACAGGCTGGGTGCGTTGTCCGGGTGAACTGTGCCCAGACAGTGGATATACGGTCGTCCCGGCCAGTTCACCAGCCGCTGTTCGGCCAACTGCATCAGGCGGCCCTCCAGACTATGTCCCCGATAGGGCGGCGCCACGCAACAGCTGTCCATCTGGGCACAGGCCCGCAGATCCGACCCCTGCATGCCCAGCTGCCGCCCCAGGGCATCGGCGGCCTCCCCCGCCAGCTTGACGGTAAAATAGGCAGCCAGTTCGCCCGCCGGTGCCTGGGCCACATAACAAAAGCCCTCTTCACTGTCGATGTGGGCGGCAAAGTATTCCGCTGTGTCCGGGACGAACCAGTCCTGGCAGACAAGGGCCTGACGGGCTGTGTGCATCACCCGCAGAATGCTGGGCAGATCGGTCGAAACCGCCGGGCGAAGGAGAAACTCCATCTTCGACTCCTCTCAGGTTTCCGCCGCTGTTTTGCCGGCCCGGGCCGTGATGCAGCGCTGCAGCCAGCCGCCCTGGAAATAGTAAACGGCAAACAGCAGGCTGGCCAGGGCCCAGGTGACGGGATAGCTGACTTCCACCATGAGGATGGTGTGGAAGCGAGGTACCACCAGCAGCAACCAGGCCACCCGCAGCCCGCAGACGCCGAAGACGGTGATGAGGGTGGGCACCCGCACATCCCCGCAGCCGCGCAGTGCACCGGAGAAGATCTCGATGCAGACATAGGTGATGTAAGTGGGGACCAGGAAGTGCATCATCTGCACACCCTGGGCCACCACCGCGTCGTCCTGGCTGAACAGCCGGAAGGCCAGTTCCGCCAGGGGGTACAGCGCCAGGCTGATGACCACGGTGATGCCCGCCGCCATGCCCAGGCAGACCCGGGTACCCTGGTGAACGCGGTCATACAGGCGGGCACCGAAGTTCTGCCCTGCAAAGGTGGTAATGGCGATGCCGAAGGAGCTGACGGTCATCCAGAACAGGAAGTCGATCTTGCCGTAGACGCTCCAGGCCGCCACCGCCGTGGTGCCGAAGCCGTTCACCGCTGCCTGAATGACAATGTTGCTGATACTGTACAAGGCCGACTGGGCCGCGCTGGGCAGGCCGATGCGGCAAATGTCCGAGAGCACCGCCGGGTCCGGCCGCATGCGGGCCATTTCCAGGTGCCAGGGCATCCCGTTTGACCCGGCCAGGCAGCGCAGGGTGAGCACTGCACTGGCCAGCTGGCTGATGATGGTGGCCAGAGCCGCGCCGGCCACCCCCCACTTGAATCCGGCCACAAAGACGATGTCCAGCACGATGTTAACCAGAGAGGCAATGATCAGGAAGTAGAGAGGACGCTTGCTGTCCCCTACTGCCCGCAGAATGTTGGTGCCCATGTTATAGATGATCTGAGGGATCATACCCAGAAAGTAGATCTGCAGATACAGGGTCGCGGAATCGATAATATCGGCGGGAGTCTGCATGAGGATCAGAACCCCCCGGCTGGTCACCAGTCCCAGCACCGTCAGTGCGGCGCCCCCCAGAACAGCCATGGACAATGCCGTGTGCACCTGGCGGTCCACTGCCTCCACATTGCCGGCACCGTAGCTCTGGGCAATGACCACGCCGGCGCCGCTGCACAGCCCCACAAATACCCCCACCAGCAACTGAACGAAGGCGCCGGTGGCCCCCACCGCCGCCAGGGCCTGGGTGCCCACAAAGTTGCCGACGATCAGGGTGTCCGCGGTGTTGTACAGCTGCTGGAACAGAGTTCCGAACCAGATAGGCAGAAAGAACAAAAGCAACTGGCGGGGTATGGAACCCGTCAGAATTGCGTTTTGATCGTGCGATGTGCGCATAAAACCTTGCAACCTCCCCAAACTTTCTCCATTTCATACACCATGGGATTTGTATTTCCCGTCCCAACATTTTATGATATAATAGCCCTGTTGTAAAGACCCGGACCTAAAACAGAAAGGAGGCGGCAGCATGCAGCGTTCGGTCAGTCTTTTGTGGGAACCCTGTGCGGACGGAGCTCGGCTGCTGCGCCTGTTCGGGGAGTCTCCCTGCGCTGTGGTGCCGGATACCGCCGGCGGCCTGCCGGTGACGGAGATCGGTCCCTACTGCTTTTCTTCCCGGCGGGAGCCGGAGGGCGGGCAGCGGGAGACACCGGCGGGAGCCGAACCTTCTGATCATCCCGTCTGCGGGGAGTTCGTGCAGGAGGTGGTCCTGCCCGACAGCGTGCGGGCCATCCACAACGGCGTTTTCTACAACTGCCGGGCCCTGCGGCGTCTGACGGTGGGGCCCGGGGTGGAAAGCCTGGGCAGCGATCTGTTCACCAACTGCCGGGCCCTGCGCACCTTTGCCCTGCGCGCTGCACCGGAGGAGGCCACCGGACTGAAAAAGATGCTGGCCGCTGTGTCCGCCGGAATCGAAGTGGAGTTTGAGGGCGGTGCGGCACCGGCGCGGTTGTACTATCCCGAATATTCCGAATATCTGGACGAGAACACCCCCGCCCACATCTTCAATCACAGCATTGAGGGGGTGGGCTACCGCTACCGTCAGTGCTTTGACCAGGGTGTGCTCACCTTTGCCGAGTACGATGCCGCCTTTGCCATGGCGGATGCGGAGGAATCTCCCGAAGGGCTCTGCCGGGTGGCGCTGGACCGACTGTGCGCTCCCGTACATCTGAATGAGGAGGCCCGGGGCCGGTACGGGGCCTATCTGGCCGCCCATGCCGACGCCGCTCTGGCTGTGGTTCTGGTGGACCGGGACCCGACTGCTTTGCAGGCGCTGGCCGGGGTGCTGGACGCTCCCGCCCGCCGCCAGGCCGCCCTTGCCTGCGGACAGGCACAATGGAGCGAGGGTGCCGCCCTGCTGCTGGCCGGGGTCGGGAACCGCAAAGGCAAGAAAACCTATGATTTTGATGATCTGTAACCGGCAGCAGCCGGAATTTGTATAAAAGGAGGGCAGGGCCATGCCGCAGCATGTACAGACACAAGCCGAGTGGGAAGCTACCATGGCACGGCGCGCCATGGAACTGACCCGCAGCGAGCTGTATATCCAGCTTCGCTATCTCAATGCCGCCCTGGGGGCTCTGACCCTGACCCCCGACCCGGAGCCCGAACGCGGACCCGCCACCAACGGGGCGGCCCTGTGCTACGGCCCCGCCTGGGTGCTGCGCCTCTACCGCAAAAACCGAAAATATCTGGCCCGGGCCTATCTGCACAGCGTGCTGCACTGCATCTTCCGCCATCCCTGGCTGCGGGAAGGCCGGGACCCGGCCCTGTGGGGACTGGCCTGCGACATTGCGGTGGAACACACCCTGGACACGCTGGGGGTAGAAGCTCTCGCCCGCCCGGTGAGCTGGCTGCGGCAAAAGACCTACGCCGAACTCAAGGAACAGGCCAAATTTGTGGCCGCCGGGCCCATCTACCGTTTTTTGTCTCAGCGCAGCGCTGAAGATCTGGACAGGCTGCAGCAGGAATTTTACTGCGACAGCCACCGTCTTTGGCCCACCGACCCGGATTCCCCCGCTGCCCAGATGATGGGCCGCCAGTGGGAGCAGCTGGGACGGGAGACCCAGCTGAGCATGCAGCAGGCCGGGCGCCAGGCAGGAGAAGCCGCCGGGGCCCAGAGCCTGGCCGCCCAGGTGGAAGCCGGGCGCAGCCGCCGCTTGTATAAAGACTTCCTGCGCCGGTTCGCCGTACTGCGGGAGGAACCCCGGCTGGATCTGGATGAGTTCGACCTGGGATACTACACCTACGGACTGACCACCTACGGCAACATGCCCCTGATCGAACCCCTGGAGACCCGGGAAAGCAAAAAGATCCGGGACCTGGTCATCGTCATCGACACCAGCGAATCCACCGCCGGAGAGCTGGTCAAAGCCTTTTTGCGGGAGACCTTCGGTCTGCTGAAAACCTCCGGCAGCTTTTTCTGCAAGTGCAACATTGTGGTGATGCAGTGCGACGACGCCGTGCGGGATATCACCTTTCTGAAGGACACCGAGACGCTGGAACGGTACGCCGCCTCCCTGACTCTGAACGGGGGCGGCGGCACCGATTTCCGCCCCGCCTTTGCCCGCATTGACGAACTGCAAAAAGAAGGGCGTCTGCGGGATCTGCAGGGGGTCCTGTACTTCACCGACGGCAAGGGGACCTTCCCGGCACGGCCGCCCGCCTACCAGACCGCCTTTCTCTTTCTGGAGGACGGAAGTCCGCCTCCGGAAGTACCGCCCTGGGCCATCCGGCTGATCCTGGCTCCGGAAGAATTCATGCCCCAACAGAAGGAAAAGACCCCCACCCTGGACTGGCAGGAGTGGGACCCCGACGAACTGCCCCAGCTGTAAGCATTCGGGAAGGAGTTACCCAATCATGGACATCAAACGCGCCAAGCAGGAAATTGAAAACACCGTCCGGGCTTATCTGGCTACCGACGACACCGGCACCCCGCTGATTCCGCCGGTACGCCAGCGGCCCATTCTACTCATGGGCCCTCCGGGTATCGGCAAGACCCAGATCATGGAGCAGATCGCCCAGGACTGCGGCATTGCCCTGGTGGCCTACACCATCACCCACCACACCCGCCAGAGTGCCGTGGGCCTGCCCTTCATCCGGCACCGGCACTACGCCGGGGTGGACCGCAGTGTGACCGAGTATACCATGAGCGAGATCATCGCCAGCTGCTACGAAAAGATGGAACAGACCGGGCTGAAAAACGGCATTCTGTTCATCGACGAGATCAACTGTGTGTCCGAGACCCTGGCCCCCACCATGCTGCAGTTTTTGCAGGGCAAGACCTTCGGCAATCAGCCGGTACCCGCCGGATGGGTCATTGTGGCCGCCGGCAACCCGCCGGAATACAACAAGAGCGTCCGGGACTTTGACCTGGTCACCCTGGACCGGGTGCGCCGCATTGACATTGAACCGGAGCTTTCGGTCTGGCAGGAGTACGCCCGGGCCCACCGCCTGCACCCCGCCGTCACCGCCTATCTGGAACTGCGCCCCCAGCATTTCTACAAGATCGAAAACGACGTGGACGGTCCCAAGTTCGTCACCGCCCGGGGCTGGGAGGATCTGTCCGCCTATCTCCAGGCCGCCGGGGCTCTGCAGCTGCCCGCAGACGAGGAGGTCATCGGGCAGTATCTGCGCCACCCGGAGGTAGCCCGGGACTTTGCCGCCTACTGGGCTTTGTACCAGAAATACCGCGCCGACTACGGTGTGGAGGATATCCTGCAGGGCAAGCCCTTTGACGCGGTGCTGGACCGTGCCCTCAACGCTGCCTTTGATGAGCGGATGAGTCTTGTCAGCCTGCTGCTGGCCGGTCTGAACACCCGCTTTGCCAAAGCCCGCCAGACCGACGAGGCCACCGACGCCTGCTACCAGCAGCTGCGCACCTTCAAGCGTGCCCTGACCGACGATGTCATCGACCCGGCTGCTCTGTTTGCGGCGCAGTGCGACGACTACGAGAGCCAGCTGGAGGCCGGCAAGGCCTCCGGACGCCTGAGTGCCGCCCAGATCGCCGCTCACACCCGGGCCGCCGCCCTGATGCGCAGCTGGAGCAAAAAGCTGGACCCCGCCATGGACAACGACGAAGCCTTTGACACGGTGCGGGCCGGGTTCAATGCCCAGGTACGCCGCCGGGAAGAGGCGGTGGCTGTGGCCGGGGATGCCCTGGAATCCGCCTTCGACTTTATGGAGCGTGCTTTCCCCGACACCCAGGAGATGGTGGTCTTTGTGAACGAGCTGGCCCTGGGGCCGGATTCCGCCGCCTTCCTGGCCGAGAACGAGTGCGAACGGTTCACCCAGTACAGCCAGAGTCTGCTGCTGAACCAGAAACAGGACGCCCTGCTGGCTGAACTGGAACGCAACGACCTGCGCCGCAGTGAGGGCAGCCTGGCGTTCTGAAAGTTTTCCACAAGAATGAGAAAAACCGCTCTGCCGGGAAACGGCAGGGCGGTTTTTCCTTTGCGTTGCAGGCGGGAAAGCCGTGCATCCGCTCGTTTTATTCTTTTTTCAGGTCCCGGCCCATGAGGGAGGCCACAGCGTTGCGGGCTTCCAGGTGGCCGGACAGGATGTTGGCCACCACATCCACGATGGGCATTTCCACCTTGTACTTCTTGGCCAGCTTGCGGGCGGCCGGCAGAGCGTTGATGCCCTCCACCACCTGGCCCACTTCCTTCTTGGCCGTCTCGGCATCCATGCCCCGGCCCATGAGCATACCGGCGTGCAGGTTGCGGCTGTGCATGCTGGTGCAGGTGACGATCAGGTCCCCCATGCCGGAAAGTCCCGCAAAGGTGGAGGCCTGGCAGCCCATGGCCACACCCAGGCGGGCCATTTCGGCGTTGCCGCGGGTGATCAGGGCCGCTTTGGCGTTGTCGCCGTAGCCAAGCCCCAGGGCCACGCCCACAGCCAGCGCAATAACGTTCTTGATGGCACCGCCCAGCTCCACACCCCGGCGGTCGCTGTTGGTGTAAACCCGGAAATTGGGGTTGGTGAAGGTGTTCTGCACCTGCCGGGCCGCGGCTTCGTCCTCACTGGCCGCCACAATGACGGTGGGCAGGTCCCGGGCCACCTCCTCCGCGTGGGTGGGGCCGGACAAGGCCACCACCCTGCAGTTTTCGTGGCCGGGCACCTTGGCCAGTTCATCCTCGATGATTTCAGACATGGTCATCAGGGTCTTTTCCTCAATGCCCTTGGCCACTTCCACAATGACCTGACCGTCCCGGACATACTTGGCCGCCTTTTTGGCGGTGGAACGGACAAAAGGAGAGGGCACCGCAAAGACCAGAAGGTCCCGGTCCTCACAAATTTCGGCCACATCGGCGGTGTAATGCATGGTGGAAGGCAGTTCCATACCGGGCAGGTTGGGATGCCGGTGGGTGGTGGCCATGCTCTTCAATTCTTCCGGCAGGGCGCTCCACATGGTCACGTCATGACCGTTCACGGCCAGCAGACGTGCCAGAGCCGTACCCCAGGTACCAGCCCCCAAAACACCAATCTTCTGTTTCATACTATAGCCTCTTTCCGGTCGGGATGCCCCGCCTGTTTCTCGTTATCGGTTGCTGCCCAAATTGCGCCAGCGGGCCAACAGTCCCTGGTGCACCGGACGGTCCGGACGGTCCGGCAACTCGATGGTAAAGCGTTCAAACGCATTGATAATACGCGTCTGGCCGTATTGATGTTCCCGCTCCATGTTGGCTCCATAGGTCAGGTGTACATGACCGTGAAGCATCACGTCGGGTTTGTAGGTATCCAAAATTTCCCGAAAGACCGTAAACCCACGGTGGGCCAGGTCGTTCATATCTCCATATCCATGCAGCGGCGCATGGGCCACCAGCACGTCCACCCCGCCGGCCCGGGCAATTTTGCCCCGGACATGGCGGATACGGCGGCGCATTTCCGCTTCGGTAAACTGCCAGGCACCGGCACGGTACCGGCAGCTGCCTCCCAAGCCCAGAAAACGATACCCTTTGTAGCAGAATACATCGTCGTCGATGCACACCGCTCCCGTGGGGGGACGCTGGTCATACCCTTCGTCATGGTTGCCGTGGACATACACCACCGGCACCGGCGCCACAGTGGCCAGAAAATCCAGATAACGGTAATTCAGGTCACCACAGCCGATGATCAGGTCGTAACCGCGCAGTTTTTCCGGCTCATAATAGTCCCAGAGATACTTGGATTCCTCATCCGCAACGGCCAGAAGCCTCATAGCACAGCCTCCTTGTCCACCGGCAGCTGATCCCGGTGGATGCCCTGCATCCGGTACATGGGTTTGGATTCTTCTTTCAGGGCGTCGTATTCGGGGATCTGACCATCCACGGCGTCGCACAGCCAGTCCATGTGCAGGATCTGCTCAGGGGCAAAGCCGGAATGGCCTTCATTCATCAGGGTACCATCCTGGGCCACAATGTGGCAGGCAAAGGGATCGATGCCGCCCGCAATAATGCCCTGGCGCAGAATTCCGGCCAGATGGCGCACATCGTGGGGCAGTTCCCGGCTGAACAGCACGTCCATGACGCCGCTGTTCATGCCCCACCAGTAATTCACGGCGCGGGGAGTGCCGTCGGCGGCATCCTTGGCCCAGCTCCCGTTGAGTACGCTGCGGATCACATTTTCATAAAACTGACCCCAATGCCAGAAGGGCGAGGCCAGGTCTTCCAGCCGTCCGCCGGGTCGGATCATGAAGATGCCGAACTCCCGCTGGGGACGGCCGGGGGCCGGGTTATCCCGGCCGGAGATGATGTTGATGCCCTTGGCGGCAAACTCCTGCATGGGGTCACCGGGCAGGCAGGTCCACTGCAGATCGATGCGGACCCGGGGATTGACCATCCGGGCCCCCAGGGCGAAGGCGTTGATGTTGGCCGGGGTCCCGAAGCTGGGGTAATCGGCCACATACCCGATGCGGTCGCTGCGGCTCATGGCACCGGCAATGGCGCCGCTGATGAACTTGGCCTCATACACCCGGGTATAATAGGTGCGGATGCTGGTGTACGGCATATCCACCGAGCAGTTCAGGATGCGCACCTCCGGATGCTTGAGAGCGGCACGCAGAGAGGCCCCCACCAGTTTGGGGCTGGTGGTAAACACAATATCGGCACCTTCGGCAATGGCCTGCTCCACCAGTTCATCGGCATTTTCTCCCGCAACGGCCCCATGGTAGGCCACCGTTTCCACCTGGCCCGCAAAGACCTGGTCCAGCTGGCAGCGACCAAACTCATGCTGGCTGGTCCAGGTGCTGGTTTCGGGGGTGCGCTCATTGACAAAGGCGACCCTCAGGTGGGTGGGCGGGGTGTTGGTGCGGATTCCCGGCAGAATCCGGTCCAGCAGCTTGGGCGCGGTCGGCTCCGGCTGGGCCGGCTGGGTGCTCAGTTTGACCGGCTGGGGGTTCTGGATGGCCAGCACGTCCGGCCACACCGCCTCAATGGCCTTGGCCAGCTCCGCCGGGGTGCGCTGTTTCAGATCCTCCACCTTATACAGGCGGATGAGCAGCAACAGCACATCCCCCACCGTGGGGCGCATGGACTCGCCGCCCTTGGCATAGTAGGCCTTTTTGGTCCAGTTGTACAGGGAAAGGATGTCGGCCCGGTCTTCGGCAGTCCATTTTTCCCCGGGGGCTTTGCCCAGGGCCTTCTGCAGACGGGCATAGCTGCCTTCCTGGGTAAAGGTCAGGGTGTACATGCCGCAGATGGGATAAAAGTCTACAAACTCATAATACTGGCGGATCTGCGGATTATCGCTGTACTGGGGCATGATCCGGGTCACATTGGCGGAGATGGAATCCGCCCCGAAATATTTCAGCACGCTGACCCGCTTGTTGCCTTCCTGTACATAGAACCGCCCCAGATATTCAAAACAGCGGATAGGATCACGGATGCCTTCCTCCACATGGGCCATGCACAGGGCAACCCACTTGGCAGCAAACTCCGTCTTGGGATTGAGCAGCGGTAAAAAATTGGAGGCAAAAGCCGCCGTACGTCCCGCCGTCTTGGTGCCCACCACCAGATCCAGCGGAACTTCCACAATACCGATGGGAAGCTGATTTTCCACATTGGCGTTCTGCAGGATATCATCCAGTACCGGCAGATACGGATACTGCCCTGCCGCCATCTTTTCCCGATAGTCACGCTGTGCACGTTTGAGCGCGTGCTGGTATTCCTCCAGTGCTTCCACACGGTTCATAAGATATGCCCCCTGTTCTTTCCCTTTTCCCTTTTCTATTTCTCTATCAAAAGCCGGGCAACCCGGCCACATATACAGGTATTATATCATATTCCCCCACGCCCGAAAAGAGATTGCGTTGCCTTTTTGCCGAAAATATGGTATTGTTATTCCACTAGCGAATTTATAGGAAAAGAGGTAGGCGCCATGGGCCTGTGGGCAGACGCAAAAAATATACGGGACAAGGACCCTGCAGCACGCAACGTGCTGGAGGTGATTCTGCTGTATCCCGGTTTTCATGTACTGGTCACCCACCGCATAGCCCACTGGCTGTACCGGCACAAGCTGTTGTTCCTGGCCCGTCTGGTGAGCCAGATTTCCCGCCATCTCACCGGGATTGAGATCCATCCCGGCGCCAAGATCGGACAGCGGCTGTTTATCGACCACGGCATGGGCATCGTCTTTGGGGAAACCACTGAAATCGGCGACAACTGCACCATCTACCACGGTGTGACCCTGGGCGGTACCGGCAAGGACACCGGCAAACGGCATCCCACCGTGGGCAACAATGTACTCATCGGGGCCGGGGCCAAGGTGCTGGGCCCCGTGTTCATCGGGGACAATGTACGGGTGGGCGCCGGCAGCGTGGTGCTGCACAACCTGCCCGCCAATGCCACCGCCGTGGGCATCCCCGCCGAGGTGGTGCGGGTGAACAACATCCGCTGCTGCCCTGCCGACGACCTGGACCAGCAGGACCTGCCGGACATGCAGCTGCAGCGCATCCAGCAGCTGGAAGCACGGCTGAGCCGCATCGAAGCCAAACTGCAGGGAGAGTACCCGCCTGACCGCCCCGCCGAGCCCCGCTATTGACACAACTGCAAAACACCCGCAGCCTTCTCCCGACTGGGAAGGGCTGCGGGTGTTTTTTGTTTCAGCCGAAAGTTTCGTCGCCGTCGTGGTGGTTGCTTTCCTCCAGATCCGGTGCGGTGTGCCCGTCCGGCATGGTGGAACCAAAACTGGGCACGAACACAAACTTGCGGATCAGGAAGATCAACCCGATGGACCCCACGCTGATGAGGTTTTCCAGCGCCGAAGCATGGCCCAGGATCATCTGCCGGGCAATGGCGTACAAAAGCACCTCCAAAGCGCTGCCCGGGCTGTGCTTGGCCAGCATCTTGATAAACTCAATGCCGATGACCAGGTTGAAGGCGTGCCCCAGAAAGGTCTGGAAGGCATCCGTATTGTCGGAAAACCAGAGGGAGATCATCTCCTGGGCGATGGGAATGGTGCTGACCAGCAGGCCGATCAACACCATCACCGAGAGGAGCATTTCCAGCAGGCTGGCGGCTGTCGCCACCTGGTTGCGCATGATCTGGGTGATGCGGCGCTCCTTATGGCGAATGCGCCAGCGCAGATAAAAAGGCTGGCGGGACGTTTCGGGTTTCATCGGAGGGGACATCCTTTCCTGCGCCGAAAGCGGCGCACACATTTCTTACATCGATTTTATTATACCAGAAAACACATCCCGCCGAAAGATGCAGAAAAAAATTCCTGTGCGTTCCCCCACAGCTGTTGACAACTGTATATATACCGTATATACTGTGTATATAGGATATGAACAGTTCATCTTCCTGCCCGAAGGAGGGACTCCATGGAGCTATACATCTCCAACGCCGGAGGCGAGCCGATCTACGCGCAGATCACGCGGCAGATCAAGGACAAGATCCTGACCGGCGAACTGAAAGAAGGGGACGCGCTGCCCAGCATCCGTCTGCTGGCCAAGGAGCTGCGCATCAGCGTCATCACCACCAAACGTGCTTACGAGGACCTGGAAGCCGAAGGATTTATCCGTACCATGCCGGGGCGCGGCAGCTTTGTGGCACCGCAGAACCCCGAACTGCACCGGGAGGAAAGCCTGAAACAGGTGGAAGGGCACCTGCAGAACGCCATTGAGGCCGCCCGCCGTGGCGGGATCTCTCTGGCCGAAGTGAGCGAGACCTTACAGCTTTTGTGGGAGGGCTGAAGTATGCCTGTCAATGCTGCCGAACTGCACGGGGTGCAGAAAACATACAAGGATTTCAAGCTGGGACCGCTGGACCTGACGGTGCCCGCCGGAACTATTGTGGGTCTGGTGGGGGAAAACGGTGCCGGCAAGACCACCACCCTGAAGATTCTCACCGGTGTGAATCCGCCGGACAGCGGCCGGGCCGAACTGCTGGGCGGTCTGCCCAAAGACCCGGACATCCGGGCCCGGCTGGGTGTGGTGTTTGAGGAAGCCTACTTTTATGAGGGGATGAGTGCCGCCCAGATCGGCCGCAGCATGGCGGGCATCTTCCGCAACCGCTGGAGCCCGGATACTTTTGCGGGATACCTGCACCGGTTCGGGCTGGACCCGGACAAGAAGGTCAAAGAATACAGCCGGGGCATGCGGATGAAGCTGAGCCTGGCCACCGCCCTGGCCCATGCACCGGAGATGTTGGTACTGGACGAACCCACCGCCGGGCTGGACCCGGTGGTGCGCGGAGAGATCCTGGATCTGTTTCTGGAATTTATCCAGGATGAGCACCACACCATCCTCATGAGCAGCCATATCACCGGTGACCTGGAACAGATTGCCGATTCCATCGCCTACCTGCACCGCGGGCAGCTGCTTTTCCATGAGGAGAAGGATGCCCTGCTGCAGGAGTACGGCCTGCTGCGCTGCAGCGAAGCGGATCTGCGCCGGCTGCCGGAAGGCATGGCCGTCTTTACCCGGCGGGGAGCGTTCGGGTGCGAAACCCTGGTCAAGGGGCGGGAACAGGTGCAGCGCATGCTGCCCGGGGCGGTGTGCGACCCTGCGGGCATCGACGACATCATGCGGTTTTACAGCGGGAGGGATGGGCAGTGAAAGGCCTTTTTTACAAGGACTGGAGTGTTCTCATCGGTCAATACCGGAAAAACCTGCTGCTGATTCTGGTGGTGTATCTGGGTATGGCCTACCTCTTCGATATGCCGTTCATGTTGTATGCCCTGGTATTCATGCTGGGTATCTACACACAGAGCGCTCTCAGCTTTGACGAAAAAAGTCACTGGGATACCTATGCTCATACCCTGCCGGTGAGCCAGGCCGCCATTGTGGGCAGCAAATATCTGCTGGGTCTGTGTGCCATGCTCAGCGGGTTCGGGATCGGGCTTGTCGCCTTCCTGTTTTTCCCCGGTATTGTCCGCGGCACCATGGGCATGGACGAAGCACTGGTGGGCATGCTGGTGGCTACCGCCCTTGCCCTGGTGTATTTTTCCCTGAGTCTGCCTCTCTCCTACCGGTTCGGCAGCGAGGGGGCCCGCACCGCCGTAATGGTGGCGATCCTGCTGCTGGCAGTGATCGGTATGACTGTCACCGTATTGCTTTCTCCGGAACAGATACAGACCATCCAGCGGTTCTTCGGCTTCCGGGGGCCCGCCGAAATCTGGGACTCCACCCGGGAACAGTCGGTGGTGATGGAGGTGGAATACGGTTCCCTGACTCAATGGGTCCGAAATCTTCACTTCTGGTTTCTGATCTGTGGCGGCACCGTTTTCAGCGTTTTTCTGTATGGGGCCAGCTGGGTGGTCAGCCTTGCCATTTACAAGCACAAACAATTTTGATGGGACAAACCTTTTCCGGGAGGATTTTGCCATGTTGGGTTTACTGTACAAAGACCAGATGACCATCTGGTCCAGCTACCGCAAAAATTTTCTGCTGATCATCTTTTTGTATACGGCCATGGCTTTTACCATGGATACGCCGTTCATGCTGTTCGCCCTGCTGTTTATCGGCGGCGTGTACACCACCTCCACCCTGGTCTTTGATGAGCAAAGTCACTGGGATACCTACGTACGCACCCTGCCCGTCTCCCCCCGGCAGATTGTGGGCGCCAAATATCTGCTGGCCCTGATCTGGATGGCAGGCAGCTTTGTACTGGCAGAAGTTCTGCTCACCCTTTGCGACCTGTACAAGGGACAGGTGACAGAAAATCTGCTGTACAACCTGACCGGGTGTCTGGTAACATTGGGATTTGTCATGGCCTATTATGCCTTGAGTTATATCCTTTCTTATAAAATCGGTGCAGTCCGGGCAAGGTCCGGTGTCATTCTGGCCATTGCCTTGATCATCGCCATTGCTCTTGTGGGCTCTCATGCCCTGGAAAATGTTCTCTCTTCTTTGTTTTATGCGTTGCCCGTATTGGATGAAACCACCCTGCTGGTTCTGATTGCCGGAGGGTCCCTTGCCATGGGGCTGGTACTGTTTATGATCAGTTGGTGCATCAGTACCGCCATCTATGCAAAAAAGGAATACTGAAACCGCCGTTTTTGACTTGACAAACCGGCACCTGCACGGGTATAATAACAAATACCGTGCAGGTGTCGTACAACGGCTAGTACATCAGCCTTCCAAGCTGAGGACGAGGGTTCGACTCCCTTCACCTGCTCCAAAAGGAAAAGTCCATGGCGTATCCCGCCATGGACTTTTTTCTTTTGGATTTGCTGTGAAGAGGAGGCGAACAGGCCGGCGCACCGCAGTGCGCAACCAACAGTCCGGTGGACTGTTGGTTAGGCCGCGGGAGACTCCCTTCACCTGCTCCACGTCGGAATGGACTACACTCCATTCAAAAAGTCCGGGTGTGTACCCGGGCTTTTCCTTTTTATCCACCATCCAAAAAAGCCCGCTCTCACCTGTCCGGTCCATGCCGGAAGTGAGTGCGGGCTATGGTTTATTCTCAGTGTCCGTTTTCCACCTGACTGGTTCCCTGTTCCATCAGATAGGTGGCGATCAGGTCGGCCGTATGGAGTTTGACCGCCAGCGGATACCGGTTGTAGGCGTCGCTGATAGCAAAGCTGCCGCCCCGGACCGCATCATCAAACCCGCCCATGTGCCAGCGGATGGCAATGGCCTCATCGGTTTTCAGACGCATGAAATGTTCGATGAGATAGACGCTCTTCTCCCCGTGACCGTAGGGCAGCTGGTCCGCCACCTGATAAAAGGGAACTTTCTCCCACTGACCGGTGGCATCATTCTTCACGTTGCGGGTGCCCACCTTGTAAAAGTTGGCCTTGCACACATCATGCAAAAGAGCGCACACCGCAAAGGTTTCGGGGTTATCGCCCTCCGTGAAGAAGTGCTGCATCATGGCGTTATAAACATTGATGCTGTGCATGACCAGGCCATGCTCACAGGCACCATGGAATTTGGTGGAGGCAGGCGCACGGAAGAAATCGGTGCCGTCCAGCCATTTCAGCAGGCGGTCGGCGCCGGGTCGGGTGATATGCTGGTTGTACAGCGCAATGAACTGCTGGCGATAGTCTTCCATCACAGATCCATTTCTTCCAGAATGCCCTTCAGGGTGACCAGTTCATCCCGGGTCATGCTGATGCCCTTGCCCATCTTGCTGCCGTCCGGCGCCCAGTCGCGCAGGTCATATTTGGGTTCCTTGCCGTTCCAGCTGACCATATTCAGCTGACGTTCCCAGCCGCTGGCATTGGTGGACAGCACCGCAATGCGCTCGGTAATCTCATACTTGAATTCTGCCATGTTTGGTTGGCTCCTTTGTGCAATGTATTTTTGACGTTATCATCATAGCGGATTCACGCCTAAAAAGCAAGAGGTCTTATTCCACCCGCACGGCCAGCACCGCGAAACGCTCATCGGTGTAAAAGCTGGAAGTGCCGCAGGTGGAAAGGGTGAGGAGCTGGTCCCCGTATTCCGGTGTAACACCGGTATCATACAAGGCCAGGTCCATGATGGCGTCCACCCGGCGCTGCCAGTCCGCCCGGCTGTCGGCGTCAAAGAAGGTGTAGTAGGGCCATTCATCGGTGCCAAGAGTGGTGCGGATCACCGCCGCCACCTGCCAGGTACCCGGTGTGGTCAGCGTATCAAAGGTGAAGGTGGGATGCTGGGCATAAAATTCCGGGTTCGCGTAAGCGTCCAGCTCTCCCAGCATGGTATCATCGCTCATATTGTGGCCGTAAATCAGCCAGTTGGCTGTGGGGTCCGGTCCCAGGCTGCAGCGCTCGTCCAGAAAAAGGGTGCCGGAAGTGGCATACAGTTTGTCAAAGCCCCGGCGCAGATAATATTCGTTATCCCCGGGCGTCTGCATAACGGGATAATCAATATCGGTGCCGTCGATGCGCAGCCATCCCACCATATCGCTGTTCTGTTCATACAGGTCCCGATACTGGGGCAGGATCTCGGCCTGCGGCATGGGAGTGGACGCTGGCCGGGCCTGTTCGGGTGTGGCGGCATCCGCACTTCCCTGCCCTGCCAGGGCATCCACCGTGGCAAAGCGCACCGCCACGGTGGCGCGGGGGGCGGTTTCCGCGGTGGCCGTCTCAGCCGTGGCCACCGCGGGCGGCGGGGTGGGCTGGCCACCCCGGAACACCGTCTGGCGCACCAGCAGCGCCCCTGCCGCGCACAGCACCAACACCCCCACCCACCGCAGAAGCCGGGCATGGTGGAGCTGTTTCTGGCGCAAGACTTTGCGGGCACCGAAGGGATAGTAGGCGCTGTCGCCCTGCAGGCGGCGGTATCGTTGTTTGCGGGGCATACGGGAAACTCCTCCTTGCGGCAAAACTAAAAGGAAACAGGGCGCCCACCGCGTGCCTGCCGCCCGGTCCCAAGAACCGGCCCGGCAAACGCGCCGTGCGCGCCCCAGACAATCATACAGGATTCAGATGCGCCGCAACATAAGCAGCCCGGCGGAACAAATCAGAATCAACCCCAGCACCCCGGCAAAATACACCACCGGGAAGTCCCCGGTCTCGGGGGTGTCCACCGCCTCGGACGGAGCAGCTGCGGAGGGAGTCTCCGTGGCTTGCTGGGAATCGGTGACATTGTCCGCGTTGGCATAGGTCTCGGTAACCTTGACCGGCTCACTGCGGACATTGCGGGAAGAGGATGCCGTGGGTGCCGCAGTTGCTTCCGGTTCATTGGCAAGCAGATTACGGCCGCAGGCGGCACAAAATACCATCAGCGCGGCAACAAGAACCACGCAAAGAAAACGCTTCAATGGGAAGCTGACCTCCTTTTGGAAACGCAGGCGCAACAAAAGCCCGGCAGCCTGCCGAATCAACAGGCTGCTGCGTTCAGAGCGATCAGGCGGATTCACCGCCAAAACAAGTGGGAAAACCCAATCAGCCAAAATATTCTGACTATAAATATACCATGTGGACGTGGTTTCGTCAAGACAATGGTAAAAATAAGTTACGAATTGGTATCAATGGGGGAAATTTCCGCTCCGTCTCCCCCCGCCATGTAGGCGTCGATCCGTTGGCTGTACAGTTCCGGCCAGCGGGCGTCATATTCCGCAAAGACCTGTTTGTAGTAGTCGGCTTCAGCGGCATCCGGCGGGCTGGTGCGCTCATAACAATACAGAACGATCCCGTTCTGCAGAGGGAATTCGGTCACGTAACTGTAATGAACGCTGCTGGGCGTCTGGGTGCGCAGGGCTGTGTTCACCGCCCCTACCAGACCGCCTTCCTCCGTCTTGTCGGTAACCATCACATACTTGGAGGACCAGATCCCCGTGGGGAAACCGTGGGTGGAAGGCACACTGTTCTCCCACAGGATCATGCTTTGCAGCTGGGGATGGGCCGGGTCGCTGTAGGCGAAGGTAGACCCGCTGTACCCGTCGGAATCCATGTTGATGTAGACGGTCTCTTCCTCGGTGCAGTGGTCCAGCACGAAATCGGTGACCGCCTTCATGGCGGCAAGGTCGGTGCGGCGGGTGAGGTCCAGGCTCTCTCCGCTGAGCAGCAGGGTGGACAGGTTGGCGCCGGGCAGTCGCAGGGCGTTGAAGGCATTGGCCGCAAAAAAGACCGCCAGCACCGCCGCGCCGCCCCGGGTCAGCCACGCCCTTCTCCGGGCACAGACCCAGGCTCCGGCGCCGAAAAGTCCCAGCAGATACAGGGGTGCCAGAATCAGACTCTGGTGGTCCCCCAG
The DNA here is from genome assembly GCA_944382785.1 of uncultured Gemmiger sp. Taxonomy (GTDB): domain Bacteria; phylum Bacillota; class Clostridia; order Oscillospirales; family Ruminococcaceae; genus Gemmiger. The sequence goes on along the minus strand of CALWNO010000020.1, from coordinate 24,821 downwards.
GGACTGGGTGCGGGTAAAGAGCACCATGGCCAGCAAGGAAGCCGCCACCGTGACCATCGCCGGGCCACGGGTATCTTTCTTCCGCAGCAGAACCACCAGCCCCAGCAGACAGACCAGAAGCCAGAGAACCCCCTGGGTCTTCAGCTGTCCCAGACAGTTCTGCCAAAAGCCACCACCATAGTAGGCGCCGTAGATGTCGGCATAATCGGTGGTGAGGATGGTGCGGAAGGTGGGCAGCAGCACCACCAGGATGATGATGGCCGAGGGCAGGCCGAAGCGCAGCAGATTGCCCAGCACCCGGCCGAATTTTTTCCGGCGCGCTGCGCCCACAAGCACCGCCAGGGTGTAGCACAGATAGAAGGCCACGATCCAGAACATATACCACCGGCGGGTGAGGATCAGGGCAAAGGTAGCCGCAAAGAGGGCCGGCAGGCGGGACCAGTCCAGGGTATCAAAGCGATAGTCGGCACACAGCAGCAGGATGATGGCCGCAAAGGTCAGGCCGAAGGCATCCGGCATACCGTGGGTGGCGGGCCACAGGAACATGGGCCACAGCACCATGGCCGCCATGCACACCAGATAAAAGAGGCTCCGGCGGAAGGCGGACAGACCGGGTGCCGCCGCGGTCAGCAGTCGCCTGGCCAGCATGAGCAGGGCCGTCCACATGGGGACAAAGCAGGTCAGGGCATAACTGAGCATGAACATGTTGATGGTGCGGGGCAGCACCAGGTAGGGCAGGCTGATGAACAGGTTCATGAACATCTTGTAATCGGCGGTCAGGAGATTTTCCGCCAGGTTGCTCACCCCGTAAAAGCCACTGGTGGCAAAGCTGTTGAACAGCAGATTCTGCTTGGCATAATAGTTGATGGCATCTTCCCCGTAAACTGTCTGCCGGTAAAAGACCAATGCCGTAAGGGCCACCATGCCCACCAGAATCCCGGCCAGCAGGCAGCGGCGGAAGGGCTTGTCCTGCCGCCAGTCCTCCCCGGGGAAGGCAGACTTCCAGGCAGCCCCCAAAAGCAGCCAGAGGGTGCCGGTGCACAGGACCCACAGCAACAGCACCAGAAGAAGCCCGCCGTAAGCCGTGACAGCGCCGCCGGCCAGGATTGCGACCAGCAGCAGAACACCGTACACCAGCCAGCGCACCGGTGCGGACTGCGCTGCCAGGATACGGCGGGCCCGGCTGCCGATTTGTGTGACGGATTGCAGGATATGCGTAAAGGGCATGGCGGTACTCTCCCATAAGAAAAGCCGTGGCCGTCAAGAGGCGGCCACGGCCTGTTTTGTATGTATTATTTGGAGCGCTTGTCCAGACGATCCAGCGCGTCCCCCAATTCCTCGGATACCGGGCGGGAGGGCGCCGCAGTACGGCGCAGACGCCTGACCGGTTCGGGAGTGGGTTGGGAAGGTCGGACCCGACGGGGCGAAACCTTGGCGCGAGCCGGAGGAGCTGCCGGAGTTGCCTGTTCGGCGGGGGATGCCGATGCCTGCGGTGCGGCAGCCGGTTTGGCGGCGGGACGCAGTTTGCCGAAGGAGCGCATATCGGCCCCCAGGCTTTCCAGATCACTGCTGGTGTCGTCCAATGCCTGATAAATGGCACCGGTGGCATTTTCCAGATCCATGGAAGCGGAAGCCAGCTTTTCATCCACCCGGGTCAAACGATCCCGCAGCAGCTGCACCCCCGCAGCCAGTGCCCGGGCATTATCTTCCATGCGGGCTTTCTGGTCGCTTTCCTGCTGGCGCAGGCGGCGCTCGGCTGCCTCGGCATTCAGGCGGGCATCGGCCAGGATCTTCTTGGCTTCAATGCGGGCCTCCTCGGTCACATTGACCACCGGGGCCGGGGTCTCTTCCACCACCGGTTTGACCGGTTCGGGAGCAGGAGTCGCCGGAACGGTTTTGGGCACAGGGGTGGCCGCCATGGTGGGCATACCGCCCTTGGGGATCATGGCCTCCATCTCTTCGATCTGCTTTTCCAGATCCCGTTTCTGGAACTGCAGCTCCAGGATGGACTGCTGACACTCCTTATACTTGCTCTGGTACCCGGCGGCACGCTCTTCCGCGTCATGCAGCTTGGTCACGGCATCACTGCCGGCCTTTTCCGCCGTTTCGGCCCGCTGGGTGGCCTGGGTCAGTTCGGCCTGCAGCTTTTCCACGCAGCGGCGCGCATTCGCCTGGTCCTTTTTCAATTTTTCAAGCTGGGTTTTCAGCTCGTCGATGGTCTGCTGGTATTCCAATTCACGCTGCTGGGTCTCGTTGGCCAGCGCATTCATGTAAGCCAGCACATCATTTTTGTCAAAGCCCAGCATGCTCGTGCGGAACCCCTTTTCCTGAATGGACGGGTCCTTGGACGGCATGGCGTTCCTCCTCATGTATAAAAGGCACTCTTCCCGCTGGAATACAGCAGGCAGCCCGGTATTTCAACATCCACAAGACCGGGCCGTGCACGGTCCTGATTTCAGGAACGCTTGTTCAGGATGCTGAGCAGATCGTTGAAGTAATCGCCGTCATCCTCTTCCTCCGGCTCAGCGGCCTTGGTGCCGCCGGCGGGGCTGACCTCGGTGTTGAAGATCACCGGGCTGGGGATGACCGGGTCCACGGTCGGGGGCGGGGTGGGGGTGGTGGGCTGCTGCACAGCAGGCTCGGGCTGCACGGACGGGGCAGCGGCCTTGGCAGACATCTGGGCATGCATGGCAGCCTGGATGGGCTCATCCACACCCGGGGTGTTCTCAAAGCCGGTGGCCACGACGGTGATGTTCATCTCGTCGGCCAGGCGCTCATCGAAAGCAGTACCCCAGATGATGTTGGCATCGGGATGGGCGGACTGGGTGATCATGGAAGCAGCGGTCTCCACATCGTCCAGGCCGATATCCGGGCTGGAGGTGATGTTGATGATGACGCCGCGAGCACCGGCGATGCTGGTTTCCAGCAGCGGGCTGGAGATGGCAGCCTTGGCGGCGTTTTCGGCCTTGCCGGCGCCCTTGGCCACACCCACGCCCATGTGGGCAAAGCCGGCGTCCTTCATGATGGAACGCACGTCGGCAAAGTCCAGGTTGATGAAAGCCGGGATGTTGATCAGGCTGGAGATGCTCTCCACACCCTGACGCAGCACGTTGTCCGCCGCCTCAAAGGCGTTCATCAGGGTGATCTTCTCCTGGCTGATGAGCTTCAGGCGCTCATTGGGGATGACGATCAGGCTGTCCACGTGCATCATCAGGTTGGCAATGCCCTGCTCGGCCAGGCTCATCTTGCGCTTGCCTTCAAAGCTGAAGGGCTTGGTGACGATGCCCACGGTCAGGATGCCCAGGTCATGGGCAGTCTCCGCCACAACGGGAGCCGCACCGGTGCCGGTGCCGCCGCCCATACCGGCGGTGATAAAGACCATCTGCGCGCCTTTCAGGGCGTTGGCGATCTCGTCCTTGCTCTCCTCAGCGGCACGCTGACCCACTTCGGGGTCGGCGCCGGCGCCGCGGCCCTTGGTCAGCTTGGCGCCAAGCTGGACCTTCTGGGTCGCCTTGGAGTTGATCAGGGCCTGCTGGTCGGTGTTCATCGCAACGAATTCCACGCCGCCAAGGCCCGCATCGACCATGCGGTTGACAGCGTTGCCGCCGCCGCCGCCGACGCCGATCACCTTGATGTTAGTTACATTCTGCATCTCTTCATCGAGAACGAACGCCATGAGTGTATCCCCCTAAACAGTTGTTAGTTTCAATGGGCCCGACAACCCGGGCCGCCGATGACGGCAATGACCCAGAGGCACACTGGCCCTGTATTTTTTACATATAACTGATTATTAGAATACCAAATTCCCAACACAATTTCAATAGCTGCGGCGCAAAAAAACAAAATTTGCGCCGCAGCCCGTTGAAATATCCAAAAGAGTTTACATGGCAACGCGGTTTTTATCGCATTTGCACAGCAGGGGCAGTTTTTATCGTGGCATCGCTCAATGTTTTGACATATGTGCAGCGTGCTCCCAGGGCTGCCAGGTCCGCCGGAAGGTCCTCATAGCCCCGGCGGATGTGACCGGAGTCCATAACGCTGCCGGTCCCCCGCCCCGCCAGGGCCGCCAGTACCAGAGCAGCCCCGCCCCGCAGGTCCGGCGCCGTCACCCGGGCTGCGTGCAGCTCCGCGCCGCCCCCTATCCACAGGTCCCGTCCCTCGGCCCGGACGTCGGCTCCCATGGCAGCAAACCCTTCGGCACAGGCAAAGCGGTTCTGGAACAGGGCGTCATGGATATGACTTTCCCCTTTTGCCTGCAGGAGCACTGCTGCCGCCAGGGGTGCCGTATCGGTGGCAAAGTCGGGCCAGGCTCCGGTGCGCAGGTCCGCCCCGCCCCACAGCGGCGTATCCGGGTCCCGGGCGATGGAAAAACTTTCCGGTCCGGCTGCCACCTCACACCCGGCGGTGCGCAAAAACCGCAGAAAAGGTGCCAGGTGTCCCGGCCGGCAGTGGGTCACTGTGATGCGCCCTCCCGCCACTGCCACTGCGGCGGCATAGGTGGCAGCGGCGATGCGGTCGGGCAGAGGCAGATGCACGCCCCCGCCGGGCAGCAGCCCCTCCGTGCCTCGAACCCGGATCACAGGGGTACCGGCTCCCTCAATGCACGCCCCCGCCTTGCGCAAAAAAGCGGCCGTGTCCGCAATTTCCGGCTCACAGGCGGCTCCCCGCAGCACCGTTTCCCCCCGGGCACAGGCCGCCGCCATGAGCAGGGTCAGGGTGGCTCCCACGCTGGGCAGGCGCAGGGTGAAGTCCACCCCTTGCAGGGGGCCTTCCCGCCGCAGGATCACCGCGGTGTCGCTCTCGGTAATCTGGGCCCCCATGGCGCTCAGTCCCGCCAGGTGGATGTCGATGGGCCGGGGCCCCAGGCGGCAGCCCCCGGGCAGAGGCATCTCCACCGTTCCCGACCGCACCAGCAGCGGAGCCAGATAAAACACCGATCCCCGCATGGCCCCCGCCAGCGCCGGAGGGACCTGCCCGCAGACCGTGGCCGGCGGCAGCAGGATATCCGGCCCGCGGCGCACCGGGTTGGCCCCCACCGCCCGCAACAACGCCAGGCTGGCGTCCACATCCGAAAGCCGGGGCACCCCCCGCAGCACACAGGGCTTTGCACACAAGAGACTGGCTGCCAGCAGGGGCAACACGCTGTTTTTGGCCGCCGCGGGACGGATGTTGCCCGCCAATACCCGCCCGCCCGTGATCCTGATCCGTTCCATTGCCGCACCGCCTTTCAAAATATCCGTCACACCATACCAATATATGCGCCCTTTTGCCGGAAGTTACAAAAGCAGCGGCTGAAGCTGTATGCCCCGCAAAGCACTTTCCAGGGTGTCCGGCAGCAGGGTGAAGTCGCTCTTCAGGCTGTGCGGTTTTTTGAAGCTGTCGTCCTGGCCGAAGGGCACAAAATAGATATTTTTGCGCTGAAGCAGGGCCGCCAGACTGCCCGCACTGCCTGCCAGGCCATCGTTGGTGGAAGGCGCCAGCACGATGGGCCGCCCGCCCCGCAGCATGCTTTTGGCAGCCAGGGTGACGGCTGTGCTGCTGATGCCGTTGGCCAGCAGGCCCATGGTGGTACCGGTACAGGGGGCAATGACCATGGCACGGGCCATCTTCTGGGGACCCAGGGGTTCCGCCTGCTGCAGGGTGGTCATGGGCGGGTGGCCGGTCATCTCCTCCAGCGTCTGTTTCAGGGCAGCCGCCGTGCCGAACCGGGTATCCTGGGCCGCAGCACTGGCGCTGAGCAGCGGCAACACATCCCAGCCGTCCCGGCACAGGTGCTGAATCTGGGGCAGCACCGCCCCAAAACTGCAAAAACTGCCGCACAGGGCAAACACCACCGCGCGGGGGGTATCCTGCCAAATCTGTGTCATACCGTTTCCCTCCCCTGTTCATGCAAGATGGTCAGAATGGTCTGGGCGATCAGTTCCCCCGCCGTGTCCGGTGCGCAGCGCCCCGGCAGGCCCGGCGCCAGCTGCGCCTGCAGCCCCATGGACCGGGCGGCTGCAAAATCCACCCCGCCGGGCGCACTGGCCAGATCTACGATCACCGCCCCCCGGGGCAATCGCCCCAGCAGTTCCGCCGGCAGGACCATGGCCGGGATGGTGTTGACCACCGCGTCAAACTGGGGCAGCAGTCGTTCCAGGGCGGTGAGAGGCGCTGCATGGCAGCCGCAGCATCGGGCTTCCGCCCGCTGGTCGGCATTGCGGGCCGCCACCGTGACCAGGGCTCCCAGTGCGACCAGACGCCGGGCCACCGCCTGCCCCACCCGGCCGAACCCCAGTACCAGAACCGGGCTTTCCCACAAGGTGCGGGTGCGCATCTGCATGAGCAGGCACAAGCACCCTTCCGCCGTGGGCACCGCGTTCAGGCTGGCCAGTTCGCTGCGGGTGTAGTAATCCACCGGCACCCCGCCGGCATGCCGGATGCCGTTTTGGGCTTCGGGCGTCATCCGTCCGGCGAAAACCGGTGTGCCCGGCCTGGCCCTGCACAGCAGGTCCAGCTGCCCCGGCGTAACCGCAGACAACGGCATGGGCAAAAGAAGAAAATCGGCATGTTCCGGCCCCGCCGGAAGGCAGCCGGCTTCCCGCAGAGCTCGCCCGGCCGCCTGCTGACGGGCATCCCCCGCCGCCATACAGAATGTAAAGGACATATTCCCACCCCCGTGTTCTGAGCCATCTTATGCCCAGAAATTCCACAGGGTGCCGGAAAAAGAAAAAAGCCCGCACCGGGGGGGCTTGCTTCCGGCCCGGAAGTTGCGGACAAAGGAAAAAAGCCTCTGCCGAAGCAGAGGCTTTTGTAACAGGGAATCAATAATGGCTGAGGGCGTCGCATTCTCCGCGCCAGACCGAGAGAGGCTCCACGGGCACAGTGCCCACCCGGACTTCCCCGATGGTGGTGCTGGCAGTCTCGGCAATGGTATCTCCCCGTTTGACGGTGGCGCCAACCTTGACCGAAACGCTGCGCAGGCAGTAGAAGACGCTCTTGACACCGGCGCCATGGTCGATGACCACCGTGTAACCGGCGGTACCGCCCAGGTCTTCGGCCAGCAGGATCTTGCCGGCTGCCGGAGCCAGCAGATCACTGCCCCGGGAGGTGGAAGCCACCACATTGTTGCAGATCCGACCGGTACCGGTGCCTGCCACCCGCTCACTGCGGGTACGGCCCACATATTCGGTGGTACCGTAGGCCAGGGCCACGGTGGCTTTGTCGGTGAAAGGCAGATTGAAACCGGTCTCGGTCCAGGCAGGCTGTTCATCACCGGTTTTGAGCACCGCCAGCACCTTGGCGGGAGTGTCGCTCTCGGCGATGTAAGGACTGGTCAGCTTGCTCTTGCTGGAATAGTCCTTATACACATTGGCCCGGGCTTTGACGGTCAGGCTCAGCTCCTGCTCATACCCTGCATAGCTGACGGTAATGGTGTAGTCACCGGCCTGCTGATCCACGGCGATGGGCAGATAGCTGACCCAGTCGTTTTCCCCCTGGTGGAAGGCGGTGGACGGCAGCTGACTGCTGATGGTGGGGGCCACCTGGTCGGATACCCCGCCGCTGACCCGCACCGCCACCACACTGCCCTGGGTGGCGGACACGGTGTTCAGGCGGATGGACGGACGCAGGCTGACGGTAAAGCTGAACAGGTAGGTCTGTTTGCCGGATACTTCCGCCGTGTGGCTGATCCGCTTTTCATTGCGGAAGACCACCAGCTTGGCGGTATAGGTGTCGTTTTTGGTGAAGGTGTAGTTGCCGAATTCCTCGGCGGTTCCCTCAAACACCTTCTCCCCGTCGCTGTCCTCCACCGTCAGCTTGGTGTCGCAGTCGGTGTGGTGCACGCTCAGGCTTACCTGCGCCGTCTCGATGGTTGCAGCGATCTCGATGGGGTCTTTGGAGAAGGTTTCAGCGTAGGTGCGCTTGAACACATTGGCCACCACCGGCACATGCCAGCTGTAGGAGGTGGCCTGCAGTTCTTCCCCGTTGAAGGTGGCGGAAATCTGCGGAATGGAATCCGGCGTGGCTCCCTTGTACAGCCAGGCGATGCCCGCACCGGCCACCACCGCCACAAAGGCCACCACAAAGACCAGCCACTTCAAAAGGCTCCACATGCCGTCGCCCACCCTGCGATGCAGGCGGCGCAGCCGGGCGGGCAGGGAAGGATCGGTGTCTTCCTCCTCTTCCTCCTCTTCCTCCTCTTCCTCGGGGCTTTCCTCGGGTTCCGCCGCGGCAGGTTCCGGGATGGATTCCTCCTCCTCGATCTTCTCCACGATTTTTTCAATGGAGAGCTGCACCGTGCGGGTCATCTGGGCCGCGCGCTGCTGCTGTTCGGGGGTTTCGGCTTCCGGCTCCTCCCCTTCCGCCGGTTCCTCGTCCCGGGCGGCAGAGGATTCCTCCTCGCCGCCGGGTTCTTCCGGTGGTTGGGCCGGTTCGGTCGCCTCTGTTTCCGGAGCGGCATAGTCCGCCGGTTCCGGTTCTTCCGCAGATTCGGGAATTTCCGGAGTTTCTGGGGTTTCAGGAGTTTCAGGCGGAATTTCCGGTTCTTCCGGCGTCTGCCCGGGTTCCGGTGCAGCGGCTTCGGCCTGTTTTTCCCGCGGCTGTTCCGTCTGAACCGGGGTCTGAGCCTCCGTCGGCGTTTCCGCCGGCTCCGACGGAGCTGCAACCGGGGGCGCGGGCTTTTCTTCCGGATCTGCCGTAGCCGGGGTTGCCTGAGCCGGCTCGGGAGATTCCTTCTTCAGCGGTTTCCTCTCCTGCCCGGAGTGTGCCGTTGCCCCATGGGATGATCCGCCCTTTTTGCGGCGGCGCCGGCGCCTGTTATGCCCGCCGGAAGCAGCAGACTGCCTCGCGGCCGGTGATTTTTCTTTGTCGAAATTCTTTTCCTCCATAACTAACCCGTCCCATACTCTATATGCAACAAACAAGGGGATGCCGCAGGCGGCATGCTCACCTGTTTTCCTGATACTGCAAACCGCTGGAGCCTTTGATGGCCGCGGCGGGATCCACGGATTTATTGCCGATGCGCAGCTCGTAGATCAGATCATGCACATCGGTGGTGGTGCCCACGGTATCCCCGCGGGTAACGGTCTGGCCCCGCTGCACGCTGACACTGCCCAGACCGAACAGATAACTCTTGACCCCGCAGCCGTGGTCAATGACCACCGTGCCGCCGGTGAGAGCCAGTTCCCCCGCATACTCCACAGTCCCGTTCTGGGGCGCGCTGACCGTGCTGCCGGGTTCGGCCGCGGCGTAGGTCAGCCCGGTGGACCGTCCGGTCACCTGGCCGTCGGTCATCAGCCGGTCGCCATACTGGGCGGTGGGCAGGCTGGTACAAGGAGCGGCAAAAGCCCCCTGCCACAGTTTTTCGCTGCTGCCCTGGGTATACAGCGGCCAGATGGCATTGCGGTACTGGTCGGAAGCCCCCGGTGCGGTCACCTCTTCCTCCGCTTCCACCTGCACGGTGGAGACCTTGTTTTCGGTGACCGAAAGGGACAGCTCCTGCACCAGCTCCCCACAGGTCAGGGTCAGCGGGTGCTCGCCGCCGGATGTATTGTAGGTGATGGGGATATACCCCATGAATCCGTCCGTCGTCTTGCGGAACCAGATGGTTCCCAGATCACTTTCCAGGGTGGGGGTGCTGTCGTCCAGGATGCCGGTGACCGACACCGCCACCACCGTGCCCTGAGAGGCGCTGGTGGTGCTGAGGGTGGCCTTGGGCTGGATGTTCACCGTATAGTTGACCCGGTAGGCATACCAGCCGGTGGACACCCCGCGCACGTCTGGCTGGGGGTCCCGGTAGAGGGTCAGATCCAGCTGATACTGGCCGTTTTGTGTGTAGACATATTCCATGTAGGCAGCGGCATCCCCCTGGACGGCCACAGTGCCGTCCGGTCCGGTCAGGGTCATCTCCGAACGGTTGACCCAGTCGGGCAAGGTCAGCACGGGGGTGGTATCCCCCATGTCTCCCAGTTTCTGCACGGTCAGATTGGTCAGGCTGGAAAAATTCCGCTCCACCACATCCCCCAGCACCGGCACCGTCCATTCATACCCGTTGGGTTCCAGGGCGGCCTCCCCGAGAGTGGGGTGGGTCTGGGGCAGTTTGTTTTCCCCTGTCATGGCATACAGCGCCGCAGCCGCCCCGCCCAGAAGCAGAGCGACCATCAGCACCACCATCAGAAGCCAGAGCAGCAGTTTTTTCATACCGGTTCCTTCCTGTTGCAGCCGGATGCCGAAAGCAAAAGCCGGGTACAGTCCGGAGCGCACAAGGGCGCACACCAACCATACCTGGCCGTCTTTGCACAGGTCTTATGCGGCGAACGAATCAGTCGGCGGTCGCCTCGTCACCGGCGGGTTCCTCTTCAGGCTTGGCCGGTTCGGTCTCGATGGGCTCGTAGATGGTGTCCTCATCCTCGTCGTCGTCATACTCGTTGTTGCTGTACAACAGACGCTCGTACTCGTCCAGTTCCTTTTCCCGGCGGCGCAGATACAGCGCCACAGCGGTCAAAATGCCGGCCGCAGCCGCGATGAAAGCCAAAGCAACGCCAAACGTGGATTTTTTCATCATAATACATTCCTCCGAACCGGCGGACCGCCAGGGCGGACCGCATTGTGTGGGCATGCCGGGCCCTTTGGGCGGGCATACCGGGGTCAGCTGCTTTTATTATAACCGACGTCGGGTTAGAATACAACAACACAAACGTAAAATTTTACCAACCGGTATCGCGAAAATCCTGTGAAAAATTATTGGTTTCCCGCACCGGGCACATAGGCTGCAAAAGCGCTTGGCACAGTGAAAATTCCCGTTGCATCGTCCGCCCGGCCCCAGGCGCAGCCTTCGGGCAGCGAGCAGGCGGGGGCGGTGCCCTTCCAGCCGTTCATCTCCCAGATACGGTGGGTGAACACATGGCGGGCGGGGTCCAGGGCGTCCCCCCAGGTCACCGGCACCCCCATGGCGTCCAGCTTCCGGGCCAGCTGGTCCCGTGTCAGGCTTTCCCCCTCAAAGCACAGGGGCTGCCACAGATTGGCCAGCAGCCCCCGGGCGGGACGGCGCTGCAGCAGATACCCGGCCTCACTTTCAATGAGGGCCACAGTGACCGGGACCTTTTTCTTTTCCTTTTTGGGCGGTTTTACCGGCAGGGAGGCCGCCCGCCCCGAAGCGTAGCCGCTGCATAGACTCCGCAGCGGGCAGACTTCACACTGAGGGGTGCCGGGCACACAGACCAGGGCCCCCAACTCCATGAGAGCCTCGTTATAAGGGCCGGGCGTAGCCTTGGGCATCTCCTCCATCACCCGCTGGGTAAACAGCTGTTTGGTGGCCGGGCGGGTGATGTCGGCGTCATCATCAAAAATACGGGCAAAGACCCGCAGCACGTTGCCGTCCACCGCCGGAGCAGGAATGCCGAAGGCGATGCTGGCAATGGCGCCGGCGGTGTAATCCCCGATGCCGGGCAGGGCCCGCAGGGCTTGCCAGTCGGCGGGCAGTTCCCCGCCGTACAGGTCGCACACCTGCTGGGCGGCTTTCTGCATATTGGCGGCCCGGCTGTAATAGCCCAGCCCCTGCCACAGCTTGCGCAGGCGGTCGGGCGGGCAGGCCGCCAGATCCGCCGGGGTGGGCAGCTCGGCCACAAAGCGCTCATAGTAGGGCAAAGCGGCGGCCACCCGGGTCTGCTGGAGCATGATCTCACTGACCCAGATATGGTAAGCCGAAGGCTCCTGCCTGAACGGCAGAAGCCTTCGATGCTGTTCAAACCAGGGCAGCAGTTTTGCGGCGACGCCCCGCATCAGAAACCACCGCAGGTGCGCGGGAAGGGGATGACGTCACGGATGTTGGGAATGCCGGTGACGTACATGAGCAGACGCTCGAAGCCCAGGCCGTAGCCTGCATGCTTGACGCTGCCGAACCGGCGCAGGTCCAGGTACCAGTCGTAATCCTCCTGCTTCAGGCCCAGTTCCTGCATCCGCTGGGTCAGCACATCCAGGCGTTCCTCACGCTGGGAACCGCCGATGAGCTCGCCAATGCCCGGCACCAGCATATCCGCGGCGGCCACGGTCTTGCCGTCGTCGTTCATCCGCATATAGAAGGCTTTGATCTCTTTGGGATAGTCGGTGACAAAGACCGGCTTCTTGAACACCTGCTCGGTGAGGTAGCGTTCATGCTCGGTCTGCAGGTCCATGCCCCAGTACACCTTGTACTGGAAGTTGGCGTCGTTCTTTTTCAGCAGTTCGATGGCGTCGGTGTAGCTGACCCGGGCAAAGTCGCTGTCGGCCACCAGCTGCAGACGCTCCAGCAGGCCCTTGTCGAAGAACTGGTTGAAGAAGGCCAGCTCGTCGGCGCAGTGGTCCAGCAGATAGCGGATGACATACTTGGTCATGGCCTCGGCGGTGTTCATATAGGTGTCCAGATCGGCAAAGGCCATTTCCGGCTCGATCATCCAGAACTCGGCGGCGTGGCGGGTATCGTAGCTCTTCTCGGCGCGGAAGGTGGGGCCGAAGGTGTACACCTTGCCCAGGGCCATGGCCAGGGCCTCAGCTTCCAGCTGACCGGACACGGTCAGGTTCACCGGGCACTTGAAGAAGTCCTGGCTGAAATCCACCTTGCCGTCCTCGTTGCGGGGCACGTCGCACAGGTTCATGGTAGTGACCTGGAACATCTCACCGGCGCCCTCGCAGTCGGAGCTGGTGAAGATGGGGGTGTGCACATAGGTGAAGCCGTTCTCGTTGAAGAAGCGGTGCAGGGCGTAAGCCGCCTGGCCGCGCAGGCGGAAGGCCGCCAGGAAGGTGTTGGTGCGCGGGCGCAGATGGGTCATGGTACGCAGGTACTCGGTGCTCATCTTCTTCTTCTGCAGCGGATATTCGGGGCCGCAGACGCCGAGGATTTCGATCTCGTCGGCGTTGATCTCAAAGGGCTGGCGGGCGCCGGGGGTCAGCACCAGGCGCCCGGTGACCGCAAAGCTGGTATACAGGCCGCACTTGGCCACCTGGGCGTAGTTTTCCAGGCGGGCGGCCTCAAACACGATCTGCACCGGCTTGAAGCAGCTGCCGTCGGTCAGCGAGATGAAGCCGATCTTTTTGGAATCACGCACCGTCTTGGCCCAGCCGCAGACGGTCACGACCGTACCATCGGCGGGGGTGTCGGTGTAAAGCTTGGACAACTCGATCCGGTTTTTCAGGTAATCCATGGGGTTCCCCTCTCCTCTAAATACAATATAGATATGGGTATTATAGCGCATCGGAGAGGGAATGTACAGCCCAAATTCTCAGCCCTGTCCCCGGAACAGGGCCGCCAGCGCCCGGGCGGCGTACTCGCCCCCGCGCACCGCCTCGGTCAGGGTATTGGCGTGGCCGCCGATCTCAATAAGCAGGCTGCCGGTGGTCACATCCTGGTTGTAGAACCGGTATCCGCACAGCACCGGGCGGGTCAGTCCGGGGTAGAGGGTTTCCATCTGAGACTCCCAGGCGGCGGCAAATTTCAGGTTCTGCTGCCAGTTGGGCAGGTTGACCGTGCCGCCGTTATCACACCCGGCAATGATCATCACCTGGGCGGTGTCCTGGCCGTCGATCTGACACAGGGGCTTCACGATGGTCCCGTCCGAGTTGGCGATGGCGTCCCGGTGCACATCCAGGATCACCTTGATGCTGGGGTATTTTTCCAGCCAGGCCCGGGCGGTCTGGGCGCTGCGGGCATAGCTTTCGGTATAGCTGGGAGAATCGTGGAGGGTGGTGTCGTGAACGGTGCAGATGCCCGCCTCGTTCAGAATCTCGGTCATCCGGTCCCCCACCGCGCACATGTTGAGAGAGGTATCGGTGGTCCGACCGGTAAAGTTGAGGTCATAGATGGGGTCGTCCCAGGTCTGGTAGGTTTCGGTGGCGTGGGTGTGCAGGATGAGCACCTGGGGCTCCTCGCTGTCCAGCTCCAGGTCAAAGGGCAAGGGGCCGTCGGCGGCTGCGGCCAGCTCGGCGTCGGTGTGCTGTGTGGAGTTCTTGATACTGCCTGCTTCCAGCTGTACATATCCCTCCCCGCTGCCCTGGGAATAAAACTTGGCCTGGATGGCCCCGGTGTTGGTCAGGTCCGGCGGCGCGGTGACCGCCGGGGATTGTGTGGAAGCCGGGGTGGAAGCGGCGGCCGGTTCCGGGGTGGAGACCGGTTCCGGAGTGGCTTCAGCGGCGGGGGCCGGCGTGGCTGCGGGCGGCGCCGCCATGGTCTGGGTGGTGTGGGCATCGGCCGCCGCTTGCTCCTGCCAGGCGCTGAGGGCTGCGGCGGGGGTCACCAGCAGGGCCGCCGTCCGCAGGCCCCAGTCTCCGAACGGCCCGCGCCCCGCCGCCCAGAGGCACCCGGCCCCCAGCACCACCGCCAGGGCACCGGCTCCCAGACGTGCCAGGCCGCGGCGCAGATTCCACATAGCGATCCCTCCTCTCCCTGAAGTTGAGTATATGCAACCCGGGGGACGGAGTTGCCTGCCGGAGGGCGGAAATGCCCCGCCAAACGCCGAAAACCACAAAATGTACGCCAAAAAAATTTCAAAAAGGTCTTGCAACACGCTAAAAAATATGCTAGTATAATTTGTACTGTTATGGGTCAACCAAGGAGGTGGAACGAATGCCTAACATTAAATCCCAGAAGGACCGCGTGGTGCAGGCCAAGAAAGAGGCTATGCACAACAAGGCCATCAAGACCAGCCTGAAAACAGTGATCAAAAAGGCAGACGCTGCCATCGACAGCAATGCTGCTGACAAGGACGCCGCCATCCGCGCGGCTGTCGCCGCCATTGACTCCGCGAAGAGCAAGGGTGTCATCCATAAGAACACTGCTTCCCGCAAGGTCAGCCGCATGGCTAAGCGCAACCACAAGGTTTCCGCTGCGCAGTAAATTCCAGCAAGAACAATTCCCGCCCCGGGGTTTCAGCCCCGAGGCGGGAATTTTCGTTTTTATGCCCTCATGTTCAGTTTTGGTCCCGGCTGCGGCCCACCAGCGCCGCCAGCAGGGCAAAGACCAGACTGGCCGTCACCCCGCCGGAAGCGGCGCACAGCCCCCCGGTAAAAACCCCGGGCAGGCCGGTCTCGTCCACCGCCCGGCAGACCCCCTGGGCCAGCAGATGGCCGAACCCCAGCAGGGGCACGCTGGCCCCCGCCCCGGCCAGGTCGGCCAAGGGCTGGTACAGTCCTGCCGCGCTGAGCACCACCCCGGTCACCACATACCCGGTGAGGATGCGGGCGGGGCTCAGGGCGGTGTAATCCAGCAGCAGTTGCCCCACCACACAGATGGCCCCACCGATGACAAATGCCCACAGATAGCTCATACGGTCGCTGCCTCCTTCGGTGCCCCCAGCTCCACCGCATGGGCGATGCCGGGGATGCTTTCTCCCTGCAGGAAGGTGGTCTGGCTCATCAGCGCCCCCGTGGACAGGAAGAGCACCCGTTTCCACTCTCCCCGCTGCAGCCGGGGCAGCACCCGGGCGCACAGCACCGCCGCACTGCAGCCCGGGCCGCTGCCCCCCGCCTGTACGTTCTGGCGGGAGGTATCGTAGAGCAGGCAGCCGCAATCCCAGTGGTTGGAAAGGTCGTAGCCTTCCCGGCGCATCTGGGTGCACAGCAGTTCACTGCCCACCTCCCCCAGGTCCCCGGTGAGGATGGCGTCAAAGTCCTGGGGAGAAGCATCAAAAGCATGGAAGTAGGCCAGCAGGGTGGAAGCCGCCGCGGGCATCATGGCAGCCCCCATATTGTTGATGTCGTGCACCCCGTAGTCCTGCACCCGGCCGAAGGTCACCGACAGCACCGGGATGCCCGCCGTCCCCGCCGGGCGCAGCAGGCAGGCCCCGGCGGCGGTGGCGGTCCACTGGGCAGTGGTGGTGCGCTTGCCGCCATAGGTGAGCGGGGTGCGGAACTGGCGTTCGGCGGCACAGAAGTGGCTGCTGGTCATGACCAGGGTGCGCTCGCTGTACCCTGCCCCGGCGAAGGCAGCCCCCAGACAGAGAGATTCCGTCATGGTGCTGCAGGCCCCGTACAACCCGGCAAAGGGCACGCCCAGCGCCCGCATGGCGTAAGCACTGGCGGTGCATTGGGCCTGCATGTCCCCGGCAAATGCCAGGTTGACCTCCCGGGCCGAGATGCCTGCCTTGCGCAGGCAGATCCTGGCGCACTTGGACTGGAGCATGGTCTCGGCGCTTTCCCAGCCGGAACAGCCCTCCGGGCCGAAGGCAGCATCCTCCACCAGCAGGTCGAAGCCGGAGGCCAGAGGCCCCTCCCCTTCCCGCTTGCCGCCCACGGCGGCCCAGGCGGAGATGACGGGGGGATGCTCAAAAACGATGGTATCTTTCCTGCGGACCGACATGCGCCTCACCCTCCCTTGCTCATGGCCCAGTAGATCACACCCCAGACCCAGCCGGCCAGGGTACCGTAGGCCAGCACCGGCCCGGCGATGCCGAAAATATGGGCGCCCACGCCGGAGACCCAGCCCTCGGTCTTGAACTCAATGGCCGGGCTGACCACCGAGTTGGCAAAGCCGGTAATGGGTACCAGGGTGCCCGCCCCCGCATGGGTGGCCAGCTTCTGATACCAGCCGAAAAGGGTGGCCACCGCCGAGGCGAAGATCAGGGAGATACTGGTCAGGGTTCCGGCCATTTCCCCGTCGTACCAGGTGAGGTAGGTCTGACGGAGGATTTCTCCCGCCAGGCAGATGCTCCCGCCCACAAAGAAAGCCCACAGGCAGTCCTTCAGAACGGGAGAATGGGGAACGGCGCGCCGGACCATCTTCGAGTAGGTTTTGGGGTCCAGTTTCACGGGAACACTTCCTTTATAAAAGCTGTTTGTCCCCAGTATGCCCTCAGCCGCCGTAAAATATTACATTGCCCCGATAGTAGGGTTCCGGCACCGTCAGCCGGTAGATGCGCCGCAGGTCGGCGTTGACCGCCTCATCGGATACGGCATCCCCGCAGGGCAGGGCCAATACCAGATACCGCACCCCGAAGAGCCGGCTCTCAATGGCGGTGGTGCGGGCCCCCGCCCGCAGGTAAAACCCGATACGCCGCCGGGCTGTTTCGGGGTCGGGGGCCTCGGCGGGATGTTCGCACTCGATGATGAGGGCGTCCATCCGATCCCGGTAATACCCGGCCAACGCTGTCAGGGCCGCCGTACCGGTTCCGTGGCCCCGCCGGTCAGGCAGGACCGCGAAATAATCCAGCAGAGCGCACCGGCAGCCGGGCATGACCGTCTGGAAGGCGTAGGCCGCCATTGCGCCGGTGGTGCCGTCCAGCAGGGCCAGGGGTTCATACCAGCCTTTTTCCATCATCTGGGCCATGCTGGCGTAGGGTTTGAGCTCCTCCGGCGGGAAATCCGTTTTCATCCAGCGGTCATACACCTCTTTTGTCTGTGCCGCGTCCAGCGGCAAAAGCCTCAGGTTCATACAAAGCGCCCCTTTCCAAGCCGCGTGGGATGCGGTATAATACAACTATCTTGCAGCAGGAGGATTCCAAATTATGGAGTGGACCGATATTACCATCACCGTGCCCCAGAAATACGCGGACACGGCGGAAGCCATTGCCACCATGGTGGCCAACGGCGGCATTTATATTGAAGATTACAGCGACCTGGAACAGCAGGCATGGGAGATTGCCCATGTGGACCTGATCGAGCAGGACCTGCTGGACCAGCCCCGGGATATCGTGAAGGTACACATGTACCTGGCCCCGGACGAAAACCTGGCCGAGGTGCTGCCCCTGTTCCGGGAGCGGCTGGATGCTTCGGGCATTGAGTACACCCTTTCCACCACCGGTGTTGAACAGGAGGATTGGCAGAACGCCTGGAAAAAATACTACCACGCCATGGACATCGGCCAGCGTCTGGCCATTGTGCCCGGGTGGGAGGAATACCAGACCGACCGCACCGTGATCACCATGGACCCGGGCATGGCCTTCGGTACCGGCACCCATGAGACCACCTCCCTCTGCCTGGAGGTGCTGGACGCCCGCGTCAAGGGCGGCGAGCGGATGCTGGACATCGGCACCGGGTCGGGCATTCTGGCCATTGCGGCCCTGAAACTGGGCGCCACCTCGGCGGAAGGGGTGGACATCGACCCCATGTGCGTGCGCACCGCCGGGGAAAACGCCCAGCGCAACGGGGTACAGGACCGGTTCAAGGTGCTGGTGGGCGACCTTTCGGACAAGGCCAGCGGTGTGTACAACATCATCACCGCCAACATTGTGGCTTCGGCCATTCTGTCCCTGGCCCCCCACGTGCCCGCCCTGATGGCACCCGGCGCGGTGTTCATCGCCTCCGGCATCATTGACACCCGCAAGGACGAGGTACTGGAAGGGCTGCGCGCCGCCGGGCTGGACCCCTTTGAGGTGCACGAAAAGCGCGGCTGGGTGTGCATCGTCTGCTGCAAGGAGGACTGAGGGATGCCCCACCGCTATTTTACCCGGGACGTAGCCGACGGCCATGCGGTGCTGCAGGGCACCGACGCCCACCACCTGGTCCATGTGATGCGGGCGGGCGTCGGAGATGAGGTGGTACTGTGTGGGCCGGACGCTTTGGAATACACCGGCCGCATCGAAAGCATTGAGGGCGACCGGGTCCTGTTCACGGTGAGCGAAGGATACCCCAGCACCGCTGAACCAAAGACCCGAGTGACCCTGTACGCCGCCTACCCCAAACAGGGCAAGCTGGAGGAGGTCATCCGCCACGGCGTGGAGCTGGGGGTGGCACAGGTGGTGCCTTTCTTCAGCCGGTACTGCGTGGCCGCCCCCAAAAAGGAGGAGGCCAAGAACGAGCGGTACAACCGCATTGCCGCCGAGGCCGCCAAGCAGTGCGGCCGGGGACTGATCCCGGAGGTACGGATGCCTTTGCCGGATTTTGCCTCGGTCTGCGCCCAGTTCGTGGACTATGACCTGGTGCTCTTCTTTTATGAGGGCGGCGGGCGGTCTCTGCGGCAGATCCTGGCCGATGCCCCGCAGGCGGCCCGCATTGCCCTGGTCACCGGCAGTGAGGGCGGCTTTGCCCCCGAGGAAGCCGAGCTTGCCGCCGCATCCGGTGCGGTGACGGTGGGTCTGGGGCCCCGCATTCTGCGGTGCGAAACCGCCCCCCTGGCGGTGCTGGCCGCCGTGATGACCCTGACCGGGGACCTGGAATAAGCCATAGGACAACAGCGCGGGGGATGCCGGACGGCATCCCCCGCTTTGCGTTTGCCCCCGGGCCCAGTATATGCGGCCCGGGGGCTTTTCTCAACTGTCTTTCAGGCTTCCTGTCCCCGCTGTCCGGACAGATCCAGTTCCATCAGGCTGGCCTTGAGTTCGGTCAGGCAGGCGTTTTCCACACAGAAGCTGCGGGCACCCAAAAACATGTATCCTGGCATGGCATCCAGCTGGTTCAGCGGAATGCCGCACAAAGTCACATCGGTGTGATGGGCTGCCGCGGCATCCAGTACATCCCGCACCAGCCGCTTGACCACCGGGGTGTCGGTCTTGCGCCGTTCCTCCCGCTCATTCTGGGGCTGTACATAGATGAAGTTGGCCAGATCATCCAGGTCCACGTACAGGAAACGGGCACCATGCTCGATGATCTCCGGCACTTCCAGGGCGGAGGCCGGCACCTCGATCATGCAGCCCACCGGCAGGTCCTCGTCGAAGGGAACGCCCTCCCGGCGAAGTTCCCGCTTGCACTCCTCAAAACTGTTCACGCATTCGTCCCAGCCCTGCACACCGCAGATCATGGGCACCACCACCCGCAGCACCCCCGACCCGCCGGCACGCAGCAACGCCCGCATCTGGGTCTTGTACAGGGAATCCCGGGCGGCCAGGGTCTGCACCGTCTGCACCCAGGGGGCGCCGTCGTCGGCACCGGGGTCGTACAGACGGATCACCACCGGCCAGCCTTCGGCGCTGTCCAACAGTTTGCGGTATTCCGCCACCTGGCGCTCTTCATCGTAATTATTCAAAATCATGGATTCGGTGCGCACCAGTCCGATGCCGCCGTTGGCGCCATTATCCAGAGCAGCCCGGATCTCGCTGGGCTCGCTGGAGTTGGCGGAACCCAGGATCAAAAACGCCGTGCCGTCCCGGGTTCGGTTGGGTTTGCTGATCAGCGGGTCCGGGCGATGGCGGTGGTGCTGCAGCTGTTTCATACGCTGGCGGGCCTCCGATACCTGCTCCGGGGTGGGGTCCACGATCAGGGTGGACTTTTCGCCGTCCAGCACCACGGTGTGGCCCTCGGCGCTCTTGGCAACCCCTTCTCCCAGACGGCACAAAGCCGGAATGCCCATACTGCGGGCCATGATGGCGGCATGGCTGGTCATGCTGTCCCGGTCGGAGATCAGCCCCAGAATCATGCTGCGATCCAAAGAGAACAGATCGCTGGGATAAAACAGGTCCGCCGCCAGAATACTGGGCCGGTCCAGCTGCAAAGGACGGCGGGAACGGCCATCCAGAATGTCCACCACCCGGCGGCAGGCATCGCAGACATCCACGCTGCGCTCTTTTATGTAATCATCGTCAATGTCGCTGATCCGCCCGGCGAAGATCCGTTCCGCCCGCTCCACGGCGGCGGCACTGCCTGCCCCTGCGGCGATATAGTCCCCGATCTCATTGGTGAAGGATTCATCCTCCAGCAGTGCCATCTGGAACAACAGAATATCCGCGTCCTTGGGGTCCTGAGCCCGCTTGCGCAGCAGAGCCAGTTCGTCCTTGGCCAGCACAATGGCGGCATCATACAGTGCCCGCTCCTGGTAGGGGTCACTGACGATCCGGTGCAGCCCGATGAGGCCGCGGTCGATCCGTACCACGGGGCCGATGATCAGTCCACCGGAAGCGGTGGCTCCTGTAAATGTACGCATAGGCTGCACGCTCCTTTCCTGTGTACGGCGATGAAACGGCACCGCCGGACCGGGTGTCCTTACTCAGAAGAAGTGCATTTCCTGCAATGTGTGGGACACCAGCGCCGTGACAAAATCTTCCGGCACGGCGGCGGCCATGGCCGTCTCCCCGATCTGGTTGCCTTCTTCCCTGCCCAGCAGGACACGGAAACGGTCGGCGGGGTCCCGGTCAAAGCTGCCCAAAAAGGTCAGCGCCAACAGGCGCGGGGTATAGGGTTCTTCGGGGGGGACATCCATCTTTTCTGCCGCCAGCTCCAGCGGGGCCGAAGCACCCCGGGTGGGAGCCAGCAGATTCTGGGAGAAGGGGGCTGGATACTCCCGGCGCTGCCGGGCCATGGTCTCGGCCAGGGCCAGGGTGGGAGCCCGGGCGATGGCCGCCGAAAGCTGCTGCTGATAGGCAGCGGCGAAGCGGGGCAAAAAGCCGTCCGGGTCGGGAAGCAGGGCGTAGGCGGTCCCTCCTACCCTGCCGAAAGCCCGCAGAGTGTCCAGATAGCCCAGGGCAATATTGCGGGTCGCCCGTACCCCGTCAAAGTCAAACATGGGGCCCAGGTCCCAGTGGCTGCGGATGACCCGGGTGGGCAGACCGGTGCGGTTGGGCTTGTTGTAGCCTACCCCTTCGATATCCACCGCTACCAGCTCAGTGGCCCCCATATTGGCGGCCAGGTCCAGAGGCATATTGTCCCGCCAGCCGCCGTCGATGTACTTGACGCCGTCGATGGTGCGGGGCCGCAACGCCGGGAAACAGGCGCTGGAGGCCATCATATACTCCTTCAGGCGGCCGTGGGGGATCTGTTCCAGAGGGAGCTGGATACTTTTCAGGGTGTTCATCTCGGTCATGACCAGCCCGTAGCGCACCGGAGCCGAACGCAAAGATTCCTCGTCCAGGTAGCGGTCGATCACATCCCCCAGGGGTTCCAGGTCCAGCCCGCCGTTGCGCAGGATGTCCATCAGAAAGTTCTGCAGTTCCTCCGGGGTCTTGCCGTCGGGGGTTTCCAGCACCCCGTGAATATCCAGATTCTTCCACAGTTCCTCGGCTTCCTGTACCTTGTCCAGTACAAAGAGGGCCGCGTTCAGGCAGCCAACGCTGGTGCCGGTGATGATATCGGGATGCCAGCCAAGCTCCCGCAGGGCGCGGTAAGCCCCTACCTGGTAGCTGCCTTTGGCACCGCCGCCGGCCAGCACCAGACCTTTACAAGATGCGCCCATGGTCCCCACCTCCGTATCCAGAAGCCTTTTCTTTGCCGAAAGAGTATCAAAAGTGTCACTTTAGTTGGTTGGTATACATTATACCACGTCCCTGTTAAAAATACTATCGATTTTCGCCTCAATTTACCGGAATTTAACTGTTCCTGCCATTTGTCCGGCAGCGCTTGCATCCCGACAGGCAAACGTATACAATAAAAGCAGAAATTGCCAGATAAACAGGGAGGATTTTTATGAACAGCAAACCGATCCTGGCCGTGATGGCGGCGGGTATGGGCAGCCGGTACGGCGGCCTGAAGCAGATCGACCCGGTGGGACCCGCCGGAGAGGCCATTCTGGATTACAGCCTGTATGACGCCCGCCGGGCCGGGTTTGAGACGGTAGTTTTCATCATCAAGCCGGAGATTGACGAAGCGTTCCGCGCCAGTGTGGGGGCCCGGGCCGAAAAGGCAGGGCTGGAGGTCCGCTATGCCTACCAGACCCTGGACAAACTGCCCGCCGGCTTTACCGTACCGGAAGGCCGCGTCAAGCCCTGGGGCACCGCCCACGCCATCCTGTCGGCAGCGGATGTGATCGATGCTCCCTTTGCGGTCATCAACGCGGACGACTACTACGGCCCCCTGGGATTCCGCCTGATCTATGACCACCTGGCCGGTGCCGAAGCCAAGCCCGGCTCTCCGGCGCCCTGGTGCATGGTAGGCTTTTTGCTGGGCAACACCGTGAGCACCAACGGGTCGGTCTCCCGTGGTGTGTGCACCCTGGACGAGCAAAACCATCTGGTGAATGTCACCGAACGCACCCGCATCGAGACCTACCAGGGAGGCATCCACTTTACCGAGGACGACGGCACCAGCTGGACCGATCTGCCCGCCGATGCGGTAGTATCCATGAATCTGTGGGGGTTCACCCCGGATTTCCTTGACCGTGCCCGGGAAGGCTTTGCGGCGTTCCTGAATGCCAGCCTGCCGGTGAATCCGCTGAAGTGTGAGTATTACCTGCCCAGCGTGGTCACCGCCGCCCTGGAACAGGGCACCGCCCGGGTCACCGTGCTGACCAGCTCCGACCGCTGGCACGGCATCACCTATCGGGAGGACAAACCCGAACTGGTGGAAGCCCTGCGCCGCATGAGCGCGGAAGGACTCTACCCCGCCGATCACCTGTTCTGAGAATCTCTATGCAAAACCAAAAGCGCCGCCCCGGCCGGGAAAAATCCCGTGCCGGGGCGGCGTTGTTGTTGGGTTTGTTTCAGGCCGAAACCGTTACAGAACCTGGTGTTCGGGCACCGGGGCGTCCACCGAGGTGGGTTTGCCTTCCACCCAATGGATGACCTTCTTCGGGCACTTGGTCACGCAGGTACCGCAGCCGTTGCACTTGGTGTAGTCGATGACGGCCACGTTGTTCTTGAGGAAGATGGCCTGCTGCGGGCAGTTCTTGACGCACAGACCGCAGGCAATGCAGCCCACCTTGCAGGTCTTGTTGACGATGGCACCGCGGTCGGTGTTGGAGCATTCCACCACAGGCTGCGGGGCGATGGGCTTCATGTCGATGACATGGCGCGGGCAGACGTTCATGCAGGCGGAGCAGCCGGTGCACTTGGTGCGGTCCACCACGGCCACACCGTTGACCACATGGATGGCGTCGAACATGCAGGCGCGGGTGCAGTCACCCAGGCCCAGGCAACCGAAGGCGCAGGCGCTGGGACCGCCGGCCACAGAAGCCGCTGCGGCGCAGGTCTGGATGCCTTGATAGCTGAACCGCTTACCACAGTTTTCGCCGCCGTTGCACAGGACCACCGCCTTCAGGCTGGGACGGTCGCTGGTCTCGCTGCCCATAATGGTGTTGATGGCATCGGCAACCTTGTCGCCGCCGGGTGCGCACTTGAAGGTGGGCGCCCCATCTTCCACAATGGCCTTGGCGTAGTCAGCACAGCCGGCATAGCCGCAGCCGCCGCAGTTGGCACCCGCCAGGCAGGCGGTGATCTCCGCAATACGCGGGTCCTCATACACAGCCATGAACTTGGAAGCCAGCACCAGCACGATGCTGCCTACCAGGCCCAACACCGCCAGGACGGCGACCGCAAGAATGATCGGATTCATACTTAGTCCCCCTCCTTCTGTTACAGCAGTGCGTTGATGATGTTTTCAACCAGGCCGCCGAAGCCCATGAAACTCATCGAGGTGATGGCCGCCGACACCAGAGTGATAGGCAAGCCCTTGAAGCTTTCCGGCGGGTTGGAGGCTTCCACCCGCTGACGCACGCCGCAGAACAGCAGCATGGCCACCAGGAAGCCCACACCGGCACCGGCCGCGCAGATCAGCGCCTCGGCATAAGCGAGGCCGAAGCCCTGCTGGGCCACAATGTCGGAGTAATCCTGCACGGCCAGGATGGTGACACCCAGGACGCAGCAGTTGGTGGTGATCAGGGGCAGGTACACGCCCAGGGCGGTGTACAGGGCAGGCACGTACTTTTTCAGGGTGATCTCGATGAGCTGAACCAGCACGGCGATGACCAGAATGAAGATGACGGTCTGCATGTAGCCCAGGTCATAGGCATCCAGCAGGAAAATCTGCAGCGGGAAGGTGACCGCCGTGGCGATGACCATGACGAAGATGACCGCCAGGCCCATACCGGTGGAGGAGTCCAGCTTTTTGGAAACGCCCAGGAAGGGGCAGATGCCCAGGAACTGAACCAGAACGTAGTTATTGACCAGGATCAGGTTGAAGAAGATGGTTGCAAACACAGCAAAGTTGGTCATGCCTGGTCACCCCCTTCGGATTTG
>CALWNO010000019.1 GCA_944382785.1 uncultured Gemmiger sp. | reverse complement strand
CAGTACTTGACCTTGCCCTGGTACCGGGCAAAGATGGCCTTGCAGTAGTTCATGTAGAAGTCCACCAGCTTGCGGTCGGCCCAGCCGTTGTACTTCTCCACCAGGGCGTAGGGCAGCTCATAGTGGCTGATGGTGACCAGAGGCTCGATGCCATGCTTCTTGCAGCAGTCAAACACCCGGTCATAGAAAGCCAGACCGGCCTCGTTGGGCTCGGTCTCCTCCCCGGTGGGGAAGATGCGGGTCCAGTTGATGGAAGTCCGGAAGGTCTTGAAGCCCATCTCGGCAAAGAGGGCAATGTCCTCCTCGTAGTGATGATAGAAGTCGATGGCCTCATGGCTGGGGTAGAACTTGTCCGGTTCAATGGTGGGGGTCAGCAGTTTGGGGCTGGTGTGGGTGCCGTTGGTGCACATGTCCGGGATGCTGGGGCCTTTGCCGTCCACATCCCAGGCACCTTCGAACTGGTTGGCGGCGCAGGCACCGCCCCACAGGAAATCTTTGCGAAAAACCGAAGCCATAACAGAATACCTCCCGATTTCGGTGGAATATTTTCAGGACCGCACCAGGGTGCCGCCGGGGCAGCGCTGCGGTCAGAACAGATTCAGGGAAAGATGCTTACTTCTTGGCGGGTTCATCCTTGTACAGGACCCAGGTCAGCACAAAGCCGATGACAGAAGCGATCACGGTGCCGATGAGCACATAGATCATGTTCTGGATGCCGGTATTGCCGATGGTGTCGATGTAGCTGGGCAGACCGAACAGGCCCAGGCCGCCCATGGTGAAGCTGCGGGTGCCCATGAGGCCGATGAAGGCGCCGCCGATAGCACCACCGATGCAGGAATAGATGAAGGGCTTCTTCTTGGGCAGGGTAACGCCGTAGATGGCGGGTTCGGTCACGCCGAAGATGCCGGAGATGAAAGCGGGCAGGGCCACCTTCTTCAGCTTGTCGTCACGGGTCTTGAGCAGCATGGCCAGCACAACGAAGGTCTGGGCGAAGGAGACGCAGAAGTAAGGGCTGAGGATGAAGTCATAGCCCAGGTTGGAGTAGTTGATAAGGGCCAGAGGAACGATGCCCCAGTGCAGGCCGAAGATGACCAGGACCTGCCAGAAGGCGCCGATGAGAACGCCGGCAATGAGGCCGCCCACCACGGGGATGCCGTAGATGAAGCTGAAGATGGCGGTGAGCAGGTTGCACAGGATGGTGGCGATGGGGCCGATGACCAGATAGGTCAGGGGGACCATGACGACCAGGGTGATGAAGGGTACCACAAAGAGCTTGATGACGTCGGGGATGACCTTACGCAGCCACTTTTCCAGCAGGGCACCCACGGCACAGGCGATGATAATGGGCACAACAGAGCTGGTGTAGCCGGAAGCGGGCATGATGACCGGAATGCCCAGGAAGGTGGTGTAGTAGCTCATCTCGAAGGGGGTGCCGCCCAGGACGGTGCCCAGCACTTCGCCGCCGGTGATGTTGACCATGGCAGGGTAGCACAGGGCAATGCCGATGGCCATACCGATGAACTCGCTCATCTTGAACTTCTTGGCCGCGGTGTAGCCCAGGATGATGGGCAGGAAGTAGAAGAAGCCGTCGCCCACGGCGTACAGCACCTGGTAGGTACCGCTGGTTTCGGGCAGGATCTCCAGGAAGGAGAACAGGGCCAGCAGACCCTTGATGATGCCGGTGGCGGCCAACACGCCCAGGGTGGGCTGGATGACGCCGGAGATCATATCAATGAGGATGCTTACGGGACTCTTCTTTTCTGCGGGGGCGTCGCCGCTGTCCACGGCGTTGCCGTCCTCATCCACCGAGCCGGCGCCCTGGAAGTGTCCCACTTCCAGAACGGCATCATACACATCGGCCACATTGTTGCCGATGACAACCTGGTACTGACCGCCGGACTGCATGACCTTGATGACGCCGTCGGTGGCTTCCAGGACTTCCTTGTTGGCCTTGGATTCATCCTTCAGCTTGAAGCGAAGGCGGGTAATGCAGTGGGCTACGCTGTTGATATTGCCTTTGCCGCCCACGTTCTGGATAATAATGCGGGCGAGGCCGTCATATTTGCTGGGCATAAGACGATTTTCCTTTACTGTTTGATGGGACTGTTCGGTCAGTTCGATCCGGACACGGCCGTTGTGCACCGTACAGCCCGCCACGTCCGGCATGGCTGCCAGGGCGTTCGGGTCTGTCAGGCTCTGGTCCTTGACACAGACCGAAAGGCGGCTGCCCCTGCGGGTGGCTCCCACAATGTTGTCCGCACCGCCCAAGGGGGGTACAAATGCCGCGGGCAGGTTGCCCGGGGTCCGGTTCGGTTCCATGGAAGCTCACCTCGCAATGGGAAAGATCAGGGGTTGCCGCGTGACCGCGGAAAATGTATATGCACCGCCCTCGCGCGCCGGGCGTAGACATACCAACGGAAAAAATGGAGGAAATCCGGCAAAAAAAGAACCCAAAACACAACTTCCGCCCCCGAATACGGCCAAAAGGGTCACAGGGCTGCGGGACAGTGTTCTGGGTGACGCCCCGCAAACTGGGTACGGGTAACGATCCTTGGATTGTCCTTGAATTGTTCAGCGTCCTCACCGGGCTTCTGCTCCGATTTGACGCGATGGATATGCATGGTCAGGTACAGTTCCTCTTCCTCGGTGCAGGTCCAGCCGTAGCGTTCCTGGAGGAAGCGGGATATCTGCCGGGTGCAGGCGTAAATTTCAGGATACTGGCGCCGCACCGTCAGGAACAGGTCCCGGCTGCCGGCATCGGCGGGAAGGGGGTTGCCCTGCATATCCGCTGCACCAGATACCGCAGGTGCATGGCAAAACGGGAATAGTTGAAGCTGTCCCGGTCCAGGGTGATGCCGAAAGCCTGCTCCACGATCTCGGTCAGTTCCGAGATGATCTGCGCGCTCTGCAAAGTGGCGTGCATATCACTGGTCTCGGCTTCGGCGTTGATGATGTGCAAGGCAATGCTGACGGCCTCCTGTTCCGGAAGGTCCACCTTCAGGCGGTCCCGCAGCATGTGCAGGGCACTGCGCCCCAGCTTGTACTCATTGGGGTACAGATGCTTGATATCATAGGCAAGCGGCGTGCGCAGGGTCATTCCCCCGCGGGTGCGCTCGATGGCAAAGTTCAGGTGATCGGCCAGGTTAAAGGCCAGGTTGGGGTTCAGAGGACAGTCCAGTTCCTCATTGGCATCTTCGGCGATGTCGTCGGCAGCCAGAAAGATCTCCTCCGGCACCTCCTGCAGCAGGGCAAAGTACTTGTCGCTCACATCATAGAAGGTACGCTGCACCTTGCTCAGGTCTTCCAGCGTGTAAGGGGTGGCGGGGAACCCGATTCCCTTGCCGAAAACAACCATCTCCCGCCCTTTGGCGTCCCGGGCCAGGGCACAGTTGTTGTTGATCTTTTTGATGATTTCCATTCGATCCCACCCTGGTCAAAATGTAGGCTGCAAGCTTTTTTGACAAAAAAATAACCCCAAAGGCATATACGTCAGCTGACACATCCTATTGCATGGGTCTGGGTCGCTGGGTACAAGTAATGCCTCAGAGGTGAGTAACAACCTTATTTTGTACATATGATACCCGTTTATTCAAAATTTGTCCATAACTTTTTTGAACAAAATTGCAAACGGGATTTGTTCAAATTGATCACAGCTTTTGCAGAAAGACACGAATGGTATCTTCCGGCCGGGGGGTGTGCCGGGCATAGCGCTGCCGCAGGGGTTCGGCGGCAGTTTCCATGATGTAAGGGAATCCTACCAGGTCCAGCATGGCCACATCGTTGTAGTTGTCCCCGAAGGCCATGACCTCAGCGGGAGAAAAGCCCAGCGCGTCGCACAGACCCTGCACCCCCACCCCCTTGTTGGCCAGGGTGGTATCGATCCAGTAGGGCCCTGCCACCGCGGCGTTGGCCTGCTTCCACTTGGGCACAAACCGGTCGGCGTAGGCGCCCACCCCGTCGGGCAGATAGACGCTGACCTTGATGATCTCTTCCGGGATCTGGGCAGGGTCGGTGATGAGGGTGTGGTTGTTGCCGATCTCATGGATGCGGCGGTGCATCCCGTTGCCCCGCTCCATGAGGTAACTCATATTCTCCCCTGAGAGCATCACCTCGCCTCGGCCGTCGGAGTTGTTCCACATGTCCCAGGCAATGGCTTCAGCCAGGTCCCGGGGCATGGGGGTCTTGGCGATAGCCTTGCCGTCCCGGAAGACAATGCCTCCGTTCTCGCACAGAAAGACGCAGTGTTCCGCCACCGGGGCAAAGAGCTTCCGCAGACTGGTATACTGCCGGCCGCTGGCCGGGCAGAACAGAATGCCGTGGCGGGACAGTTCCCGGATTTCCTCACAGATTTCGGTGCTGATTTCGCTCCGGCCATAGGGCAGCAGCGTACCGTCCAGGTCGCTGCAGATCATCTTCACTGCCATTTTACTCTCCTCTTTTCTCTTCCCCGTTCCCGCACGCCCGGGCATGTTCACGGGCCAGGCCGCAGTATTCCTCCACATTGTGGGCCAGTTCCACCGCCTTTTCCGGGGTGACGGTGCCCCGCACCTTGCCGGGCACCCCCATGACCAGACTGTGGGGCGGGATAACCGTATTTTCGGTGACCAGGGCACCGGCGGCAATCAGGCAGCCCTGCCCCAACACCGCCCCGTTGAGGACGGTGGCGTGCATGCCGATGAGGCAGTCGTCCCCCACGGTACAGCCGTGGACCACGGCACTGTGGCCGATGCTCACCCGTTCCCCGATGACCACATCCAGATCCGGGCCGGTGTGCAGCACGGCGTTATCCTGCACATTGGAGTCCTTGCCCACCCGGATTCGGCCGGTGTCCGCCCGGAGCACCGCTCCATACCAGACACTGCTGCCCTTTTCCAGGGTGACATCCCCCGCCAGCACCGCTGTGGGCGCCACAAACGCCGCCTGTGTATCCTGGGGCCTGTGGCCGTTGTATTCAATCTTGGGCATATCCCATTCCCCCTTGTTTTCTATGATACAATACCCGGCCATACCGTGTAAAGAGTGCCCCGCAGAGGAATGGAGAACGGCAGGGCCGGGGCTTTTGCCCCGGCCCTGCCGCCGTAGATTCAGTGGTTGTGGCCCCGCCGGGCGAAATCCTCCTCCACCCGTTCCTTCCACGCCGCCCCCAGCGGTGCATCGCACCGCACCGCGCTGACGGCATCGCTGAGGACCTCATAGTTCAGACGGGTACCGGCAGAGTCCGGCTGATACCGGACCGCCCGGTCCGCCCCGATGCCGAACTGCCGGGCCGTGCCCACCGCATCGATGTTGGCCCCCAGGAAGAGAAACTCCCAGCCGTATTCCTCTTTCTGGAGTCGGATCATGTTGCGGACCTGCCCCACATTGTAGCGGCGGCTGGCATTTTCCATGCCGTCGGTGATGATGACGAAGAGGGTATGCTCGGGCACATCCTCCTGCCGGATGTACTTGTGGACCTGGCTGATGTGGTGGATGGCCCCGCCGATGGCGTCCAGCAGCGCGGTGAACCCCCGCACGGTGTACTCCCGCTCGGTCATGGGATGGATCTTGTCCAGAGGCACCCGGTCGTGGAGCACCTCACTCAGATCATCGAAGAGGACGGTGGACACCAGAGCAGTGCCCTCCTCCTTCTTCTGCTTTTCGATCATGGAATTGAAGCCGCCGATAGTATCGGCCTCCAGCCCGCCCATGGACCCGCTGCGGTCCAGGATAAATACCAGTTCGGTGAGATCTTTTTTCATTGTTTTCCTCCTTGTGGGTATGGTTGATGGCTTCTTACAGCTCTATCATACCCTGTACAGGAGGAACACAGGTCGCCTGCCGGGCGACATTTACCCGCCCAGCAGCGCCTGGCCAAAAGCAAAGAGGGCTTCGTTGATCACCAGAACATCGTAATTGTGCTGCTGGATGAAATACTCCACAATGATGTCCGCCTTGTTGCTGTGGGACAGTGCAAAGCCTGCCTTCTCCAGCAGTTCCTTTGTTTCGGACAAAGGCAGTTCCAGAGCGATGGCAAAAGCCAGGGCCGTGGCCTTGCTGGGGCGGTACAGGGCATCGCTCCGGATCTTGGAAAAGAGCTTGCGGCTGATGTTGGCTTTTTTGTAGCACTGCACGTCGGTCATGCCCTTTTCGTCGATCTTGCGCAGGAGCATCTGAGAAAAGCTCTCCTCCATGCCGGCCAGCGCTTCCTGCAGGGAGGCAACCCCGGTTTTTCCGTATGTGGGTTGTGCGAAGCTGGCCTCGCACGGCGCCGCCATCAGATCAGGGGATGCTTCCGCCCGATCCGACATGACAGCGTCAGAATCCACATACCGGTTTCCCAGATAGACCCGGATCTCATCATACAGGCCTCTTCCGATCCGGCTGGGCCCCCGGCCAAACAGAGCCAGATACACCGTCATCTCATGGTCCTGAAGAAAGTTCCGGATGGTTTCCACAGCCACCTGCAGGGCCTGGTCCTTGGGATACCCATATATCCCGGAGGAGATCAGGGGGAAGGCCACCGTCTCGCAGTCATGGGCCAGGGCCAGCTCCAGAGAGTTGCGGTAGCAGGAGGTCAGCAGCTCCTGCTCCCCCTGGTCGCCGCCACACCAGATGGGGCCCACCGTGTGGATGATGTACCGGCAGGGAAGCCGATACCCGCCGGTGATTTTGGCCTCCCCGGTCTTGCAGCCTCCCAGCGTACGGCATTCAGCCAGGAGTTCGGGGCCGGCGGCCCGATGGATACAGCCGTCCACTCCGCCCCCGCCCAGCAGGGAATTGTTGGCAGCATTGACAATGGCATCCACCTGCATGGTGGTGATATCTTTTTCAACAATCTGCAGCGGCATAAGCAGTAACACCTCCTGTATATGTATGGTCCCATTATACTGCCCCGGGTTTGCTTTGTAAATGACGATTCCGAACAAAAAAACAGCCCCGCCAGGCCGCGGGGCTGCCGGAACGCTTACAGGACCTTGGACAAGAAGGACTTGAGGCGTTCGTTTTCGATATTGCTGAAAAATTCCTGGGGAGGCTTGTCCACCTTGATGACGCCGTCATCAATGAAGATGACCCGGTTGGCCACCTCCCGGGCAAAGCCCATCTCGTGGGTGACCACCACCATGGTCATGCCGCCCCGGGCCAGCTCCTTCATCAGTTCCAGCACTTCGCCCACCATCTCGGGGTCCAGAGCGCTGGTCGGCTCGTCAAAGAGCAACACTTCCGGGTTCATGGCCAGGGCCCGCACAATGGCGATGCGCTGTTTCTGACCACCGGACAGCATGTTGGGGTAGGCGTCCGCCTTGTCTGCCAGGCCGATGCGTTCCAGCAGTTCCATGGCCTTGGCGTCGGCGGTTTTCTGGTCCATCAGGCGCAGGTGCACCGGAGCCAGGGTGATGTTCTTTTTCACCGTCAGATGAGGAAAGAGGTTGAAGTGCTGGAACACCATGCCCATCCGGGCGCGCATGGCGTCGATGCCCTTCTCGGTGACTTCCTGGCCGTCCAGCAGGACGGTGCCTTCGTCCGGCTCTTCCAGCCGGTTGAGGCAGCGCAGGAAGGTGGACTTGCCGCAGCCGGAAGGCCCTACCAGCACCACCACATCGCCTTTGTTGATGGTCAGGTCCACACCCTTGAGGACCTGCAGCCCATTGTAGCTTTTCTTCAGTCCCTTAACGACGATCACTCTGCGCCATCCTCCTTTCCAATTTGCCCTGCAGCCAGGTAAAGATCAGCACCAGGCACAGGTAAATGGCCGCGGTGCCCAGCAGGGGGAACATGGACTCATAGGTCCGGTTCATGACCCCCTGGGCCGCATACAGCAGCTCCTTGCCGCCGATGACGGTGATCAGGGAGGTATCCTTGAGCAGGATGATAAACTCATTGCCCAGGGCCGGCAGCACCGAGCGGATGGCCTGGGGGATGACGATCTTGACCATGGTGGTCAGGTAGTTCAGACCCAGGCTGCGGCCGGCTTCCATCTGGCCGGGGTCCACGGCCATCAGGCCGCCGCGGATGATCTCGGACACATAGGCACCGGAGTTGATGCCCAGGGTCAGGGCACCCACCATGGTGAAGTTGCGGCTGGAGGCAAAGATCACCATGCCCATAATGAGCAGCTGCACCATCATGGGGGTGCCGCGGATGACCGTGACATAAATTTTGAAGAGGAAGTTCACAAAGCCCAGCAGCGGATTGCGGTGCCGGGGGCTCTGCTGATCGTGGGCGACACGGACCATGGCCACCAGCGCCCCCAGAACAACGCCGAGGGCCAGCGCAATGGCCGTGACCAGAAGGGTGGTGCCCACACCTTCGATATACTGCAGCCAGCGATTCTTTTCCAGAAAAGCCTGGTAGAATTTGACGAAGGTCTGCTGCCAGAGAGATACATCTCCCCCGCTTTTCATCAAAGCGGACCAGACTTCGTACTGTTGGGCCAGGGATGCCATGGGGGTAACCACCTTTCGTATACAATCACAAAAGAGGCGGCCCGGCAAAAGGGCCGCCCCGGAGCGCTGTTCGCGCCGTTGTGTGTTTATTCAGCAGTGCTGTCGGCGCTGATGTACTTGGCAATGATGGAGTCCACAGTGCCGTCGGCCTTCAGTTCGGCCAGGGCGCCGTTGATGGCATCCAGCAGAGCGGTGTTGTCCTTGTTGACGCCGATGGCATAGTCCTCATTGGCGTACTCGGTGTCCAGGATCTTCAGACCGGGGTTGGCCGCGACGAATTCCTGGGCGGGAGCATTGTCGATGACCACGCAGTCCACCTGGCCGTTCATCAGAGCCTGCACGGCGGTCAGGCCGTTGTCGTAAGCAACAACATTTTCTTCGCCGAAGTCGTCAGTGCAGTAGATGTTGCCGGTGGTGCCGCGCTGGGTGCCGATGAGCTTGCCCTGCATGTCATCGATGGAAGCGATGTCGGAATCCTCCGGCACGATGACGGACTGGATACCGCTGGCGTAGGAATCGGTAAAGTTCATGACCAGCAGACGGTCGTCGGTGACGGTGACGCCGGCCATGACCATGTCGCTCTTGCCCTGCTGCACAGCCAGCAGCGCGGCGTCAAAGTCCATGTCGTCGATCTGGAGCTCCAGGCCCAGCTTGTCGGCGATGGCGCCGGCGATCTCCACGTCGATGCCCTCGAAGTCACCGGTATCGGTGGTCATTTCGTACGGAGGGAAGGCGGCGTTGGTGGACATGGTCAGCACGCCGTCGGTGACGGTGGTGAAGTCGCCGGAAGCAGCCTCGGAAGTGGCGGCCTCGGACTGGGTGCTGGTCTCGGAGGTAGCATCATCGGACAGGGCCGTGCTCTCGGAAGAAGCGCCGCAGGCGGTCACGCTGAGCACCATGCCGGCAGCCAGCAAAACGGAAAGAAGCTTTTTCATGTGATAACCCTCTTTTTTGTACAGTGTTCTGTTCTTTTCCCTCTTGACCGGCGGGGAAGCCCCACCGGGATATCCTTTAGTATAGATTTGTATTTATTCATTGTCAATGAATAAATATAACCTGTCATTATTTTCGGCAGTTCGTGCAAAAGGCTTCGGCCGCCCCGGAGCCTTTTTGGGCAGTTTTGGCACGAAAAAACCGCCCCGCCCCCGAATGGGGCGAAGCGGCGGGCAGCGTTTTTGCAGGGGCGGGTCAGACAGGGCCGGCCTCCCCCCGGGTGTTCAGGCGATACCCGATCTTGTAAACGGTCTGAATTTCCTTTTCCAGGCCCAGTTTGCGGCGCAGGCGCTGGATATGTACATCCACCGTGCGGGTGGCGCCCTGGTAGCCGTATCCCCAGGCGATCTCCAGCAGCTTGGTCCGGCTGAGGGCCAGATTCCGGTTGAGGACCAGGGTTTCCAGCAGGGAATATTCCTGGGGGGTCAGGGCCACGGTATGCCCGCCCCGCAGCACCTGCCGGCCGGCCATGTCCACCTCAATGTCATGGAAGCGGAATTCCCGCCCGGAGGATGCCACCGCGGCCAGGATCTGCTGCACGGCTCCCACCAGTTCCATGATCTCAAAGGGTTTTGGCAGGCACCGGGACCGCAGTTCCTCCGGGCAGGCGGCCAGGCGGGACCCGGACGTCAGCAGCAGCACCGGATGCCCGTTTTCCCAGGTTCGCGCCCCTTCAAATCCGCCGGAACCGGGCATATCCAGATCCAGCAGCACCAGATCATAGGCATTGCGGCGGTCCAGTTCCACCGCCTCCTGCACCGTATCGGCCTGGTCACAGCTGTGCCCCACCAGATGCAGATTCACCGCCATGCGCTGTGCGATGGCGCGTTCATTTTCAGCAATCAGGATCGTTGCCATACTTCAACAGCCTCTTATCTTTCAAAATTCCGCAAGTCGCCCGCCGCCGCGGGTACCAATTTTCTGCCGCAAAAATTTCCTCACCTATACTATATAACGAGCCATGTATCGAAGATGTTACAGACTGACAAAAAAAATCGGCATTTTTGGCTTTTTGTGACAATATTTGTACTTTTCTTCCTTAAATTGCGTACAAGCTTTGCTCCCAAAAAAAACGCCGCCCCGGAATGTACCGGGACAGCGTTTGGTTGTGCACAGGTTTGCAGGATCAGTCGGCGTCGGTCTCCTTGGCTACAAAGACCAGAGCAGCGCAGCCGGGGCCGATGTGGGTGCCGATAGCAGCACCCAGGCGGGCCACACGGCCGCCGGTGAGGTGCAGATTTTCGTGCATATAGCGGTGGATGGGGGCGGTGATGGTCTTCTGGTCGGAGTAGAGCAACACATAACCGTAGCCCTCGTCCACGCCGCCCAGCTTGTCGATCTGCTTGAACAGGGCCACAAAAGCACCGGGACGGCCCCGGGCGGTATCGGCCAGCTTGATCTCACCGTCAATGACCGACAGCACAGGTTTGATCCCCAGAGCGCCCCCCACCAGAGCCACGGCGGCAGGCAGTCGGCCGCCTTTGTGCAGGTGCTTCAGGCTGTCCACAATGCCCAGAATGCGGATGCGGCTCTTGAGCAATTCCAGGGTGTCGGCGATTTCGTCCAGGGTCTTGCCCTCCTCCCGCAGGCGCAGAGCCTCCCGGATGAGGATGGCTTCGCCCTGGGAGGCCGTGCGGGAATCCACAAAGCGGACGTTGACAAACTCGCAGGTCTCGGCGGCCAGGCGGGCACACTGGTAGGTGCCGGACAGATTGGAGGAGATGAGCACGGCCAGGACTTCATCCCCTGCCGCGGCGGCCTCCTCAAAGAACTGGATGAAGGTGTCCGGCGAGGGCTGGCTGGTGCGGGGCAGTTTGCTTTCCACGCTCAGCCGGGCATAGTACTCGTCGCCGGTCATGTCCACCCCGTCCAGGATGGTCTCGCCGTCGGCAAAAAGCACATGCAGCGGTACAATGGTCACCCCGGGACGGTTGGCATCGGCGGGGGTCAGGTCGGCAGCAGAGTCGGTCAGGATGCGGATCATACAGCAAGCCTCATTTCTCGGCGCAACCGTGCAGACTGCAAAAGGTCCACCGTTTGTTTCTTTTTATTGTACCATATTTTTACGGGATGTCAAAAATTATACTGCTGTGCAAAGTTTTTTGGTTCAATCCCGCCAGGTCAGCACCGAGAACAGGTTCACCGCGCTGGAGCACAGGATCATGATGCCCACCAGCCGCATGACCATGGCAGCAGAAGCCCCGGGGGCAAACAATGCGTACAGCCCCAGCAGCACGCAGATCACGCCCACGGCCAGAGGCACCCACCAGGCCCGGTCTCCCCAGGCGCGGCGGGCCATGGCGGCCTGGATGTTGCTCAGGCCGGTGACCAGTAGGAAGACGCAGACGATGGTTCCCACCAGGCTGACCAGAACGCCGGGGCTGAGGATGAAGAAGAACCCGATGACCGCCGCGCCCACGCTGAGAGGGAGCAGCGGACTGGAGATGAAGGTGGCGCGCTGGAAAGCCAGGGCGTTGACGATACCGCTGATCCCGGCCAGCAGAATCAGCCAACCGATAAAGCTGCACAGGGCAGCGGTGGCGTTCCAGGGGCGGGCGATGAGGAACAGGCCCAGCACCACCCCGGCCACAGGCATAACAAGACGATCCCATTGCAGATGTTTCATGGCAGATTGCCTCCTTTGTTTTTCCCGGTCAGGGCCGGGCGTTCATTTTGGTACGGACTTCAGGATTGGGAATCGCTGTCCCGGCGGCGCAGACGGGGCGTTCCACCGTGCGCAGGGTCCAGAGCATCCAGACCCAACAGGTCGGCGGCCTCGGTGGGTTCCAGCTGCTGGACCGATTCCAGCTTGCGGGTGATGGCCCGGCTGCGGGTACCGATGAGCTCCTCCAGATCGTTGCCGGTCTGGTTCAGGTGCCGCTGCATGGCCTGCAGGCCGGTACCGAACTTTTCAAATTCCGTCTTGACCGCTGCCAGCACCTGCCATACCTCGCCGGAGCGCTTCTGGATGGCCAGAGTGCGGAAGCCCATCTGCAAAGCGTTGAGCAGGGCCGCCATGGTGGAGGGGCCCGCCACGCTGATCTGGAATTCCCGCTGCAACGTCTCGGTCATGCCGGAGGAGACCACCTCCGCATACAGCCCTTCAAAGGGCAGGAAGAGGACGCCGAAAGCGGTGGTGTAGGGTACCTCGATATACTTGTCGTGGATGTCCTTGGCCTCCTGGCGCAGCACC
Source organism: uncultured Gemmiger sp. (assembly GCA_944382785.1). Taxonomy (GTDB): domain Bacteria; phylum Bacillota; class Clostridia; order Oscillospirales; family Ruminococcaceae; genus Gemmiger. Next base: position 34,059 of record CALWNO010000019.1, on the reverse strand, counting down.
GTGTCCAACTGCTTGCGGGCGGCAGCCACGGCCGCGGCATCCCCGGATTCCCGGGCCTGCATCAGCCTGGCATAGGTATCGCCGGGGAACTTGGCGTCAATGGGCATCCAGACGGTGCCCCCCTGCCCCGGCAGCTTCACCGCAAATTCCACCCGGTTGGCACTGCCCGGCACGGTGGCCACGTTCTCGGCATACTGACCGGGAGCCAGGATCTCCTGCAGGATGGCCCCCAGCTGCACTTCGCCCAGAATGCCCCGGGTCTTGACGCCGGAGAGCACCCGCTTGAGCCCGCCCACATCGGCGGCCAGCGACTGCATCTCGCCCAGGCCCTTGTACACCTGTTCCAGCTGGGCGCTGACTGTGCGGAAGGATTCGGAGATGCGCTTTTGCAGGGTATCCTGCAGCTTTTCGTCCACCGTACCCCGGATCTCATCCAGCTTGCGGTTGTTGTCCGCCCGGATGGTGTTCAGCCCCTGGACCAGCGCTCCCCGCATGCCGTCCAGGCGGGCGGCGTTGGAGTCCTCCAGCCCTTTGAGGCGGGTCTCCAGCAACGCCAGCTGGGCGGCAGTGGCATCCCCGGCGGCTTTCTGGCGGGCAGCCCCCGCCTTGTCGATGGCTTCCAGCCGGGCGGTGGCGGCAGCAGCACTCTGGCGCTGGCTTTCGGCCAGAATGCTGCCCAGGTCCCGCACCGACGCCTGGGTGGCGCGGGCGGTCTCGGCCTGGGTGGTGCGCAGCTGGTCGGCCAGCAGATCGGTCTCGGATTCAATGACCTTTTGCAGGGCGCGGACCAGCTGTCCGTCGTCCCCTTCCTCCCGGCTGCGCCGCACCGTCAGGACCAGCACGGCCCCCAGCAGCACATCCCCCACCAGGGCCAGCACCAGCAACAGATAGATCAGCGGTTCCATATGTGTTGTTTCTCCTCTTGTTTGATGGGTTCAGTATACCACAGGGGCCCGCTGTTTACAACCATTTGTTGTTCATCTTTCTCAGCGCAGACCCAGCCAGAAGATCACCGCAAAGCCCATGGCGATGAACAGCGCCCCCAGCAGCTCGGCTTCCACACTGCGGCGCTCCACGATCTCGGGGTTAGCGGGGTTGTACCAGATCTCCACCACCGTGCCCACGCTGTTGGGGCGGTCGGCCCAGAAGGAATCGTTGGTGGGGGCCACATGGCGGATGCCGTCGGGGGAGGTGAACTCCACGATATAGCAGTATCCCCCGCCCCGCTTGCGGTTGGGGGCACCCTGACGGCGGCATTCCAGCACCCGGGCAGGCAGGCACATGCCGCCCCGGACAATGCGGTATTTTTCCCACAGGCAGGAAGCGCCCAGCACAATGAACACTGCTCCCAGCACACAGTACACAAAATTCAGCACAGTCATAGCAGGCACCTCCCGCTCAGTTCAGGGCAAAGCTGCCTTCCAGCGCCAGATACTGGTCGAACAGCAGGCGGCTCACACGCCCGCCGTACAAAAAGGCGGGGTGGTCGTTGACTTCCAGCTTGTTGGCAAAGTCCTTACACATGAGCACCACCACATAGTCGCCGTAGGGGGTGTGGACCAGACCGCCGTCGTTGCGGCAGGCGTCCATGCTGCCGCTCTTGCTGGCGGTGTAGATCAGGTCCGGGTCGGCGCCGGATTCCTCGGCGTCGGTGTAATAGGGGGGCAGGTTGCCTGCCAGCATGGTGTTGTAGTGCTGCTGGCGCAGGATGGCGCGCATGGCGGCACTGGCCGCGGGGCTGACCAGCTCGCCTTTGGCCAGCAGGGCAAAGAAATGCCCCATATCCCGGGGAGTGATGGTGCCCAGGGGCTCCCCCCAGTTGTCCGAAGCCAGACGGCGGTGCAGCGTGGTGGCACTGCAGCCGATGGACCGGATGAAGGCGTTGATGGTGTCCAGGCCCAGGTAGTCGATGAGCATGTTGGTGGCGATGTTGTCGCTGCAGATGATCATGAGGGTGGCCACATCGGCCGCCCGCAGCTGTGCCCCGGGGCCTAAGGAGCGGATCATACCGGAGCCGTCCACAAACTGGGTTTCCTGATGGTAGGTCAGCACTTCGTCCAGGCGGGCCTTGCCCTTTTCCACCTGGTCATACAGGCAGCCCAGCACAAAGATCTTGATGGTGGAGGCGGATTCAAAGGGTTCGTCGGCGCCGCGCTCCACCACATGGCCGCGCAGGTCGTCGGCGTAGACGCACAGGGTGGCGTCCAGGCCGCAGAGTTCGGCGTCGATGCGTTTTTCAAGCGTCAGGGAAGGATGAGGCATGAGGGTTCTCCTTTACAGTATGGGTCAGAGGTTTTCGGCAAAGAAGCGGGCGGCGTTGTCCCAGAAGATCTTTTCCACCTGGGTCTCGGTGAGGCCCGCCTGGCACAGACCTTCGGCCAGGCGGGGCATATCCTGGGCACCGGCGATCTCCAGCTCGCCGCCGATGCCGTCGAAGTCACTGCCCAGAGCCAGGCAGTCCTCCCCCACCAGGTTGAGGATGTATTTTGCATGGCGGGCCATATCGGTCACCCGGCTTTTCAGGTTGTGGCGCACGGGGCTGTCGTCCAGGAAGGCCGGGCAGAAGTTCAGTCCGATGAGGCAGCCCTTCTCCCCCATGGCTTTCAGCAGGTCGTCGGGCAGGTTGCGCACATGGGGGCAGCAGGCCCGGGCGTTGGAGTGGCTGGCCACGAAAGGCCGGGTACTGTACCGCAGCACATCCCGGATGCCCGCATCCGACAGATGGGCCACGTCCACCAGCATGTGCAGCCGCTCCATCTCCCGCACGAACTCCACACCCCGGTCGGTCAGGCCGCCGGTGGTGTTGGGGGCCACCGGCCAGGTGTCCTCGTTGTAATCGGGGGCCACGTTGGGTTCGGCCAGCTCGTTCTTGTGGTTCCAGGTCAGGGTCATCATCCGCACACCCAGGCGGTAAAAGTCCCGCAGGATGGCCGGGTCCCCGTGGCAGGTGCCCCCTTCTTCCACTGTGAGCATGGCGCCGATGCGCTTTTGTTGGGCCAGGTTCTGTACATCCTCCCTGGTGCGCACCCAGACCAGGTCGTCGGGGTATTGGGCCAGCAGGGTGTGGAAGATGTCCATCTCCTGCAAGGCGGTGCGCAGGGGGTCCTGGGCATCGGCCAGGTCCACAAAGCAGGCAAAGCACTGCAGCCCGTAGCCGGACTTTTTCAGCCGCTGCAGGTCGATCATCAGGTCATTGTGTGCAAAGCTCTTGGGGGTGCCCTTCAGCTGGGCATGGCGCAGTTCGGACAGGGTATCACAGTGCAGGTCCCAGACTTTCACGGCTCACACCTCCTCAAAACCGGGCACACCGGTGATGCCGATGCCCGGGGTCTCGTTCATCACAATGCGGGGGCCTTCGTACAGCGGGCCGCCGGTGTAGGGGTCCACGCTGCACAGGCTGGGACCGTCCAGATCCACGCAGGTGATGACCGACCGGGCCGCCGCCAGGTGAGCCGCCGCCGAGACAGCCAGCTTGCTTTCCAGCATGCAGCCCATCATGCACTGCACGCCGTAGATCTCCGCCGCGGCGCAGATTTTCTGGGCCTGCCAGATGCCGCCGGTCTTCATCAGCTTGATGTTGATCATATCGGCGGCATGGCGCTGCAATACCTTCAGCGCATCCGCCGGGGAAAAGACACACTCATCCGCCAGGATGGGGGTGGCCACCCGGCTGGTGATGTATTCCAGGCCGTCGATATCATGGGCGGGCACCGGCTGCTCCACCAGTTCCGGGTTCACCCCGGCGTCCTCCAGGGCGGTGATGATCCGCACCGCCTGCTTGGCGGTCCAGCCCTGGTTGGCGTCCACCCGCAGGGCCACATCGGGGCCCACGGCCTCCCGGATGGCTTTCAGACGGGGAATATCGTCCAGGCCTTCCTTGCCCACCTTGACCTTGAGCACACGGAAGCCCTCGGCCACCGCAGATCTGGCATCCGCCACCATTTCCGGCACCGGATTCACCGAAATGGTCAGGTCAGTTTCCAGGGTGTTCCGGGCACCGCCCAGCACTTTATACAAAGGTTTGCCGCAGCTTTTGGCATAAAGGTCATAGATGGCCATATCCACGGCCGCCTTAGCGCTGGTGTTGTGCACCATGCAGTGCTCCAGTCTGGTCATGACTGTGTCCAGGTCCTCCACTTCCATACCGACAAGGGCGGGGGCGATGAACTCCTCCACGGCGGTGTGCAGGGAGCCCAGGGTCTCGCCGGTGATGACGGCGGTGGGGGGCGCTTCGCCGTAGCCCACAGCGTCGGTGTCGGTCTCTACCTTGACCAGAAGGTCATGGACGCTGTCCACCGTGCGCAGAGCTGTCTTGAAAGGGGTGCGCAGGGGGATCTGACATTCAGTGGTGGTGATTTTGGTGATTTTCATAAGGATGCACCTGCTTTTTTAGTAAGAATAACGGGCCAACTCAGCCCAACAGATCGGCAAATTCGGAAAGAGCATGGCAAACGGTGCCGTCATACCCCACCATGGGAATGGCGGCGGCCAGAGCGTTGAGCACCGATTCCTCGGCGGCTTCGGCGGCGGCCAGGAAGAGGGGATCCATCTTGTCCTCATTGAAGATGGTGTGGGTGGAGATTTCGGCAGTGTCCCCCCGGTGGATATCGTGGGCAGTGGTGAAGCCGATGGTGATATCCCCGCTGCCGTGGCCCCAGTAGCTGCCCACCCGGGCCAGACCGGCGGCACACCGGCGGCAGACCCGGCCCAGCTGGCGGCTGGAGAGGGGCAGGTCGGTGGCCAGCACCAGAATGCAGCTGCCCTTGTCCTCCGGGCGGGGTTCGCCCTGGATGCGGCGGCGGATCTCTGCCCCCACACGGCGGCCCAGAATGTTCAGCTCCGAAAGCTGGCCGTGGTTGCACAGAGCCAGCACCCCGATGTGAAAATCCCGCCCGGCCACCTTGACCAGGCGGCTGGCGGAACCGATGCCGCCCTTGAGTTCATGGCAGATCATGCCGGTTCCGGCGCCTACACAGCCTTGGGCAAAATCGGCGCCGGCGATCTCGATGGCATGGCAGACTTCCCGGCGGCCGATGACCCGCTCGGTGATATCGTTGAGGGTGCCGTCGTTGCATTCCCCCACCACCGGGTTGAAGCTGCGCAGCTTGTCCCCTTTCGCGGCACAGGCGTCGGCGGTGTACTGCACCAGAGCATCATACACCAGCCCCACGTTCAAGGTGTTGGTCAGGGCGATGGGGCTTTCCAGCTGGCCCAGCTCCTGGATCTGGACCAGGCCCACCGTCTTGCCGAAGCCGTTGATCACATGGGCGGCGGCAGTGCAGCGGTGGGTATATACGTCCTCCCGGGGGAGGATGACGGTGACGCCGGTATGGTGGTTGCCGGTGCTGACGGTGGTATGGCCCACCCGGACCCCGGGCACATCGGTGATGGCGTTGCGGGGACCGGCGGGCAGATGCCCGGGAACCAGGCCGTAGTCACGGATGGTAGGCATGGATACACTTCCTTTCCAAAAAGGGATATGATACAATACAGTCAATGTAAAAGAAACCATCACAAGTCCCGGCCCCGCCGGGCGGGGAGGAACCCATGACCGAAATTTTGCTGAATGTGCCCCAGGTGTTGCAGAACCCGGAGCTGCCCAACGGGTGTGAGATCACCAGCTGCTGCGAGGTGCTGCGCTATCTGGGCTTTGACGCCGACAAGTGCGACCTGGCCGACCATTACCTGCCCCGCAGTGAGCGCTGGTACGGCGCCGACCCGGACGAGGTGTACATGGGGGACCCCCACAAGGACGACGGCACCCCCGAGGAGGGGTACTACTGCTTTGCGGGGCCTATCGTGCAGGCGGCCAACACCTATCTGGCACGCCACGGCGGCGGCTATACTGCCCGCGACCTGACCGGGGCGGAGGAAGCCGACCTGGTGGCCCAGCTGGAAAAGGGGCGGCCGGTGATTTTCTGGGCGTCGCTGCATTTTGACGACATCCGCTTTGCCGACGTAGCCCCCTATCCCCTGGCAAAGGGCGGGGTACACCGGGTGTTTCACACCCTGCACTGCATGGTGCTGTGCGGGGCCAGTGACAGCCACTTCACGGTAGCGGACCCTCTGGACTTCAACCGCACCGTTCCCCGGGACCGTTTCATGCGGGTATACCGCCAGCTGGGGAGCCGTGCGGTGGTGTTCGTCAGGGAAGGCGAAGCACTGTAAAGCGCAAAACACGATATAATCATACCCCGCCCGCCGTAAAACTGCAAGGTTTTTACGGCGGGCGGGGTATTCTTGTTGTATGGAAGTTTTACAGGGGCAGGAACTGCAGCACGATGCCGCACAGAGAGCCACCGCCCCACAGAATGCCGGTCATGAACAGGTTCTGCTTCCAGCTGGGGTTGACCCGCCAGAGCACGGCCAGGCCGATGCCCGCCCCGGCGCAGAGCCCGGCGAACAGGCTGCCGAAGCTGATGGCCCCCTGGGCGTAGAGCTGGGCCAGCAGCACACTGGCGGCGCAGTTGGGCACCAGACCCACCAGGGCCGCCGCCATGGGCTGGAAGATGCCCATGCCGGTGAGGAAGGCGGTGATGGTGTCCTCCCCGATGAGCTCGAAGGCAAAACCAATGAGGAAGCTGAACAGCAGGATGAAGAGGAAGATCTCCACCGTGTGGCGCAGGGCCGCCAGCAGGACACCGCTGTGTTCCTCGTGCTCCTCATGGCAGTCGATGTCATCGGCATGGCCGGCATAGCCGCCGTACAAACCGGCAGGCAGCACCCTGCGCAGGGGCACATCCAACAGGAAGCCCCCCGCCACACCGGCGATCACCTTGCCGATGAGCAGCAGGGGCAGGGTGCCCCACAGGCTGGGCTCGGCGGCCAGCAGGGGCACGGCCTCATCGCTGGTGGCCACAAAGACGGCCAGCAGTGCCCCGGGGGTGATGACCCGGCTGGCATACAGGTTGGCGGCCAGGGCGGAGAACCCGCACTGGGGCACGCAGCCCAGCAGGGCGCCGGGCACAAAGCCCCAGCGCCCGCCCCCGGCCAGGGCGTTTTCGATGCGCTCACCGTGGTGGCGTTCCAGCCATTCGATGAGCAGATACGCCAGGAACAGGAAGGGCAGCATCTTGACGCTGTCCTCCAGAGCATGTTCGATGGTGTGCAGAATGATGTGTTCCATGTGTGTTCCTTTACGGTTACAGGATCAGAGGCGGAAAAATGGTCCGGCACAAACCGGGCACAAAAAGCCAGGGGCGTGGCGAGCGTCCCTGGTCAGGAGAGGCAGATTCAGTCTTCGGCTTCAAACCGGCGCAGCAGCCGCACCGCCGCCCGGACCTTGTCCTCCGGAATGCGGGTGCGGAAGCGTTCCATACTGCGGGAGGAGAAGGGCACCGTGTCGGTGAAAGCGTCAAACCCCAGAAAGTATTGCAGATAGGGGCTTTCCCGGATCAGGGCCACCGTCTCCCGGTCGGACACGCCGCAGGCAGCCCGGATGATCAGGCAGCCGTAGGCCACCCGGGCGGGGACCGCCACCTTGCCCACATGGCCGAAATGACCACTGTATTCTTTTTCAAAGGCATCCCAGTCAATGGCATCGGCCAGGCGGACCCAGCGGTTGCGCTCGGCCAGTTCCCCGTGGTAAGGCGGCAGATAATCGTAAATGCTCATCTGCTGTTCGCTTGTGCGGTACAAGAACCATGCCTCCTTATTTGTTTAATACCGCTGCAGCAGCGGGAAGATCAGCGCCAGCACGGCCCAGGCAGCCTGATACAGCACCAGGGCGGGCAGCGGCAGCGCCGCAATGCCACCGGCCAGCACCATGATGACGGCCAGCACACAGGACAGCAGCACCGATACCGACAGGATCATGGCGGCCTTGCGTTCCCCTTCGGCGGCGCCGGCGGCGGCTTCCAGGCCGCCTACATAGCTCACGAAGCTGCCCAGATGCAGCATGTTGCCCTCGCTTTCGGGCAGCCAGGCAATGGCCGGTTCCAGGGCTTTGCGGGCCGTGGCATCCAGCACCCGCACCGTGCCGGTGGGCAGGGTGTAGGCGGCTTCCAGCAGGGCTTCGTCACAGTTGAAGTCGTCACAGTCCACAATCAGGGACATGCCGCTGCGGCGCAGACCGTCCAGGACGGCGGCGGTATCAGACTCCGCCTGATACACCACCTGGAACATGCTGTACAGCTTGCCGGACACCGCCAGGTAGATGACCCGGCGCTGGTTCACGGTGTGGCGCTTTTCATATTCCAGGCTGGGCACCGCCACGTCGAACTTTTCCATCAGGCGGCGGTTGCCGGCCAGCACCCGCTGTCCTTTTATCCAGCCTACATAGCCCATGCCGTACACCGTCTCGAAGTCGTCCACCTTGTCCAGCAGCTTGCGGTTGTCCCCGATCATGCCCAGGAACACATCCCGCAGGGTGGGGGCGCCCTGCGCCATCATGGAGGCCGCATAGATAATGGCCAGATCAATGGTTTCCTTATTCACCGGCTTGATGCCGCAGAGTTTGACGCAGCCCTTGGGGAACAGGTCCTGGGTGGAAACCTGGATGACATTGATGCGGCCAAGCTGCCGGATATCCCGCCAGCCCGGGATGACCGCCCCCACCTGAGCGGCGCTGCGCTGCATCAGACGGGCAGGCAGGGCGCTGAGCAGGGTACCCGCCAGGGGCGCTCCCAGGCAGAGCACCGCCGCCATGGCGGTGAAGGCCAGACCGGCGTCCTGACGGTACAACAGGGTGAAGAGCAGCGCCGCCACAGCCACGCCGCCCACCAGACGGCCCAGCTGCTGCTGGTTTTTGTCCGAAGTGCGGTGGGCGCTGCTGGAGGCCAGGAAGTCCTTCATCAGCAGGGTGGGGCGGCTGACCAGTACGCTGGGACGGGGCTGGTCCAGACCGCGGGTGACAGCCCGGAGAATCCCGGTATCTTTCAGGCGATAGGCCACTGCATGGTCCACCTTGGCACTGACCAGCTGGAAGTTTTCCCGCGTGGTGAGAGCATCCAGCCGTTTGCCCAGCGCGTTGAAGCAGAGCACCAGCGCCGCAGGCCCGGCCAGCAGGCAGAGTTTTTCGGGATTGTACCAGTCCGGCTGGATCAGAAAGACCAGCAGCTGCACCGCCGAGCCCAGGGCCGCCAGGGCGGGCAGGGTATCGGCGGTGGGGCCTTTGACCAGGCCCTTGAGCCCATCCAGCATGGTATGCCAGTTCAGCCCGCAGCAGAACAGCAGCAGAACCAGCATGGTGGCCAGCAGGGGCGTGGCCCCGGCCTGGGGATTCAGGGCGCCGGGCATGGGCAGTCCGCCCACAGCCGCCACCCCCAGATACAGCATGACCAGGGCGGCGGCGCCGGATACGATGGCAGCGGTGGTCAGCAGCAGGATCTGGTTGTTCAGGTCCCGGCGCACTGCCGGGGCATCTTCCGCGTGTTCATATTCCCGGCGGCGGGAGGGAGCGGCCGTCTCCTCCTCAAAGGGAGCCTCCGCCTTTTCTCCGTCGGGACTCTCGTCCTCCGCCCTGCCGGTCAGCCGGATCCCGGCCTTGGTGTGGCGGGCGGTGGGTTCGTCTGTTTCGGAGGTATCGGTGAGGATGCCGGCGGCCTGTACAAAACGGTCGTCGGGTACGGCAGAGCCGTCCTCCTCCTCGTTGATGGACTGCTCGATGCCCTTCACAAAGGCACCGGTGTCCGGACGCGGCCGGGGCTGGGCGTCCAGCTGGGCCATGAAGTCCGCCGTATCCGGGCTGACTTCATGGGTGCCCGCGTGGGCCAGATCCGCCGCAAAGTCGTCGGTGTTTTCCTGGGCTTCGGTACGGCCGGCCGCAATATCGGCCAGGCGCACCTCACCGGTCATGGAGACCGCTTCATCCCGGGAGATCTCCTCAAAGGTATCCTCCCGTGCGGAAGCAGTCTGCGACTGCTCCGGTTCCGGCCGGGTCACGGCCGGCTGTGTTGCGGCGGGTTTTGTTTCGGCCGCAGGCTGAGAGCGGGTGGTCCGCGGCTGCGCTTCCGGCTGAGGCCGGGGGGCCGCCCGGGACGCCCGTGCTGCCAGCTTGGCCGCAGACTCCGACGCCGCTTCCAGATCCCGGAGGAAGTCCTTGGTGTCCTCTGCTTCCTCGCCGCGGTCCAGAGAGACATTGAACCCGGCGGTGGCGGTGGGCACCACATCCATGGTGGAGGTCATGACCGGTTCGCCCACCGGTTCGCCCCGGTTTTCCTCCGGAGTCGGGGTTTCAGGCGTGCGGGCCAGCTTCTGGCCGGGGGTGAACTCAATGGTGTTGCGCTTTTTGCGGTAGACGGTGCCGGTGGCGCCGGAGGAAGAACCGCCGCGCAGCACTTCCTTGATGCCGTTGAAGGTGACGCTCACCGTGTTGCCGCCCAGTCCCATATGGCGGGAAGCCGGTGCCGTTGTTTCATGGTGGGAATGATACACCGTTTTCTTGCCCGGGGTCTGTGCCGTCCGGGCCGGAGCCTGGGGTTCTGGGTTCACGGCGGGTGCCGGTTCGGGTGTGGTCACAGCCTCCCCGTCATCCACCTCGTCGGCGTCGTCGATGTACGTTTCTTCCGGCAGGGTCTGCGGCTCCGCGGAAGGTTCCTCTTCCGGTTCCGGGTCCGGCTCAGGGGCAGGTTCTTCCCGACGCCCGCCCAGGGAGACGTTGATAGGCACAAACTGGCCGGTCTCCTCAGCCCGGCCCAACCCGAACAGCCCACGCTTGTGGCGGGAGGGGTCACGGAGCTTGCCGTCCGCGCCGGGGACCACTGCGGCCGATTTGCCGAAAAACTGCTGGAACTGCTCCTTGCCCTGGTTCAGCACATGGGTGCTGGCATGGTCGGAGCCCGGCGCCATCTTGCGGAGGAAATCCTTGATGACGCTGGTGTTGGTGGTGTCCTTTGTAATGTTGCCCCCTTCACCTTCCCCTCTCTGGGGCTGCCGGGGCTCCGCTTTGCGGGTCGGCTGCGGTTCCGGGGTCGACGGGGAGGCCGGGGTATTGCCTGCCGGCTGCCGGGTCCGGGCCGCGGCAGGAGAAGGCTGCGCCCGGCCGGAATCGGACTGCGGGCGGCGGCTCTGCCGGGGCGCAGCCGAAACCTCTTCTTCCGGCTGCTGCGGTGTCTGCGGTTCTGCGGGCTGCGTGCGCTGTACGGGTGCTGCCCCGCCGGAAGCCGCTTTGGCTGTGGCCTGGCGGCCGCCGCGCACCGGCGTGGAGGCCGGGGCCGTGCGTCCCCCCGCAGGAGCGGCAGACTTGGGCCGGGAGGTTCCCTGGGAGCGCTTTTTCAGCAGTTTCATGCTGGGCAGGTCCCCCAGCAAATCATCCAGCACGGTGGTGGAAAACCGGTCCTCGGCCACGCCGCCGCTGATCTCCACCTGGGGCATGTCCTCCCTGCCGATGGGCCCCAGCGAGTCCTGGGAAGCCCCGGGAACGTCCGTGTCGATGCCCACACTTTTGAGGATCTCGTCCACTTTTCTTTCATTCACACTGTCACGCACACCATCCCGGGCCTGCTGATGACTCAGCTCCTGCAGGATCTGTTCCACCGAATCATTGGTGCGTTTGCTTGGCATATCCCTCTCCCCTTCCCTGGCCGCTGCGCGGGCGGCGGCGCCGGAGTCCGGCGATCAGTGCCCGCGACGGCACTGCATAATGTGATACAAAAGGATTCCGGCAGCCACCGACACATTGTAGCTGTCCACGCCGCAGTCTTCGGCGGCCATATCCAATGTGACGACACCGTCACACAATTTTCGAGTCAGAGCCGAGGGGCCGCTGCCTTCACTGCCCAGAACCAGCCCCACCGAACCGGTCAGGTCGGTGCGGGCGGGGGATTCGCCCCCCAGGTCGGCACAGTAGACAAAGACGCCCCGCTCCTTCAAGGTGCGGATGGCCTGGGCCAGATTGGCCACCCGGGCCACCGGGATGCGGGCTGCTGCACCGGCGCTGGACTTCATCACCGTACCGGTGACGCTCACGCTGCCCCGGCGGGGAATGATCACCCCGTGGGCCCCGCACAGCAGGGCCGAGCGCAGGATGGCGCCCAGGTTGTGGGGGTCCTCGATGCCGTCGCACAGCACCAGGAAAGGCGGTTCTCCCTTTTCGGCAGCGATATTCAAAAGATCCTCCAGCTCCGCATACTGGATGCGGGCGGCCCAGGCCGCGATGCCCTGGTGGTCAGGGGTGCCGCAAAGTTTCTGCAGCTTGCCCGAGGGCACCCGCTTGATGACGGCCCCCGCCTGCTTGCCCAGGGCGGTGAAATAGGACACCGTACGCGGGTCCAGGCTGTCGGCCAGCAGCAGGGTGTCCACCCCTTTGCCGGCGCGCAGCAGTTCGGTGACGGGATTCTTGCCCCATACAAGGGTATCGGGGGCTTCGGACTGGGGGGTCCGGGTATCCGGGCGTTCCGGTTTGTTCATTCTGGTTCCTCCGGCGGGGCGGCGGTGCCGGCCCCGTGAAAATTCTGTGCCGCCGGGCTCCTGCGCCCGGCGATAAATATACGGATTATAGTATACCACAAACCGGGAGCCTTTGTCACCTGCAAACCCGCGTCAAAAGTGCAGATTTTTTGCTTTTTCGCCGGTCCGGTTTTGCGCTGAACCGCGCTTTATACAAACCGTAATTCCACAGCCCGCCGAGTTCATTGTTGAAAACTCTGTTGAAAGTGTGGAAAACCCGCCCACCATGCGATTTTTCCACCAAACCGCAGACAGTTTTCCACAGCCTGTTGAAAATTTTTCCACATAACAGTTCGGATAAACCCTCGTGTCAAGTTGGCAAACTTCTGATTTTACTGCCAATTGCCCTGAAATTTCGCACAAAATGCCCAAGGATTTCCAAACGCTCTTTTTGTCCCGCCCCTTCGGGTGAAAAGTTCATACCGGCCCCGTCATGCCCGCACAACCTTTTGACAGGGAAGATTTTTTTGACGTTCCAGCGTGGGTGTCAGAGCGTTTTTCTGGGCGCAACATCTGCCTGCAGCAGGTGGTCACGACAGTATATTTTTACTTTTTATCGACAAAAATCAGCTTTTCCCGATGGAGAAAATATTTTTGTTGCTTTTTTGTCAATGTCAGGCTATAATGAAGCTATACCCTGGTTACGCGTGGGGCGCACGGCTCCGCGCGGGTTTTTCCTGCAACGGAAACAGAAGAACATTGGGAGGTATCTTCACTATGCTGGTAAACGCAACCAATATGCTGCTGAAAGCACGTGACGGTCATTACGCCGTCGGTCAGTTCAACATCAACAACCTGGAATGGACCAAGAGCATCCTGCTGACTGCGCAGGAGATGAACAGCCCCGTCATCCTCGGCGTTTCCGAGGGCGCCGGCAAGTATATGACCGGTTTCAAGACCGTGGCCGCCATGGTCCGTGCCATGGATGAAAGCCTGGGCATCACCGTGCCTGTGGCCCTGCACCTGGACCACGGCACCTACGAGGGCGCCAAGGCCTGCGTGGCCGCCGGCTTCACCTCCATCATGTTCGACGGCAGCCATTATCCCATCGACGAGAACGTTGCCAAGACCACCGAGCTGGTGGCTCTGGCTCATGACCACGGCCTGTCCATCGAGGCCGAGGTCGGCTCCATCGGCGGCGAGGAAGACGGCGTCATCGGCGCCGGCGAAGTGGCCGATCCCGCTGAGTGCGCCAAGATCGCTGCCCTGGGCATCGACTTCCTGGCTGCCGGCATCGGCAACATCCACGGCAAGTATCCCGCCAACTGGAAGGGCCTGGACTTCGAGGCTCTGGACAAGATCCATCAGGCCACCGATAACATTCCTCTGGTCCTGCACGGCGGCACGGGCATCCCGGCCGACATGATCCGCAAGGCCATCACCCTGGGCGTTTCCAAGATCAACGTCAACACCGAATGCCAGCTGAGCTTTGCCGATGCCACCCGCAAGTACATCGAAGCGGGCAAGGATCTGCAGGGCAAGGGCTTCGACCCCCGCAAGCTGCTGGCTCCCGGCGCCGAGGCCATCAAGGCCACCGTGCGCGAGAAGATCGAGCTGTTCGGCTCTGCCAACAAGGCCTGATTTTTCCCTGTACCCCCAAATATTCGGAGCGGGTCCGTCCCAGCGGCGGGCCCGCTCCTTTTTATGCGGCAAGGCCGGAAGGAACATTCCTTCCGGCCTTGTTTTCTTCTGTCAGGTTGAGATCTGTTCTTCCCGCCCGCGCATGCGCAGTAAATACAGGGGCACTTCAAAGAGCAGCATGACGATCCAGCCGCCGGCGCAGGCAAAGGCGATGCCGTAGATGCCCACCCGGGGAGCCAGCAGAATGGTAAACACCACCCGCAGCGTTGTCTGGATCAGGGTACCCGCCAGGGTGACGCCCATGCGCCCCATACCCCGGTAGTATCCCTGGAATCCGTTGGTGAAGGCGGGCAGGATGTAAAACACCGCCATAGCCCCCAGGTACTGGCTGCCCAACGCCGTGACCCGCTGTGCTCCCTCCCCCGACACAAAAAGCGCCACAAGAGAGGTACGGAACACCGCCGTGACGGTTCCAATGAGGATCCAGTAGCCGAATTCCATGAGCAGGCCTGCCCGGAATCCCGCCCGGATGCGGTCATACCGCTTGGCACCCCGGTTCTGGGCCAGGAAGGTGGTGATCCCCTGGGCCACGCTCTGCTCCGGAATGCAGGCGAAATCGTCCACCCGGGTGACGGCGTTGAAGGCGGCCATCACATCCACCCCCAGCAGATTCACCTGGCCCTGGATGAGCACCTTGCCGATGGGCTGGCAGGCCTGCTGCAGGGCGGTAACGCTGCCATAGCGCATGGTCCTGCCCAGCAGGGCACGGTCGATCTGCCATTCCCCCCGCGAAGGGCACAGGTCCGGCAGACGACGGACCAGGTACACCGCCGCCAGCAGGGCGCTGATCCCCTGGGCAAAGACGGTGGTGGCCGCCGAGCAGGCAATGCCCAGACCCAGCGCCCCGATGAGCACCAGGTCCAGCACCACATTCAGCACCGAAGAGAAGATCAGGAACCGCAGCGGCGTTCTGGCATCCCCCACACTTTTGAGTCCGGCGGCCAGGGCGTTGTAAAAGCAGGTGAAGGGAACGCCCACAAAGGTGATGCGCAGATACATCACCGTGGCAGAAAAGATATCTTCCGGCACCGCCTGCCAGCGCAGGATCTGCGGGGTGAGCAGGATGCCCAGCACCGCCACCCCCAGGGAAAACCAGGCGCCGGCCAGGAGGGTGGTGGCCAGTTCCCGGCGCAGCTGTTCCCGGTCCCGGGCACCGAAGAACTCACTCATGAGCACCCCGGCTCCAATGGTCACCCCGGAGATGGCCAGGATCATCAGATTCATCACCGGCGCAGCGGCCCCCTCCGCCGCCAGGGCATCCCGACCGATAAACCGTCCTACAATGACCGAATCCGCCGCATTATACGCCAGCTGAAACCAGTTGCCCAACACCAAGGGCAGTGCATACCGCCACAGATGACGGTACGCACTGCCCCGGGTCATATCATTCATGAAAAGCCCCCCTGTCCCCTTTTATCGGGAGCTGCGGGCGTCGCGGTCCGCTTCGGTCTCCCGCTCAATGTAGATGGGACGGTGCTTGACTTCCAGGTAGGTCTTGGCCAGGTATTCCCCCACAATGCCCACGCAGAACAGCTGCACGCCGCTGCACAGCAGCATGATGCAGACCATGCTGGGCCAGCCGGAGGTGGGGTCACCAAAGACCAGCGCCCGCACCACTACAAAAATGATGCCGATGAAGGCCGCCAGACAGAAGATCACGCCGGCCCCCGCCGCCATGACCAGGGGCGCGGTGGAAAAGCCCACGATGCCCTCAATAGAATACTTGAACAGCCCCCAGAAATTCCACTTGGTCTGGCCGGCCACACGCTCGATGTTCTCATAGTCAAACCACCGGGTCTTGAAGCCAACCCAGCTGAAGATGCCTTTGCTGAACCGGTTGTACTCCGCCATGGAGAGCACCGCGTTCACCATCTTGCGGCTCATGAGCCGGTAATCCCGGGCACCGTCCACGATCTCAGTATCGCTGAGGCGGTTGATGATCTGGTAGAACTTGCGGGCAAACCAGCTGCGCACCGGCGGCTCTCCCTTGCGGGTGGTGCGGCGGGTGGCGGCACAATCAAAGTCCCCGGTGAGCAGGGCGTCCAACATCTGGGGCAGCAGGGCGGGCGGGTCCTGCAGGTCGGCGTCCAGGGTGGCCACATAGTCGCCTCTGGCCGCTTTCAGGCCCGCATAGATGGCGGATTCCTTGCCGAAGTTGCGGCTGAAGGAAACATACCGCACCCGGGGGTCCCGGTCATGGAGTTCCCGGGCCACCCGCAGGGTGCCGTCCTTGGAACCGTCATCCACAAAGATAAATTCAAAATCGGCGCCGTGGCTGGTTTTCATTTCGGCCGCCACGCGGGACGCCTCCTGATAAAACAGCGGCATGGCTTCCTCTTCATTGTAACTGGGCACAACGAGGGAGATCAGCATAGGGGGAAACCACCTTTCGGGTGAAACTTTCTTTTTATTATACCGCAGACCTTTCCGGGGTGCAACGGGGTCAGAAGCAGACCAGCAGATACCCGTCCTGCCGGGACACACCGGCGGGCAGGGTTTCGGCCAGAGCATCTCCCGCCGCCTGCTGTTCGGCGGTGGGACGGGTGTAGGTATGGCCCAGCTCCTCCATGAGCAGATACAGCTGCTCATGGCTGCCGAAGGCCGTCTGGGCCCAGTTGATGACCAGGGTCTGGGGGTTTTCATACCGGTAGAGGGTGCCCTGGGGGCCATCCAGGGCTGTGGCGATGACCCAGGCGGCGGTGTAGGCAGGGTTTCCTTCCGGGATGGCCGCCCGGGCTTCCAGTTCGGGGGAGAGTTCCACCTCCCCCGTAAAGACCACCGGCAGAGTGCCCGCCGGGTCCAGAGCCGCAAGATCGGCGGCGGTCTGTTCCAGGATGGACTTCTCATACTGCCAGCGGTCCCGGTCAAAGCGCAGGTCGTCGGTGAGAGCCCAGGCCTCCACCCCCAGCAAAGCCACGGCCAGCAGAGAGCAAAGGGCAGTCAGAGGCAGGCTGCGGCGGCTGTCCAGAACTTTGCCCAGCCACAGCCAGGCCACAAAGGGCACAAACACCCCAAAACACTGGCAGGCCCGGGCCATCTGGGAGCCGGTGCCCTGCAAAAGTCCCAGGGAAAACTGGGAGAGCAGCAGGCACAGCGCCCACAGCCGGCAGCCCCGGCGGGGCAGGGCCCACACCACCAGGGCCAGGCAGGCCAGCAGCAGCAAACCAAGGGCCGGGACGGCCAGGGCCTCGGCCCCGTATTTGGTCAGGAATTCCCGCAGAGGGATGAGGATGGCATCCCGGACACTGTCCCGCCGGAACCAGAAGATGGTCTTGGCGGCACTGCCGTTTTCCCCGCTCACCCCCATCAGGGCCCGCAGGGCCGCGGTGGCCCCGCTGCGCAGCACAAGCCCTGCCGCCAGGGGCCACAACCCCCGCAGGGCCATGCCCAGCCCGGCCTGAAGGCCTTTGGGCGGGGCAGCCAGCAGCAACAGGAACACCAGAGTCAGCCAGACCGGGGCAAAGGATTCATACAGTCCTAAAGCGAACATCAGGCATACAGCAGCTCCCGCCCCGCCTGGCAGGCTGCGGCGCCAGCCTTCGGCCATGCCGGGCCAGACCAGGCAGGCCCCCAGCACGCAGAGCAGATATCCCAGCCCCACCCCGCACTGGTTGGAGTACATGAGGATTTCCCCATGGTAGGGCCAGAGGAGCAGTCCGCCACCCAGCAGCAGTGCCCCGGGCAGGGAGGGTTGCCGCCCGGCGGCGGTGTACACCAGGGCCGCCAGCAGCACCCCGGCCAGCACCAGGCAAAGAGCAAAGAAGAATTCCGGCCAGAACCGCTGATAGGTCATGATCCCGGTGGCCGCCTGGAGCAGCCAGACGGTGAACCGGCCCTGGCGCAGGAACTCCCCGCCCTGCTGGTAGGTGGCAATGGCCAGATCATCCATATCCACGGCGGGCACTGCCATGGCGTAACCGTAGCCCAGGGCAGCCAGCGCCGCCAGCCCCACCCACAAAAGGGGGCGGCGGGCCAGGACAGCCAGATTGGGCCAGACCGGATTGTGTTGTGTCTGTTTCATGGTCTCATCCCTCAGCCGGAACAGCCTTCCGGCCATTTTTCCGGCGGTATACCCCCAGAGCGATCAGGCCTGCCAGGGTCAGCAGGCTGACGGCTTCGGCGCCGCGCCAGAACCAGGGTTCGGCGTAGAACACCCGGACGGTACCGCTGTACCCTGCCGGAACTGTCACCTGCACCATCTTGCTGTCCGGGTCACGGGTCACGGCCAGGGCATTGCCTGCCTCATCCCGGGCCTGGTAGTAGGGATAGTACAAGATGGGCACGGTGACGGTGCCGCCGTCGGTGGTCTGACAGGTGACGGTGGCGGTCAGACCGGCAAGGGCGGAGTCGGACACCTCCACCCCGTCGGATTCCACCGCGCGGGGGCCGCCGAAATCGGTTTTTTCGGTGCCGGCGGGCAGGTACTCCCCTGCCCCGGCGTCACAGGAATCCAGCCCGGCGGCGCTGTAGCAGAACATGGTCTCGTTGTCAGTGAGGGCAGTCTGCACAAAGCCGCCCCAGCTGAAGAGGGTGAGCACCAGCAGCACCCCCGCGGCCAGATTGCGCAGATCCGGCCGGTTCGCCAACAGGCAGAGGGCACAGCCCCCCGCCAGAGCCCAGAACCAGGTGGCCGGGCTGAGGAACCGCCAGACATACTGGACCATGGCCACCAGCTTGCCCAGCACCGGGTTCAGATTGTACAGGTTGTCCCAGGGGAAAACGTCGCTGGCAAGGACCAGGCAGACAAGCCCCGCCCACAGGCCGAAGTTTCCCAGACGCCAGACGGAATTTTTCCGATCTCCCCGGCCCATGGCGGTGACCAGCACGAACAGCCCCGCCGCCAGCAGCAGGGTCAGGCCCAGGCCGATGGCCATTTCCTCATAGGTGCCCTGGTCCAGACCCAGGTTGTACCGGTCGGCCACACCGCTGAAGGAAAGGCCCAGCATCTGGCCCAGATAAGCGGCGGTATTGTGGGGGCCGGAGCTTTCCTGGGTGGTGATGACCAGGTCATCCCGCAGGGAATCAAAGAGGGGCAGCAGGAACCACAGGTTGAGCAGAGCGGTGACGCCCACCACCTTGCACAGGGGGAAAAAGGTGTTTTTGCGCAGGGTGCGGCGCAGCAGCACCACACAGCTGCCCAGGGTGAGCATGCCCACGATCTCGCAGCTGAGCAGATGGGTCTGGATCAGGCCGGTAAAGCCGATGACAGCGGGCAGCCAGACAAGGGGCGCGGCTTTGGCGCCGTCCGGCTGGATGAAGATCTTCCACAGTCCGTAGAACACCAGCGGCAGGAAGAGCATGGCGGTGTATTCCCCCACCGCTCCCCGCAGATAGACGTTGATGATGCGGTAGATGGACAGGGTATACAGTACGCTGCCGAAAAGGGCCGCCCAGTGGTTTTTGAGCATCCGGCACAGGCAGAACCAGCTGACCAGGGCGGTGCCGATGTTCACCGCCACCACATACACCTTGTAGGCCCCCTGCACCGTCACCCCGAAGAAGCGCAGCAGCGCCGGGAAGTAGAGCAGAATGTCCCCGTAAAACACCGACACCGCATAGCCCCGGCCATCCAGCCAGAAGGGCTGGATGCGCACCGGCAGCTGCCCGGCGGCGATGCCCTGGGCCAGCCCCTCAATGCGGTTGAGGTGGAACTGCAGGTCATGCCCGGGGATGAGCCCGCCGGTGAGCAAGGGCAGGGAGGCGATGAGCACCGCCCCGCCCAGGCCCAGAGCAGTGACCGAAGTCCGGGGGCCGCCGGGCAGCACCAGGCGCCCGGACCACAGCAGCCAGATCAGGTCTGCCGCCACAAAGAACAAAAGCCGGCAGAGCAGGTTGTACCAGGAGTAGGCCTGACTGTAGGAGATGACGATGCTTTCCAGGGTAAAGCCGCTGCCTTCGGTGGCAATGCGCAGGGTGGCCTGTTCCTGGTCGCTGGGCACCAGAACCTGGAAGGTCACCGCCCGCATACCATCCCGCAGGGTAACGGTGTCCGCCTGGGCGGTGGATTTGTAAAAGTAGCAGGTCACATCGTCCCCGCCGCCCAGGTAGGCCACGGTAACGTTGTAGATGCCGGGTTCCAGTTTCAGCCAGCGGGTGGCCAGCACCTCGCCGGAAAGGCCCGCCTCCACCTCGGTACCCTGGGTGGTATGGGTGATGCCGTGGTCCAGCATGTCCCCCATGCTGTCGCTGAGCAGGGTGGTGGTGCCCCGCACCGCCCGGTCCTGCACGAAGCCGCCCACCAGAAAGACCGCTTCGAGAAGGATGACCACCCACACCAACCAATGGCGGGGCAGCCGCTTTTGCAGGGCTGCGCACAGGTTTTGCCGCATAACTGTATATCTCCTTCACTGGGTATTTGCCTTGATATGCGAAAAAGAGCCCCCGTGGCTGCGGGGGCTCCGTGTTTTATTTTGCGGCCAGATTGACCAGCTTGCCCTTGACGTAGATCTCCTTGACCAGCGTCTTGCCGGCCAGGGCTTCGGTCACAGCGGGCTCCGCCTTGGCGGCGGCGATGGCATCGGCGGCTTCCACATCGGCAGGAACCTTGATGCGGGCCTTGATCTTGCCGTTGACCTGCACCGCGATCTCGATGGTCTGCTCGGTGCACTTGGCCTCATCGTACTTCGGCCAGGGATGATAGGCCAGACGGTCCTCGTGACCCATCTGCTCCCACAGTTCTTCGGTCATATGGGGAGCAAAGGGGTTGAGCAGCTGCAGCAGCACCTCGTACTCGGGACGGGTGGCGCCGCCGGCATCAGACAGGGCGTTGACGTAGATCATCAGCTGAGCGATGGCGGTGTTGGCCTTCAGGCTGTCGATGTCTTCGCCCACCTTCTTGATGGTACGGTGCATCAGGGATTCCAGCTCGGGGCGCACGCCGCCCTCCACCAGCTTATCCCCCATGGACCAGATGCGGTCCAGGAACCGCTTGCAGCCCTTGATGGAGGAGGTGTTCCAGGGCGCAGCCTTCTCAAAGTCGCCGATGAACATCTCGTACAGGCGCAGGGTGTCGGCACCGTACTCGTCCACCACATCATCGGGGTTCACCACGTTGCCCAGACTCTTGGACATCTTGACCACCGGGTGTTCGGCCATCTCGCCGTACTCTTCCACCAGATGGGCTCTGACAGCCTTCTCGGAGCCAAACTCCTCCAACAGCTCGCGCTGCTTTTCGGCAGGCATATTCACAAAGCTGTGGGGGTTGAGACCCAGGATCATGCCGTGGGAGGTGCGCTTGGCGTAGGGCTCCTTGGTGGGGACCACGCCGATATCATACAGGAACTTGTGCCAGAAACGGCTGTACAGCAGGTGCAGGGTGGTGTGCTCCATGCCGCCGTTGTACCAGTCCACCGGGCTCCAGTATTCCAGGGCTTCCTTGCTGGCAATGGCATCCTTGTTGTGGGGGTCCATATACCGCAGGAAGTACCAGCTGGAACCGGCCCACTGGGGCATGGTATCGGTCTCCCGCTTGGCCGGGCCGCCGCAGCACGGGCAGGTGGTGTTCACCCATTCGGTGTGGCGGGCCAGGGGGCTTTCGCCGTTTTCGCCGGGCTCAAAGTCCTTGATCTCGGGCAGGCGCAGGGGCAGCTCGCTTTCGGGCAGAGGCTGCCAGCCGCACTTTTCACAGTAGACCATGGGGATGGGTTCGCCCCAGTACCGCTGACGGCTGAACACCCAGTCCCGGAGCTTGAAGTTGACCTTCTTGCAGCCTTTGCCGTTCTCTTCCAGCCAGGCGTACATCTTGTTCTTGGCATCCTCCACCGACAGGCCGGTGAGGAAGCCGGAGTTGACCAGGGTGCCGGTGGCCACGTCGGTGAAGGCACCCTCGTCCAGGTTGGCCGGGGTGGTGCCGCGGACGACCTCCACGATGGGCAGGTTGAACTTCTTGGCGAACTCCCAGTCACGGGTATCATGGGCAGGCACAGCCATGATGGCGCCGGTGCCGTAGGTGGCCAGGACGTAGTCAGAGATAAAGATGGGCACGGTCTGGCCGTTCACCGGGTTGACGGCCTCCACGCCCTGGATGCGCACACCGGTCTTTTCCTTGTTCAGCTCGGTGCGCTCGAACTCGGACTTGCGGGCGGCTTCCTGCTGGTAAGCGGTGATCTCATCGGGGTTCTTGATGAGGTCCGCATCCATCCACTTCTTCAGGTAAGCGTGCTCGGGAGAGACAACCATATAGGTGCAGCCGAACAGGGTGTCGGCGCGGGTGGTGTAGACGGTGAGCACATCCCCGGCAGTGGTGTCGAAGTTGATCTCGGCGCCGTGGCTGCGGCCGATCCAGTTCTTCTGCTGGGTGGAGACACGCTCGATGAAGTCCAGGCCGTCCAGATCGTCGATGAGGCGGTCGGCATAGGCGGTGATCTTCAGCATCCACTGGCTCTTGACCTTGTGGACCACGGGGCTGCCGCAGCGCTCGCACACACCGTTGACCACTTCCTCATTGGCCAGAACAACCTTGCAGCCGGTGCAGAAGTTGACGGTGGTCTCCTTCTTGTAGGCCAGGCCCTTCTTGTACAGCTGCAGGAAGATCCACTGGGTCCACTTGTAGTACTCGGGGTCGGTGGTGTTGATCTCACGGTCCCAGTCAAAGGACAGACCCAGGGCCTGGAGCTGGCTCTTGAACCGGGCCACGTTCTTGGCGGTGACGATCTCGGGGTTGATGTGATTCTTCAGGGCATAATTCTCGGTGGGCAGGCCGAAAGCGTCCCAGCCCATGGGATACAGCACGTTGTAGCCGCACTGACGCTTTTTGCGGGCCACAATGTCCAGGGCGGTGTAGCTGCGGGGATGCCCCACATGCAGACCGGCAGCGGACGGATACGGGAACTCTACCAGGGCATAGAATTTCGGCTTGGAATGGTCGATCTCGGCGTGGAAGGTGTGTTCGTCCTGCCACACCTTCTGCCATTTGGCTTCCACTGCTTTGAAGTCATACTTCACTATTGATCTCTCCCCACTATTTTACAAAATGGTATTTATTCGGCCGGTTTCATCCATTCGGCGGCGGGCATTTCGGCGGCGTCGGCCCAAAGGTGTTCCAGGTCGTAATAATCATGGGCTTCCTTGGTGAACACATGCACAATCACGGTGCCGTAGTCCAGCAGCACCCAGCGCTTGCCGTCATGGCCTTCGCTGCGAAGCGGGTGTACCCCCTGCTGGGACAGAGCGAAGTCCGCCTCGTCCGCCAGAGCGCCCACATGGGTGGTGGAGGTGCCGGTGGCAATGACAAAGTAATCAGTGACGGTGGTCAGGTCCTCGACCTTGAGCACCCGGATATTCAGCGCCTTTTTGGCGTCCAGGGCGCGGGCCAGTTCAATGGCCAGGGTCTTGCTATCCATAGATTCGTTCTCCTTTTGTTTTACAGCACAGGCGCTCAGGCGGCCTGGTCCTCACTGGAAGCATCGCCGCCGTCCTCGGTGGAGGTAGCATCGCTTTCAGGGGCTGCCGTCGGGGTGTCATAGACATACTCGCTGCTGGTATCCTCGCCGGATTCCGCAATGGCGTCGTTGACCTGCTCGTTGATGGCAGCCATGAACTGCACGTTGGGATCGGAAGCTCCCACACCGCTGATATCCAGCACGTTGTCCACCACCTGCAGCTCGCTGGCATCCACAGGGCCGGTGTTTTCACGATAATAGGTGTTGAGCAGGTCGGCGGTTTCCTGGCGGGCCACCACGACCACGTCGTTGTTGTTGTAGGTGATGCCGCCCATATACACCGGCACCTGGGCCAGCATGATCTTGTCACTGGAGACGCTCATCAGGCTGACCGCCACGCTGATCAGATCGGAGATGCTCAGGCTGGTGTCCACCATGCTCAGGTAGAAGGGCAGATTCTTGGCGATATCCCAGGCGGTCATGGAGCGCAGTTTGGCGAACATGGCAGCGTAGAAGTACCGCTGGGTGTTCAGACGGCCCAGGTCACTGTTGGCGTAGCTGTGACGGTTGCGCAGCAGGAATTCCGCCGCGGCGCCGTCCAGGTTACGGTAACCCTGTTCCAGAGCACTTCCCTTGTAGGACATATCCTGGGGGATGTAGCAATACACGCCGCCCAGAATATCCACCAGTTCCACCAGTTTTTCCAGCCGGATACTCACATAGCCGTCGATGGGGACCTGGAGCTCCTTGCTGACCTCCTCGCACAAAGCGTTGAGGTTGTTGTAGCCATTGGAGCCCTGGGTCTTGGCGATGGCGTTGATCTGGTAGTTGCCGGAATAGCTGGCGTCGGTGGTGACGAAGATGTTGCGGGGAATCTGCAGCATCTTCACTTCGCCGGTCTCGTTATTGAAGTGCATCCACATGATCATGTCGGTCATGCCGTCATTGCTCTGGGAATCTTCCCCGGAGCCGTCCTCGGTGGAGCGGTCGATGCCCACCAGCAGGATGTTGATCTCCTTGCCGGCGAATTCCTTGGGGGTGTTCAGCAGCTGGTTGAAGGTGATGTTGCCGCCGGTTTCGGGGCGTAGGGCGTTCATGATCAGGGCCAGGGTGACGCCAAAGATGAGAACCAGCACCAGCAAAGTGGCCAGCAGCACCTTCCACCAGGTGCCTTTTTTCTTTTTCTTGCCGCCCTTTTTGCCGCTGCCGTCGTCACCGCGGCCTTTGCGGCCCTTGCCGGGGCCCTTGGGAGGCTGACCTCCGGCGGAAGCACCGCTGCTGCGGCGTCCGGCGGCGGTGGAAGTGGAGCCGCTGCGGGCGGAACTTTCCCCCGAACGAGCGGCCTCGGCCACCGGCTGCTGGGCAGCGGCAGCTTTGGCGGCGCGGGCGGCCTGGCGGGCCTCGTACTCGGCGTCGCCGTCAATGTTGTAGGCGGCTCGTTCCCCCTGGGCGCTGCGCAGGTCCAGACGCTGCACCCGGGCGCGGGCACCGGACGCGGCCTGCTTGGCGGCGGCCTGACGGCGCAGAGCCAGCGCCTGGCGCTGGGCCATGGTCAGGTTTTCCTCCCCGGGCTGGGGCTGAACCGGCCGGGGTGCGGAACGCTGCACCGGCTGCTGGGCAGGCTGGGTCCGGTGCACGGTGCGCTGCTGGGGCGCAGCCTGCTGAGCGGGCTGCGCCGTCTGCGAACGGTGGATGGTCCGCTGCTGCGGAGCCGCCTGCTGCCGGGGTGCAGCCTGCTGGGCAGACCCCGCCGTATGCTGCACCGGCTGATGGATGGTGCGCGGGGCCGTTTGCGCATTTTGTGCCTGACGGGCAGCCTGATACCGCTGCACATCGGCCGGCTGTACCGGCGTAAACTGGCGGCTGCGGCGGCTGCTTTCGGCAGCGGCCATGCGGGCACGGCGGCGGGCTTCCTCCAGCTGGCTGGAAGAGGCGGCGGCGCCGGAGGTGCGGATGGTCCGCTGTGCGTCGCCGGCATGATACACCGTGCGCTGGGCGTCACCGGTGTTCAGTTTGCGTGGTTCGCTCATGGGCGTCCTCCCTTTTTGGTGGCGGGGTGCGGCGGACAGGGCCCGGGCATCCCTTTTGGGAATATGGTATGTTTATCCTTTTTGGGCGATGCGTGCCTGCAGATCCTCACAGGCCGCCACGGTCTGGGGGTCCAGTTTTCCGCCCTTCTTTTTTACAAAGGCGATGCTCTGCTGCAAGCTGTGCAGCAAAGCCAGGTCCAGGTCCTGCATCTCTTCCTGCCGCAGCCGCTCCACGCCGGGGTAATCCCGCTCGGCACTGGTGGCGTCCGCCATATAGATGATCTTTTCCAGCAGGGTCATGTTGGCTTTGCCGGTGGTATGGCACTCAATGGCGGAAAGAATCTCCGGGTCGGTGACGCCCCATTGGGTGGCGCACAGAATGGCGGCGGCAATGCCGTGCCAGACCGGGGTGGGCCGGGACGCGGCATTTTTAGCCATTATAGCATTGTCGGAAAAAATCTGCAACATTTCCTCTTGGGGCAACTCTTTCGCACTGTCATGCAAAAGTGCCGCCAGAGCGGCCTTTTCCTCGTCCGCTCCATAGCGGCGGGCCAGTTCCACCGCCTTATTTTTTACATTTACGGTGTGCTTGTACCGCTTGTGGGACAAGCGGCCTTTTACCAGTTCCTGGGCTTCTTCACAGGTCATGTATACTTCCCTCTTTGTCAAAAAAGATCGGTTGGCGGCAGGCAGGGGGCCTAAGGCTGTCAAAGAAATCAAAATTCGTCTCCATCGGCGGACCAGCGCCGACGATGGAGACACCGACAGGGAAATTCAGCGGCAAATTGTGTGCGAGGAGCAAAGAGACGAGTGCGCGATTTGCCGTTGAATTTTGTCGAGGGGGATTTCAAAAGGGGGAATAGGCCCGTCAGGCAATTGCCGTGCGGGACTGTTCCCCTTTTTGCAGCGTGTCGAGTCTCTCGACACGCTGTGGCGGCAGGCAGGCTGCACCGCTTTACACCCGGTCCCCCAGGCCGTACAGCCCGTTTTTCCGGATGACAGCCCGCACGGATGCGGGCAGAACCTGCCGCAGGGTGTCGGCATCCAGGGTACCGGCGCGGATCTGGCTGGAGGCGCAGGGCACCGGCACGGCGTGGGCAAAGAGCACCCGCCCGCCGTAAGGGTGCAGAGCGTCGGCGGCCGCGTGCAGATCGGTACTGTCTCCGTCCGCCCGGCTCTGTACCACCAGGGTGGCCAGGGCCAGGATGGCCTGCCACCGGTGCCACTTTGTAAAGCTGAGCAGCATGTCACTGCCCATGGCCAGGTACAGAGCCGTCCCGGGGCAGGTATCCCGCAGCATCTGCAAAGTGTGCACGGTGTAGCTGCGGCCTTCGTGGTCGATCTCCCACCGGCTGACCTCCACCCGGGGGTCCACTTCGGTGAAACAGCGGCACATGGCCAGGCGGAGTTCGGCGGGGGTGGCGCTGGCGGCTTTATGAGGCGGAATGCCCGCGGGCATGACCAGGACCTTGTCCGGGTGCACCGCGTCCATCACTGCGCGCAGATTGTTCATATGCCCTTGGTGCGGCGGGTCAAAGGTACCGCCGTACAAAAGCAGCTTGCCCACCGGTTCCATCGCTCAGCGGGCGGCGGCCAGCAGGGCGGCGAAGTCGGAATCCTTGTCCTTCTGCAGGAAAAGCACGAATTTGCGGCCGATGACCTGGACGCACTGGGCGCCGGTGCCCTCGGCCAGGATGGCGGCGGCTTCCTTGGCGGAATATTCGCTGTTTTCCAGCACCTTCACCTTGATGAGTTCCCGGGCGGCCAGACATTTGCTCACCGCCTCGATCATGGCGGGGCCGATCTCCCCTTTGCCCACCTGGAACACGGGGTCCAGAGTGTTGGCGGCGCCGCGCAGGGCCGCACGCTGTTTGCTGGTCAGAGTGGTCATAAGATAAATTCCTTTCGGTACTAGGTTATTTTATTCTTGGCCGAGGAAGGCAGGCAGCGCCTGTTCCAGGCGTTCCATGGCCCGGCCCCGGTGGCTGATGGCGTCCTTTTCCCCGTCCGCCAGTTCGGCGTAGGACCGCCGGGCGGTGTTGGGGGTGGTGGAGCCGTCGGGCAGGCCCACACAGTCGGGCACGAAAAGCGGGTCATAACCAAATCCGTTCTCCCCGGTCAGGCCGAAGGCCACGGTGCCGGGGCATTCCCCCTCCACCGTCAGTTCCCGGCCGTCGGGCAGCATGAGGCAGACGGCGGAGACGAACCGGGCCGCCCGCTTGTCCGCGGGAATATCCTTCATGGCATCGAGAAGCTTCTGGTTGTTGGCATCGTCGTTCCCGTGCACCCCCGCATAGCGGGCGCTGTACACCCCGGGAGCGCCATTCAGCGCGTCCACGCACAGGCCGGAATCGTCCGCCACGGTGGCAAGGCCGGTGGCTTTGCAGAAGGCTTGGGCCTTGATATGCGCATTTTCGGCAAAGGTGGTGCCGGTCTCCTCCGGGTCCAGGGTGACCCCCAGCTCCCGCAGGCTTTTTACCGTATGACCGGCCCGTTCCAGGATCCGGCGCAGCTCCTTGAGCTTACCCTGGTTGTTGGTGGCAGCGCAGAAGATCATGCCTGTTCCTCCTTCTTGGGCAGTTCGGGCAGCAGGGCCTCGGAGAAATCGGTGGCCGAGAAGAAGATCAGATCGTCGATCTTCTCCCCCACCCCCACAAAGCGGATGGGCAGGCCCAGTTTTTCGTGCACGCCCAGGATGCAGCCGCCCTTGGGGGTGCCGTCCAGCTTGGTGAGCACCACACCGGTGGCTCCCGCCGCCCGGCAGAATTCCTGGGCCTGGCTGATGGCGTTCTGGCCGGTGATGGCATCCAGCACCAGGAGCACTTCCAGGCTGGCTTCGGGGCTGGCCTTCTTGACGCTGCGGGCGATCTTGGAAAGCTCATCCATCAGGCCCTTCTTGTTGTGAAGCCGTCCGGCGGTGTCGGCAATGACCATGTCATAGCCTTTGGCGTTGGCGCTCTGCACCGCGTCGAAGATGACGGCGGCGGGGTCGGCGCCCTCCCCGGCTTTGACCAGGGGCACCCCGGCCCGGTCGGCCCAGGTTTCCAGCTGCTCGCTGGCCGCGGCGCGGAAGGTATCCCCCGCTGCCAGCATGACCCGGTGGCCCAGGTCCTTGTACAGGTAGGCCAGCTTGGCGATGGTGGTGGTTTTGCCCACCCCGTTGACCCCGATGACCAGAATCACCGCCGGGTGGCCGGTCAGGTCCATCTCATCATGGGGGGAGATTTCCAGGCGGATGATCTCCCGCAGGGCCTTGAGGGCCTGCTCGCCGGTCTTGAGGTGGTCACGCTCCACCACGTCCCGCAGCTCATCCACCAGCCGCACGGCGGTGGACGGGCCCACATCCGCCAGGATCAGCTGTTCTTCCAGGTCGTTGTACAGATCGTCGTCGATCTGGGAATTGGTCAGGGTGTTGACGATGGACTGGAAAAAGCCGGTGCGGGTCTTTTCCAGGCCGTCCTGCAGCTTTTTCTTTCTAAAACTGTCAAACAGGCCCATAGGGCACACCTCCGTGGGATATGTATGGTGAAAACCGGCAAGGTCAGTTGACCAGGTCGGCACTGACGTTGTTCAGGTCCAGGCGCAGCAGCTTGGACACGCCGTCCTCCTGCATGGTCACACCGTACAGGACATCGGCGGCTTCCATGGTGCCGCGGCGGTGGGTGATGACGATGAACTGGGTCTTGTCGGTCATGCGGCGCAGATACTGGGCATACCGGGTGACGTTCACATCGTCCAGGGCGGCTTCGATCTCGTCCAGGATACAGAAGGGAGAGGGGTTGACTTCCAGGATGGCAAAGTAGATGGAGATGGCCACCAGTGCCTGCTCGCCGCCCGAAAGGGCGGACAGGTTGCGGATGACCTTGCCCGGAGGCGAAACCTCGATCTCGATGCCGGATTCCAGGACGTTGGATTCGTCCGAGAGGTAGAGCCGGGCGGAACCGCCGCCGAACAGCTCCCGGAAGATATGGCCGAAGTTGCGGTTGATCTCCTTGAAGCTCTTGGAGAACATCTCCTCCATCTCGCCCCGCAGCTCCCCGATCATCCGGGTCAGCTCGGACTTGGAGCGTTCCACGTCGTTCACCTGGGCTTTGAGGAAGTCGTACCGTTCCTTGACTTCCTTGTATTCATCGATGGCGCCCACGTTCACGTTGCCCAGGGCTCGGATCTTGGCCCGGACCTCGGTGACCTGACGGCGCAGGTCGGTGACGTTGGTAAATTCCACGCACAGGCCCTTGGCTTCCGCCTCGGTGAGCTGGTATTCATCCCACAGCTTGGAGGCGGTGGTATTCAGCTCGTTTTCGGCGGCGGCCCGGCGCTCGGCCAGGCGGGCCATCTCCCCGCTCATCCGCTCCCGCTCGTCGGTGAGGGCCCGGTTTTCCTGGCCCATGCGGGTGACGGCGGCTTCCTTCTCCATCCGGGCGGCGTTGGCCGTGCGGATGGTTTCCTCGGCGGCGGCGATCTTTTCCTTGGTTTCGGCGCGGGCCCGCTCGATCTCGGCCACCCGCAGTTCGTTGGCTGCGATAGTCTGCCTGGCGGCCTCGATGTTGGCCTGCAGTTCCCGGGCCCGGGCTTCGGCTTCCCCGGTGCGGCCCCGCAGGGTCTCCAGGGCGGCCTCATGCAGGCCGATGTCCTTCTCCCCGGTGAGGCGGTTCATCTGGGCCGCGGAGAGGGAGGCGGTCAGGGCCTCCCGGCGGCGGCTGAGTTCGCCGGTGCTCTCGCCCAGCTGGGACAGCTCGGCGTTGTACTTGTCCAGTTCGGTCTGGGCGGCAGCGGCCCCGGTCTCGGCCTGGGCGCGGGCGGTCTCGTTCTCCTTGAGCTGGTCTTCCAGCTGCTTGATCTCGGCGCCCCGGCGTTCGGCCGCGGCGGCGCCCTCCTGCACGGCAGCGTCCAGGCGTTCCAGGTCCAGGCTGGCCTTCAGCCGTCCGGAAGCGGCATTGACGCTCTCGCTCTCCGCCCCGGCCAGCTCGGCGGCCAGGGTGTCCACTTCCGCCTGGCGGGCCTTGGCTTCCCGCTCGGCATCCGCCCGGCGCTGTTCCAGCTTTTTCAGCTTGGTGCGCAGTTCTTCCAGCTCCTGCTTGCGGCTGAACACCCCCGCGCTGCGGGCGGTGGAACCGCCGGTGAAAGAACCGCCGGCGTTGATGACCTGGCCGTCCAGGGTGACGATCCGGTTGCGGTAGCCCAGGCTCTTGGCCACGGCGGACGCCTCTGCCAGGTCCTCCACCACGATGATGCGGCCCAGCAGATTGTCAATGATATGGCGGTAACGGGCATCCGCTTCCACCAGGTCGGCGGCCACTTCAGCGGTGCCGGTGAGGCGGCCGTTGAACCGGTTGCCCTGGACGGTGTCCAGGGGCAGGAAAGTGGCGCGGCCCGCCCGTTCTTCTTTCAGGAAAGCGATGGCGGACCGGGCGCAGCGCTCGTCCTCCACCACGATGTTCTGCAAGGCAAAGCCCAGAGCCGTCTCAATGGCGGTCTCATAGCCCTTGCGCACCGTGAGGATACCGGCCACCGGGCCGATGATGCCCCGCAGCCGGTTGGCCGAGGCAGCCCGCATGACCGTCTTGACGCTCTGCTGGTAACCGTCCATGTTCCGTTCCAGGTCTTCCAGGATGCGGATGCGCTGGGCGGTGTTGGAGCGATCCCTGTCGGCCTTCTGCAAGGCGTCGGCTGCTTCGGCCTGCTGGCGGCGGCGGCTTTCCAGTTTGAGCTTGAGCCCGGCCTTGATGTTGTCGCACCGGGTGACGTTGTCCTCCGCCTGCTGCAGGGCCTGGGCGGCCAGTTCCCGCTCGGCGTTCAGCCGGTCGGCGGCGCCGGCGGCCGCGGCGGCCTGGTTGCGCAGGCCGTCCAGCTGGGCGCGGGAGGCTTCGGCGGCGGAAGTCAGGGAGGCCGCCCGCACCTTCATGGCGGTGGCGGCGTCCTGCAGGCGGGCAATGGCGGCTTCCACCACGTCCCGGCGCTCGCCGCTTTGCAGTGCTTCCTGTTCCAGGGCGTTCATCTTGGCCCGCAGGTCGGAGATGGTCTTGTCCGCCTGGGCCAGCTGGGCGCGCAGGGCTTCGATGGCGTCCTGGTGCTCCTTGGTCTCGGCCTCGATGCCCTTGGCGCCCTCCCCGGCCCGGGCCAGTTCGGCTTCGGCGTCCTTGATCTGGGCCTGGGCGTGCTCGTTCTCGTTGTGGAGAACGGCGATCTGGCTGTCACTGCCCGCCCCGGCTTCGGTCAGGGCGCGGATATCGGCGTTGGCCTGCTCCACCTGGAGCATGAGCTGCTGGGCTTCCTCCCGCAGGGCCTCGGTCTTTTGGTCAAATTCATCCAGCTGGCGGGAGAGGCGGGCGTAGTCGGACTCGGCAGCCTCGTACCGGCGTTGCTGGTCCCTGGCGGCGTCCTGGGCCCGGCGGATGGAGTCCACCCACAGGGTGACCTCCAGGGATTTGCGGGTCTCGGAGTATTCCAGGAACTTCTGGGCCTTCTCGCTGTCCCGCTTCAGGGGGCCCACCCGGCTTTCCAGTTCGCCCAGGATGTCCCGCAGGCGTTCCAGATTGCCCTCGGCGGCGGCCAGGCGGCGCTCGGCCTCGTTCTTGCGGTAGCGGAAACGGGCGATGCCGGAGGCTTCCTCAAAGATCTCCCGGCGTTCGGCGCTCTTGGCGCCCACGATCTCGGCCACGCGGCCCTGGCCGATGATGGCATAGCCGTCCCGGCCCAGACCCGTGTCCAGTAACAGTTCGTAGATATCTTTCAGACGGACATTCTGCCCGTTGATGGTGTATTCACTTTCGCCGCTGCGGTAATACCGGCGGCCGATGGTCACTTCCTCCGCGTCCATGGCCAGGCCGTGGTCGGCGTTGTCGATGGTCAGGCTGACGGCGGCGTACCCCATAGCCCCGCGGGTCTGGGTGCCGCCGAAGATCACATCCTCCATCTTGCCCGCGCCGCGCAGCTGCTTGGAGCTGGTTTCGCCCATGACCCAGCGGATGGCGTCGGAGATATTGCTTTTGCCCGAACCGTTGGGCCCCACCACGCCGGTGATACCGGCGCCGATGGTAACTTTGGTGCGATCCGGGAAGGACTTGAAGCCCTGGATCTCAAGTTCTTTTAAGCGCATGCAGGCGGGTTCCTTTCCTCAGGGATTCAACGCGGCAAGGGCCTGCTTGGCGGCCTGCTGTTCCGCCGCCTTCTTGCTCCGGCCTTTGCCGGTGGCCAGGGCCTTGCCGTTCAGGGTGACTTGCACCTCAAAGGTCTTGTCGTGGTCGGGGCCGGACTGGCCCACCACCGCGTACCGCAGGTCGGCGCCGGGTTTTTCCTGCACCAGCTCCTGCAGTTTGGTCTTGTAGTCGGGGTCCGCGGTCTTGCCCTCGGTGATGAAGGGCAGGATGAAGTTGCGGGCCACCTCCATGCCGCCGTCCAGATACAGAGCGGCGATGAGAGCCTCGAAGGCGTCGGACACCACGCTGGGGCGGGTGCGGCCGCCGCCCAGTTCCTCGCCGTGGCCCAGGCGCAGGTAGCTGCCCAGGTCGATCTCGGCGGCAAAGCGGAAGAGAGCTTCCTCCGAAACGAGAGCCGCCCGCATCCGGGTCAGCTCGCCCTCGGGGCGGGAGGAATGGTGGAACAGGTAATCCGCCACCACCACCGACAGCACACTGTCGCCCAGGAATTCCAGGCGTTCGTTGTGGTGGGTGGGCACCTTGGACTCATTGGCAAAGCTGGTGTGGGTCATGGCAATGCGCAGCAGTGCCGGGTTCTTGAACTGATAATGCAGCACCTGTTCCAGCTTTTCAAAAGAGCGGTTCGGCATACAGGGTTCGTCCTTTCACTCAGTCCTGGGCGGCGGCCATGGTCTCGGCCAGAGCCTTCTCCATGGTGCCGCACAGATCATTCTCCACGCAGGTCTTGGCCTGGCGGATGGCGTTCTTGATGCCCCGGGCTTTGCTGGAGCCGTGGGCCTTGATGACCGGCTTGGCGGCACCCAGCAGGGGCGCGCCGCCCACTTCCTCGGAATCCATCATCTTTTTCAGGCCGCGCAGGCCGTCCTTGATGGTCAGATACGCCAGTTTGGTGAACAGGTTTTTCAGGAAGATGGGCTTGAGCATGCCCAGCAGGCTGGTGGCCACGCCCTCGGTGAGCTTGAGCACCACGTTGCCCACAAAGCCGTCACAGACGACCACGTCCACCTTGCCTTCCGGGATGTAGCGGGGCTCGATGTTGCCCACGAACCGGATACTGGGGTTGGCTTTCAGCTTCTGGTGGGCTTCCCGGTACATGGGAGTACCCTTGTGGTCCTCGGCGCCGTTGTTGACCAGGGCCACGCTGGGGTTCTGGCGGCCCATGACCTTTTCGGCATAGACGCTGCCCATGGTGCCGAAGGCGTTGAGCATGTCGGCGCGGCATTCGGCGTTGGCGCCGCAGTCCAGCAGCAGATAGTGCTGCTGGATACCGGGCATGGGAGTGGCCAGGGCAGGACGCTTGACCCCCTTGACGGTGCGCACGATGAGGCTGGTGGCCACGTGCAGCGCCCCGGTGGAGCCGGCGGAGACGAAAGCGTCGCCCTCGCCCTTCTTGAGCATGGTCAGGCCCTTCACCAGGCTGGAATCCGGCTTGTGGCGGGCAGCCTTGACGGGGTCGTCCTC
>CALWNO010000018.1 GCA_944382785.1 uncultured Gemmiger sp. | reverse complement strand
GATTTGAACCCACACTCTTTTAAGGGAACTAGAACCTGAATCTAGCGCGTCTGCCAGTTCCGCCACATCCGCATATTGTTCTGCCGGCCGGTCTTTCCGGGCGACGTGTATCATTATACACAAGGTTCCGGGTTTTGTCAACACTTTTGTTGACAAAACCCGGATATTTTTCGAACCTTTTCCCCGGTGTCAAATGACAAAAAAATTCCCGGACGAAAGCCGTCCGGGAATTTGGTGCGGATGAAGGGATTTGAACCCACACTCTTTTAAGGGAACTAGAACCTGAATCTAGCGCGTCTGCCAGTTCCGCCACATCCGCATATTCTGTTTTGTCGGCCGGTCTCCCCGAGCGACGAATATTATTATACACACCGCTCCTCTGTTTGTCAACACCTTTTTCAAAAAAATTCCATTTGCGTACATCCGATACAGTTTCCTGCGTACTGTCGTTTATTTACAACTTTCAAACAGGTCTGCATCTTGGCCATCTTGGGTTTCCATGATATAATAGGGAAAAACTTTGGCCTTAACAGGCCATTCCCCTGGAGGATTTTACTTATGTGGACTTGTTCTCTCTTGAAGCAGAATGCCCGGCAGGCGTTGTCGGGCACATACTGGCACGCCTTTGCCCTGTGCCTGCTGCTGACCATTGTGGGTGTAGGCAGCTATTCGACCACCTTCACCTACCACTTTGAGACCGACATGGATCGCCTGAACACCACGTTCCGCGGTGAAGTCTGGACCGGCGAGATGCAGCAGGCCGATGCATGGCAGCAGATGGCCCAGATCCCCGCCGCCGTGTGGAGCCTTGTATTCCTGATCCTGTTGGTTGCCTTTGCCATCGCAGTGCTGTGGGCCGCTTTCATCTCCCTGCCTCTGGTTGTAGGCCGCAACCGTTTTTTCATGGAAAACCGCCAGAGTCCGGCGCCGCTGCGTACCGCCACCACCGTCTTCCGCACCCCGTACCTGAATGTGGTCAAGGTAGGTCTGCTGGTGAATCTGAAGGTCCTGCTGGGGTATGTGCTGCTGGTGGTGCCCGGTATCTATTGGACCTACTGTTACCTGATGGTCCCCTATCTTCTGGCGGAAAACCCCTACATGAGCACCACCCGGGCCATGCAGCTGAGCCAGGAAATGATGCGCGGTGAAAAGTGGCACGCCTTTTTGCTGAGACTTTCCTTCCTTGGCTGGGCCGTGGTGGGGATTCTGACCCTGGGCATCGGCATGCTGTTCCTGGAGCCCTATTACCAGGCAACCATGGCGGAACTGTATGCCGCTTTGCGCAGCAAGGCTTTTGCTCTGAACCTGACCGACGCCGGTGAGCTGGGCGGTTTTGTGCGCCACTGAATTTCAAAGAAAAAAGTCAAAAAAAGACTTGACATGTGCCCCTTACCTTGCTATAATAACTCTTGCAGTTTGGCGTTGCCGAGCTGCTATGGAAAGATGGCTGAGCTGGTCTAAGGCGCACGACTGGAAATCGTGTAGGGCCCTGAAAGCCCTCGAGGGTTCGAATCCCTCTCTTTCCGCCAGAAAAAGCCTTCCGGTTTTACCGGAAGGCTTTTTTCTTTTGTTGGATTTTCTGTTCTTGGGCAGAAGAGTGTCCCCACACAACACAAAAAGCAGCCTCCCCGCCAAACGGGAAGGCTGCTTTTGTTTGTATCAAGCAGAAGCTTACTGAGGCATACACTCAAAGTCGATGCGGCCCAGGGGCACATCGGCGCCGGCCACCTTGACCCGGATGGGACTGCCCAGCATCCAGGTACGCCCGGTGAGCGGATCAGTCATGGAGACGCCTTCGGTGACGGCGGCCTCACCCTTGCACAGCTGTGCAGCGGGCACAAAGCCCTCCACCGTGTTGTCCAGGGCCACAAAGACGCCCCGGGGCGTGATGCCGGAGATGGTGCCGTCATAGACCTCGCCCAGATGATTGTGCATATATTCGGCCTTGTACAGGTCCTCCACGTCGCGCTCGATGCGCACGGCGTCCACTTCCTTGCAGCTGGACTGCTCACTGGCATGGGCAGCAAAATCCTGGTAGGTCTTGACCAGGTTGTCATGAGGGGCGCCCACCAGCATGTCGGACAGAATCCGATGGATGGCCAGGTCCGGATAGCGGCGGATGGGGCTGGTAAAGTGGGCGTAGTCTTTCAGCACCAAACCAAAATGGCCCACAGGTTCCGGGCTGTACCGGGCTTTCTGCATACTGCGCAGGATGCCGGTGTGCACCGGGATGCGGATAGGCGTGTCCCTGGTCTCATCCAGCAGCGCAGACAGTTCCAGCTGGGTGGGGATTTCGCCCTTGAACACAGGGTTCAGGCCGCAGGCCTTGAGGGTAGCCCGGAGCTTTTCCATCTTTTCGGCATCGGGAGCCTCGTGGATACGGTAGACAAACGGGAC
Source organism: uncultured Gemmiger sp. (assembly GCA_944382785.1). Lineage (GTDB taxonomy): Bacteria > Bacillota > Clostridia > Oscillospirales > Ruminococcaceae > Gemmiger. Next base: position 44,414 of record CALWNO010000018.1, on the reverse strand, counting down.
CTTGTGGGTACGGCCCGCGTTGGCGGCACACTGGTTGGCCAGCAGCATGAATTCCTCGATCATGCATTCGGACACACCACGGCCCCGCTTGACGATGTCCACACAGCGACCAGTCTCGGGGTCGATGACCAGCTTGGCCTCGTCGGATTCAATTTCCATGCTGCCCCGCTCCCGGCGCAAAGCCAGGCGCTTTTCATACAGTTCATTCATCACCGGCAGCTGGGCCAGGACCTGGCTGTATTTATTCTGCAGGTCCTCCCCCGCCGTGCCGTCCAGCAGGGCGTTGATCTCCTTGTACACGCCCTTGACCCGGCTGCGGATGACCGTCTTGACGAACTGATACCCGTGGATATTGCCCTTCTCATCCAGGCGCATCAGGCAGGAGAATGCCAGACGGTCCTCCCCTTCGTTCAGGCTGCAGATGCCGTTGGACAACGCGTGGGGCAGCATGGGGATGACCTTGTCCGCATAATAAATGCTGGTGGCCCGTTCGTAGGCTTCTTTGTCCAGGGCGGTGCCCGGACGGACATAGTGGCTCACATCGGCAATATGCACCCCCAGCTCGTAGCCGCCGTCCTGCAGCTGCATCAGGCTGATGGCGTCGTCGATATCCTTGGTCTCGGCACTGTCGATGGTAAAGATGGGCAGCCCCCGCAGGTCCATACGATGGGCCGCCTCGGCAGGGTCGATCCGGGCGTTTTCATAGGCGGAGGCTTCCTGCAGGACTTCCTCGGGGAACTCCTGTCGCACATCACGGCCGTAGAGGATAGCCTTGGCACATTCGCAGGCATAGTCGGAGGAACCGAACCGCTCGGTGACGGCAGCACGGTGGTCCATATGGCGGTTGCCGCGGCCGGTGAGCACGGCGCCCACCTTATCCCCCAGCTGCGCGCCGTCAAGGGCGCCCTTGTCCAGAATGATGCGAACGTCCCGGCAGCCATCCGGCTCCACCGCCATGCGGCCGTCGTCGGTGACAGTGATCGTACCGGCAAAGCTGTTGTGGGGTTCGGTGACTTCCATCACTTCGCCTTCCGCGCTGCCCTCTACCCGGGGATGGGCAAACAGCTTGACCAGGATCTTATCGTGGGGCATGGCGCCGTGCAGGGCACGGCCGGGAATAAAAATATCGCCGGTGCCGTCGTCCCGGGAAGCAAAGCCGAAGCGTGCCGCCAGCTTGACCAGGGTGCAGGGAATGCCAGTGGGAACAGTTTCGTTCTCCATGGTGGCCAGACCCGGGGCATACTGGCCGTTGCGCACGGTCAAAAGGCCGGTGGCCACCATACCGGAGACGGTGCTGCGCAGGCGGGTGTTATCCACCTGCAGGTTGTTCTGCAGTTCCCGCAGGGTGTGGGGACGCCGCTTGACGGCATTCAGGATATTCTTTTGCAGTGGTGTCATGTGGTAGTTACTCCTCCCTGACGTCGCCCCGCCGGTCGGCAGGGCCCTTCCATGCGGGCCATGCCCGCAAAAACTTCTTTATAAACTTTCCCATAAAAAACGGCCCGCGGGTTCCGGCGGGCCGTTTTCTGTCAAATGATTACAGGCGGGCGTTGAGAACGCTGACGACCAGCGCAGCAATCAGGAACACAGCGCCCAGGATCTTGGTGACCTTGGCCAGCTTGGCATCCAGGCCACGCTCACGGCCGGCCGCCATGAAGCTGTTATCGCCCATGATGGCGCTGGAAAGGCCACGGCTCTTCTGCTCCTGGGCCAGGGTGAACACAACGATCAGCAGGCAGGCGATGATGAGGATCACGCCGAACACGATTTCATAGATTCCCATTTGTAGCACTCCTTCAAAGTCTCATGCAGGATATACTATACCACACCCCACCTGGAATTGCAAGCAAATTTTGGCGTGGTTTCTGCAAAAATACGATGAATCTTCCTTACAGAGTCATCTGCTCCACGCTGTCGGCCTCCTTGAGCAGGGCACCGGCAGCCGGCAGGGTGCGCACGCGATACCGGTGGGGGTCGGACAGTTCCAGCCCCGCCGCCGGGCGTACCCGGGCGATGCGGGTATTCTTTTTCAAAGTGACCACATTGACACCGGCGGTATCCCGGGTGGTCTTTTCGGGGATGAGGGCGCTGCCCGCCAGCAACAGGCGGGTGGTGGCCGGGCCTGCATTGACAAAGATGGCCAGCTCCTGCTCCTCGGTCAGGTGGAGGATGCCGGCCAGCTCCGCCTTATCGCTGTATGCTTTGAGCAGCTTACGGCGGTTCTGCTTGGTCTGGTAGCTGGTCAGAGGCACCTTGGCGCACTTGCCGTTCTGGAAGAAGAAGAACATGTGACCGCTGTAATCAGAGGTCACCGCCATGAAGACGGGCACTTCCCCATCGTCCATACCCAGGGTGGAGGCGACATAATCCCCCAGCACACTGGCCTTGGAATCCGGGAAATCGGCCGCACGGGTCTTGTAGACCTGGGCGTGGTTGGTGAAGAAGAGCAGCTCCACGCTGTTGGTGGACTCACAGGTGAACGCCACCTCGTCCCCGTCCTTGAGCTTCTGCTCCCCGGACATGCGCAGACTCTGGGGGGTGATCTTCTTGAAATAGCCCTCCCGGGTGAAGAAGAGATGCACGGGGTAGTCCGGAATCTCCTGCTGCTCCTCCTCGGCGCTGTCGTCGGGCAGGTCGTACAGGATCTCGCACCGGCGGGGTTTGCCATACTTCTGGGCCACCTCGGTGAGTTCCTTCATGATGATTTTGTTGATGCGGGCAGGACGCTTGAGGATATCCTCCAGATCAGCGATTTCCTTCTCCAGTTCCTCGATCTCCTCGGTGCGTTTGAGGATGTATTCCCGGTTGAGGTGGCGAAGCTTGATTTCGGCCACATACTCGGCCTGGACCTCGTCGATGCCGAAGCCGATCATCAGGTTGGGGACGACCTCGCTCTCCTCGGCGGTCTCCCGCACGATGCGGATGGCTTTGTCAATGTCCAGCAGGATGGCTTCCAGGCCGCGCAGCAGGTGCAGGCGCTTCTGCTTGCCCTGCAGGTCGTGGTAGGTGCGGCGTCGCACACACTCGGCCCGGAAAGCCGCCCACTCCAGCAGAATGCCCCGCACGCCCAGCACCCGGGGCTGGCCGCCGATGAGCAGGTTAAAGTTGCAGGCGAAGGAATCTTCCAGCGGGGTGGCCTTGAACAGACGGGTCATGAGCTTGTCCGGGTCCTGGCCGCGCTTGAGGTCGATGGTCAGCTTGAGGCCGTTCAGGTCGGTCTCATCCCGCATATCACTGATTTCCCGGATCTTGCCCGCCTTGACCAGCTCGGTGATCTTGTCCATGATGGCTTCCACCGTGGTGGTGGGCGGGATTCGGGTGATGTCGATGCAGTTGTTTTCTTTGTCGTAGGACCAGACCGCCCGCACCCGGATGCTGCCCCGGCCGTTTTCCAGCACGTTTTTCATCTCGGCGGCATCGTACAGGATGCTGCCGCCGCCCACAAAATCCGGGGCGGGCAGCAGCTGCATGAGGTCGGCGTCCTTGTCCTTCATCAGGGCAATGGTGGCGTTGCACAGCTCGGTCAGATTGAAAGAGCAGATGTTGGAGGCCATGCCGACGGCGATGCCCAGGGTGTTGTTGGCCAGGATGGTGGGAAAGGTCACCGGAAGCAGGGTGGGCTCGGTGGTGGTGCCGTCGTAGTTGGGCACAAAGTCCACCGTCTCCTTGTCAATGTCCCGGAAAAGCTCCTCACACACCGGTTCCAGCTTGGCCTCGGTGTAACGGGCGGCGGCGTAGGCCATATCCCGGCTGTACGCCTTGCCGAAGTTGCCCTTGGAATCCACAAAAGGAACCAGCAGACTTTCGTTGGAGCGGCCCATACGCACCATGGTATCGTAGATGGCAGCGTCACCGTGGGGGTTCAGGTGCATGGTGCTGCCCACGATGTTGGCGCTCTTGGTGCGGGCGCCCTTGAGCAGGCCCATGCCGTACATGGTGTACAGCAGCTTGCGGTGCGCGGGCTTGAAGCCATCGATCTCCGGCAGGGCGCGGGAGACGATCACGCTCATGGCGTAGGGCATATAGTTGGTTTCCAGCGTCTGGGTGATGGGACTTTCGATCACCTCACCCGCCGAGAGGATCTCCACATTATCCCCCAGCTGCGGGCGGGCAGGCGCCTGTTTCTTTTCACGTTTCTTTGCCATGGTTCCTCCCCTTGTCAGGACACATCCAGATCATCCAGATACTCGGCGCCGTGTTCCGCGATATGCTCTTTACGGCCTGCCAGGTTATCCCCCAGCAGCAGGTCGAACACTTCGGAAGTCTGCTTGGCGTCGGTGGGCAGCACCTTGATCAGGCGGCGGCTCTCCGGGCTCATGGTGGTCAGCCACATCATCTCGGGGTCGTTTTCGCCCAGACCTTTGGAGCGCTGGATGGTGTATTTCTGGCCGTCAATGCGGCGCAGGATATCCGCCTTTTCCGGTTCGGTGTAGGCGAAATAAGTCTTGGTTTTGGTGTTGATCTCATACAGCGGGCTCTCGGCGATATAGACATAGCCCTTATTGATGAGGGTTGGCGTGAGTCGGTAGAGCATGGTCAACACCAAGGTGCGGATCTGGTAGCCGTCCACGTCGGCATCGGTACAGATGACGATTTTGTTGAACCGCAGATTGTCCAAGTTGAAGGTGGCCAGGTCCTTGTTGTGGGACCCGCCCAGCTCCACGCCGCAGCCCATGACCCGGATCAGGTCGGTGATGACTTCCGACTTGAAGATGCGGGCATAGTCGGCCTTCAGGCAGTTCAGGATCTTGCCACGGATGGGCATGATGGCCTGGAACTCGGAATCGCGGCTCTGCTTGACCGCGCCCATGGCGGAATCGCCCTCCACAATATACAGTTCCCGGCGGGAGGCATCCTTGGTGCGGCAGTCCACGAACTTCTGCACCCGGTTGGCGATGTCCATCTGCTGGGTGATGTTCTTCTTGATGGAAATGCGGGCCTTTTCGGCGTGTTCCCGGCTCTGCTTGTTGATGAGCACCTGCTTGCAGGCTTTCTCCGCCTCGTCGGGGTTTTCGATGAAATAGACTTCCAGCTGATGTTTGAGGAAGTCAGTCATGGCCTGGGCCACAAACTTGTTGGTAATGGCCTTTTTGGTCTGGTTCTCATAGCTGGTGCGGGTGGAGAAGCTGGAGGAAACCAGGATCAGGCAGTCCTGCACATCCGCAAAGGTGATGGCACTCTCGTTCTTCTTGTACAGGCCCTTGTTCTTCAGCCAGGCGTTGATCTGGTTGACAAAGGCCAGACGCACCGCACGGTCGGGACTGCCCCCGTGTTCCAGCCAGCTGGAGTTGTGGTAATATTCCAGTGCCTGGTTCTGGTTGGAAAAGCAGAAGGCCACGTTCATCTTGACCTGGTATTCGGGCTGGTCTTCCCGGTCCCGTCCCACAGCAGAACCGGCACAGGCATGCACCGGGGTCAGGGCATTATCCCCTGCCAGTTCGGCCACATGGTCCACAATGCCGTTTTCATAGTAGTAGGAAATTTTTTCCGGACGCTCACCGGAGCGGTCATTGAACACCAGGGTCACCCCGGCGTTGACCACCGCCTGCCGCTTGAGCATATCCCGGAAGGTTTCGGGGGCCACGGCGATATCGGTGAAAACGTCGGTGTCCGGCATCCAGCGGATGACAGACCCGGTTCGGCGGCCGCTGAAAGGTTCTTTCTTCAGGCCGCCCACATTCTCACCCTTTTTGAAATCCAGATGATAGTGGAAGCCGTCCCGGTAGATATCGGCAGTCATCCAGGCACTGGCGTACTGGGTGGCACACAGGCCCAGACCGTTCAGACCCAGGGAAAAGTCATAGGTGCCACCGCCTTCGCCGTATTTGCCGCCGGCGTACAGTTCGCAGAAAACCAGGTCCCAGTTCCAGCGCTGTTCGGCCTTGTTGTAATCCACCGGAATGCCGCGGCCGAAGTCCTCCACTTCCACGCTGTGGTCCGGGTAGAGGGTGACGTTGATCTTGTCACCGTAACCGTCCCGGGCCTCGTCGATGGAGTTGGAGACGATCTCAAAGATGGAATGAGCGCAGCCTTCCACACCGTCGGAGCCAAAAATAACGGCAGGACGTTTGCGGACACGGTCCGCGCCTTTCAGACTTTTGATGCTTTCGTTGCCGTAAACCTGTTTTTTTGCCATGCGGCTTCCCCCTGAAATTGCGTTGTGACGAGTTTGTGCCTAATTGGCGCGTATTTATTATTTAACCATGAACTGGAATGGTTTGTCAAATGACGGTTTCATTATATCACAACTCTTGGTTGTATTTCAAGCCAGACTTTCCTTTGCCGATTCCCCGGCAAAACAAAAAAGCCTGACCAAAACGGTCAGGCTTTTTTGGCAGGGGTAGAAGGATTCGAACCCTCGGCACGCGGTTTTGGAGACCGCTGCTCTACCAACTGAGCTATGCCCCTATAGGTAAGGCCCACAGTGTGGACACGCTGTGGGCCTTGCGCTGGAGCTGATATCCAGATTTGAACTGGAGACCTCATCCTTACCAAGGATGCGCTCTACCGACTGAGCTATATCAGCAAATGGCGACCCGAATCAGGCTCGAACTGACGACCTCTAGCGTGACAGGCTAGCGTTCTAACCAACTGAACTACCGGGCCAAAACCAGCGGTTGCTTTTGCTTTCGGCGTTTGGCCTTGGCGGCTGCAACGTTGATAATTATAGCCGGGGAACCGCAAAATGTCAATAGGTTTTTTGCAGTTTTTTCAAAAAATATTTTAATTTCTTTATTTTCGTTTGTATATCGTAATTTTATTTTTCTGGAGCCTGCAATTATCCTGTTTTGCAATTCCCGATGCAGCATGGTATGATGGTATTGTTCCCCTCAGCCCGGATGACGGCTCACGCCGGATCTCGTCCGTTGCGGCATCATCTGCCGGGCACAGAGCAAGGCCGCCGCCCCCAGCAGCACAAAGCAGCCTTCCGCTCCGAACTGCAAAAGTGCCATGGGCGCTGCCAGAACCAGTATGGCCAGCCCCGCCAGGCCCGGCACATCGGCCGCCAGCACAAGCAGCCCGCCCCCCAGGCAGGCCAGTGCCCCGGTAAAGGGCAGAAACAGAATCAGCCAGGTACAGATGATGGGCAGAGCCTGCCTTTCCGGCCGGGGCTGCATCGCTGTCTGAGCCGCATAAACGCCGAGCCCGGTATACAGGATGGATACCGCAACTGGCAACGGCGCTGCCACCACGGCCACCGCACAGCCCACAACAGTCTTGGTCACTCCCAGCATTAGCCGCACCAGCTGCGCTCCGGGGGCATCAGGATGCGGAAAAAAGCGCCGCCCGGCTTTGTCCGGCAGAAGGATACCGACCACCATCCCAAACCCAAAACAGACAAGACGCAGCCAGACCTGTGTGCGTTCCAATTACCGTCACTCCCCTTTCTTATTATACAGTATGCCCTTTGGAGGTACACAAAATGCCTTTTTCTTCAGAAAGGCGCTTACCGGCACAGCGATGCCAAATGAGGTGTTTGTATGGATTTTGAAACCTTGAAAGCAGAATGCCTGACCTGCCGCCGCTGCGGTCTGTGCGACACCCGCAAGCATGTGGTGTTCGGTCAGGGCGTTCCCAACGCCGAAGTAATGTTTGTAGGGGAAGGCCCCGGTGCCAACGAGGACGAGCAGGGCCTTCCCTTTGTAGGCCGCAGCGGCAAGCTGCTGGACAGCTATCTGGAAGCCATTGACCTGGACCGCACCCGCAACATTTTTATCGCCAACATTGTCAAATGTCGCCCTCCCGAAAACCGCGATCCCCTGCCCGAGGAATCCGCCGCCTGCATGCCCTGGCTGCGCCAGCAGTTCCAGCTGCTGCGTCCCAAAATCGTGGTCTGTCTCGGCCGCATTGCCGCCCAGCAGATGATTGACAAGAATCTGTCGGTTACCAAGGACCACGGCAAATTCTTCAACAAACAGGGCACCCTGTTTATGGCCACCCTGCACCCGGCCGCCCTGCTGCGCAATCCCCACAGCAAGCCTTCCGCCTTTGAGGACTTTGTGGCTCTGCGGGAGAAAATCCACGAGGTCTGCGACCACACCTATTGAGTTTGTGTTCACCCGCATTTTTGCAGGGAAAGGTGTTTTTCCCGGCTTTTGCCGCACAAAAGCATCCTTTGAGGCATAGCATGGCCCAGATTCTTTCCGAAAAGGGAGGTTATGGACCATGCCATGCAAGCCTGTTCTGGATTTTTTTCTGGGAGCTCTCTCCCCCTCCGGGTTTACCGGATGGTTTGCCGAAGCCGCAGCCGATCCTATGATTACCCCCTGGCTGATCAAGGCCGGGCCGGGGTGCGGAAAATCCACCCTCATGCGCCGCCTGCTGGAACGGGACGCCGCAGACTGCCGACGGGACGGAAATTGGATCGAGCGTATCCACTGTTCCAGTGACCCGGACAGCCTGGACGGCGTGTGGATGAGTGACCGGAAGGCGCTGGTACTGGACGCCACCGCGCCCCACACCCTGGACTGCAAGTTTCCCGATGCAGCCCAACGGCTGGTCCCGCTGTATGACGCCCTGGACCACGGATTTCTGGTACGCAACCGGGCGGAAATTTTGCAGATCGGCCGGGAGCATGCCCGCCTGATGCAGCAGGCCTCCGCACACTGGGCGCTGGCCTGCCCGGTACTGCTGCGCCGCCGTGTGCTGGCCGCCCCTTACCTGGACCGGGAGAAGATTTTCGCTTTCACAGCCCGTCTGGCCGCCCGTACCATGCCCGCCCGCCGCGGGGTTCAGCCCGGCCGGAGCCGGACCCGCCTGCTTTCCGCCCCGACCCCCCAGGGCCTCACCGTCTTCCGCCAGACTGTACCGCAGCTTGCCACCGGCACGCTGTACGCCATCCATGACTCTTATGGGGCCGCTGCCGCCCTGATGATGGAGCAGCTGGCAGAACATGCCCGGCAAAACGGATATGACACCTATGTCTGCCGCTGTGCCAGTGACCAGCGGGGCAAGATCGATCATCTGCTCATTCCCGACCTGGGACTGGGTTTTGTGACCAGCAATCCCTGGCATCCCATGAAATTTGCCAACCAGAAAAACATCCATGTCGCCCGCTTCACCGCCGGCACGCCGGACCGGCGGCAGAGAAGACTGCTGCAATACCATAAAAAACTGGCCTTCAGCCTGCTGGAAAAGACCTGCGAAACCCAGGCAGCGGCCAAGACCGTACACGACGCCCTGGAACGCTACTATGTGCAGGCTTCGGACTTTGAGACCGTGGACCGTATCCGGGCCCGGGTAGAGCTGGAAATTTTCGGAGCATGACCGTTCACCATAAAGGAGCCGCAAATTGCCCATGTCCATCCCTGTTTCTTCCGATCAGACTCCACTGGCCGTCGCACTGTCTGTGCGGCGGCTTGTGGAGTTTCTTTTGCGCACCGGCAGCATCGACAGCCGTTTTACCGGCTTTGACCGCGCCAATGAGGGAGCCCGCATCCATCGCCGGCTGCAGCGGGCTGCCGCCAAAGCGCACGAAGATTACAAAGCCGAGGTGGCGCTGCGGCAGGACTATTTCTGTGACGGCATCTCTTATACGCTGGAAGGCCGGGCAGACGGCATCTTTACCCGGGACGGAATAACGGTGATTGAGGAGATCAAATCCACCACCCTGCCCATGACAGAGATCACCGAGGACCATGCCCCCGAGCACTGGGCCCAGGGACAGGTGTATGCAGCCATCTATGCCCTGCAGAACGATCTGCCCCGGGTCACTGTGCTTCTGACCTACTTTCAGGTGGAGGAAGAACTTTCGGTACAGTTTGAGCGCACCTACACGCAGCAAGAGCTGGACAACATTGTGCAGGATCTGCTGCATCGGTACGCGCCCTGGGCGCAGCTGGCTGCCGACTGGCAAACCAGGAGCCGGGCGGCGCTGCGTGCGTTGGTTTTTCCTTTTGAAGCCTATCGTCCCGGGCAGCGGGCTATGATCTCCGAGGTGTACAAGGCATGCCGGGACGGCGGGCAGCTGCTGTGCCAAGCCCCCACCGGCATCGGAAAGACCATGAGCGTGCTGTTCCCTGCCCTGAAGGCTCTGGGCAGCGGCGTGGCCGGACCGGTGTTTTACCTGACGGCCCGGGGCACCACCCGGGCAGCAGCAGAGGCAGCGCTGGGGCTGCTGCGAGCTTCCGATGCCGCCCTGCCCCTGCGCAGCGTGACCCTGACCGCCAAGGACAAGATCTGCCTGTGTGAGACCAGAGAGTGCACCCCGGAGGCCTGTCCCTACGCCAGCGGCTATTTTGATCGCATCAAGGATGCCCTGTGGGACGCGCTGCAGGACCCCACCGGCGCCCTGGATGCCGCTCTTTTGCAGGAATATGCCCGCAAACACACCGTCTGTCCCTTTGAGATGGGGTTGGACCTCTCCCTCTGGAGCGATGTGATCATTGGCGACTACAACTACCTGTTCGACCCGGTGGTGCGCCTCCAGCGTTTTTTTGAGTCCCGGGGCGACTACCTGTTCCTGGTGGATGAGGCCCATAACCTGCCCGACCGCGCCCGGGAGATGCACAGCGCCGCCCTGGAGAAATCCGCCTTTTACCAGGCGAAAAAGGATCTGGGAAAGGGAAAAAGCTCCCTGAAAACCGCCCTGACCAAGGTCAACGACCATTTTGTCCAGTGGCGGCACCGCTGTGATGAAGCAGCCGAGGGGGATTCCCGGTTCGGGCGGACTGTATTTGAACCCAACCGGGACGAAGCTTTTGACCGACTGTTGAGCCGGTTGTGTGAACAGCTGGAAATCTGGCTGGACGAACACCGGGAAATCAATGACCTGCACACAGAACTGCTGCAGCTGTACTTTGATGCCCGGGGCTGGCTGCGGGTGGCCGAGACCTTTGACGACCATTTTGTGCTGCAGCTCAGTGCCTACGGGTCCCAGGTACGGGCGTCTCTGCTCTGCCTGGACCCCAGTGCCTTTCTGGCTGCCGACTTCGCCCTGGGCCGGGCGGCGGTTCTGTTCAGCGCCACCCTGACGCCCGCCTCGTATTACAAGGATCTGTGCGGTCTGCCCCAGGCACGGGCGGTGGCCCTGCGCAGCCCCTTTTCCCAGGAAAACATGGCTCTCTTGTGCGCCCAGAGCGTGAGCACCCGATACCGGGACCGGGAAAACAGTATCTCCGCTATTGCAGGATATCTGGCTGCCATGGTCCGGGCACATCGGGGAAACTATCTGGCCTTTTTCCCCAGTTATGCCTACATGGACAAGGTGTACGAAATCTTTTGCACCCTGTTTCCGGACATGGCGGTCTGCAAACAGGAAAGCGACATGGATGAGGCCCGGCGCACCGCCTTTCTGGAACAGTTTTCCCCTGCTCCCGCCCAAAGTCTGCTGGGTTTTGCGGTGCTGGGAGGCGTGTTCGGTGAAGGAGTGGATCTGACCGGGGACCGGCTGATCGGGGTGGCGGTGGTCGGCCCCGGCCTGCCCCAGGTCAGCGCCCGGCAGGAACAGCTGCGGGACCATTTTGAGCAGACCCGAGGCTGCGGGTTTGACTACGCCTACCGGTTTCCCGGCATGAACAAGGTGCTGCAGGCCGCCGGGCGTCTGATCCGCACGCCGGAGGACCGGGGCGTGGTACTGCTGTTTGACAACCGGTTCATCACCCCGGAATATCTGCGCCTGATGCCGCCCCATTGGTCTCATCTGCGCACCGTGTACACCACAGAGGCCCTGGAAACCGCGCTGCAAGCTTTCTGGCAGCAGGGCGACCCGGGGGATTTCCCATGAAAAAAAGAGCCGCACAGGCACCCGTTTGCGGGGCTGTGCGGCTCTTTTCAGTTTTACTGCTCGGTTTTCTGCATCCGAAGCAGGCTATACGGCATCAGGGGCGTTTCACAGGGGATGGTATAGTGCATCAGCGGGTGCGGAGTGGCATCCACATTCTTCCCTTCCTCATCCTTGATCCAGGCCGGAGTCAAGGGCACCACCGAACCGTCCGGCTGCAGCACTTCCAGGGTATCCCCCAGGCTGAATTTGCTGCGCTGGGTACAGGCGGCCACACCGTTTTCCCAGCTGTCTACCGTGCCGATGAAATCCCAGTCCCGCACGTAGCTGTGGCTGGGGGTCTGCAGGGCCTTCTCCTTGCCAAAGTAGAAACCCGGCGAGTAATGACGGTGGCTGGTACGATTGAGCTCTTCAATGACCGTCTCGGGCAGTTCAAAGTTGTCATTGCCCGGATTTTCCAGGTAGGTATCCAGGGCACGGCGGTAGGCACTGGTCACCGACGCCACATAATAGAAGGTCTTGGCCCGGCCTTCGATCTTCAGGCTGTCCACACCCGCCTTGCAGATCAGATCCACAAAAGGCGCCGTGCACAGGTCGTTGGCGTTGAGAATGTAGCTGCCATCCTGATTTTCGCCGATCTCCATGTACTGTCCGGGACGGCGTTCTTCCACCAGGTAATATTTCCAGCGGCAGGGCTGAGCACACTCGCCCCGGTTGCCGCTGCGGCCTGTCATATAGCTGGACAGCAGACACCTGCCGGACACGCTCATGCACATGGCACCGTGCACAAAGGCTTCCAGTTCCAGTTCCGGAGGCGTCTTGTCCCGGATGATGGCAATATCGGTCAGACTCAGTTCCCGGGCCAGGACCACACGCTTGGCCCCCATTTGATAAGCCTGGGTGGCGGCGGCGTAGTTGGCAATTCCCGCCTGGGTGGAGAAGTGCACCTCCACCCCCGGGGCGTATTTCTGCGCCAGGGCCAGTACCCCCAGATCCGCGATGATGAAGGCGTCCACCCCGGCCTCGGCTGCATCCTTCATGGCCTGGGGCAGTTGTTCCAGCTCCTCATTGGTGGGCAGGGTGTTCAGGGTCAGATACACCCTGCGGCCGCGGGCGTGGGCAAAAATGCAGCCTTCCCGCAGTTCTTCATTGGTCAGGTTGGGCGGCGCGGCGCGCATGCCGAATTGGGGCAGCGCACAGTACACGGCATCCGCCCCGTACAGCACCGCATATTTCAAGGTCTCCAGGCTGCCCGCCGGGGACAGCAGTTCAGGCTGTGAAAGCATCTGTCTTTCCTTTCTGCTTTTTAGCTCCGCCAGCCGGCTTTAACGCAGTTCTGTTCATGTTCATCGGCCGTTTTGGCGTAGAAATACTGCCCCGCATACTCGGTATCCGGGTGGCCGGTAACAAAGAAGTAGTAGCCTTCGGCCATGAACTCCTCATCCGGGTTCAGGGCCGCGTTGATGGCGTCGATGCCGGGGTTGGAAATGGCGCCCGCCGGCAGACCGCTGATACGGTAGGTGTCATACGCCGCCAGCACTTCCTCCGGAATGGCACCGGCTTCCGGCCAGCCCATATACTCCGCCATAGGCGAATTCCACAGATAGTTGTTATCGCCATCTTGCATGATATCACTGCTGGCGTTGGATTCCAGCTTATGCTCCGCCCACAGGGGATCGTCCGATTCCAGACGATTGTGGAAGCAGGCACTGACTTTGTAATCTTCTTCCGGCATGCCGGCTTCCTCCTGAATGAAAGAAGCCAGAATGACAACCTGATCCAGGGTGGTTCCCTTTTCCTCAATGGTGGACATCAGATCGGCGGTCTTGGAATCAAACTCCGAGTACAGGCGGTCCACAATGTCATAGACGCTGGCATCGGTGTAGAACTCATACGTGTCGGGGAAGAGATACCCTTCGCACTTGAGCAGCCGGCCCTCGTTGTCCGGGATCTCGTTCCAGAATTCATACTGGCTGAAGTCCGAACCGTCCTTGCCCTCGGCACAGTTCAGGAAGGTTTCCACGCTGTCCACCAGCCCCTGATCCACAAAGATCTGGGCCACGCCCACCGCGGTGGTGCCTTCGGGGATGGTCACCCGCACCGTATCGCGGAAGACCTTCTGTTCCGACAGGGTGGTGATGATATCGTTGTAGGACATGCCGGCATGTACCTGGAAATCTCCGTACTGCAGCCCGCCGGCACGACCGCTGTACTTGGTGTACAGCTTGAAGAGCCAGTCATACTTGATGACATTGTTCTGCTTCAGCACCTGGGCAATATCGCTCACGCTGGAGCCCTGGTCCACGGTGACGGTCACTTCCTGGCCGACCGAACCGTGGCCGTCCACCTCGCTGTAAAACTGCAGCAGATTCCAGCCCGCAAAAGCCACCAGGGCCAGAATGATCACCACGATCAAAAGTCCCAACGGGAAGCGGCGCTTTTTGACCACAACTTCCTCTTCTTCCTCCGGTTCCGGGTCCTCGAAGCCCCCGTCCCGGGTCACGTCATAAGCGCGGCGCTGCGGCGGTTCCGGAGCGGGCTCACGACGGGCCTGCCGCGGCTTTTCCGGTTTGGGGGAAGAAGACGGTTCCGTTCCACGATTGATCTTCATCTTTTGCTCCTTTTTACCTGTGCATACACAGGCCTTTTGTGCAGGGCTCCGCGTTTACTGCAGCAGCCGGAAATATACGTCCGTGATGGGGAACGATCCGGACAGAAAACGGATCATGCCGTATCCGCACCGTTTGCCCGCCCCCAGATACAGAGTCTGATTTTCCGCCAGCAGGATGCTGGCATATTCGGCGCCGGTCTTTTCCCGGGCCGCCTGCAGAAGGATGTCGGCGCTGTGGTCGTTATCCGCCTGCAGTTCCATCACCTGCAACACATCCCCCTGCTGGCAGAAAAGCGCATACCCACGTTTGTTGGAAACAATGGTCATTCCCTTGTGGTACAGGCGGGTGATCATTTCGGTGACGGTGGATTCCGGCAGGGTAATGCAGGCCGGTTGATACCGCATGCGGGCGTCGATGAGGCGCCGCACCGTCATATTGTCAAATTCCGCCACGGCCCGCAGGTTGTGTTCAATGGGTTTGCGCACCACCCGCAGGGGAAAGGCGTTTTTGAAGTCCAGTTTTTTCAGTGCCTGCCCGGCGCGGGGAGATTCCGGCACCGTGACTGCAAAGTCATATCCGCCTGCGGTGTAGGCCCGCAGGCAGGTGTCCAGCAAACGGCTCATCAGCCCGCGGCCGCGCAGTTCCGGGCGGGTAAGCATGCCGCAGAACCAGACGCCTCGCCGGTGCCCGCATTCCACAGGCACCGCCCCCAGCATGGCCGCCGGAACACCCGGCTGCCCCTGAGCACCGGCTTTTTCCAGGACCAGCACATTGTCCAGCCCGGCGATGCCCTGCAGCCAGGACCGGGCTTCCTGCATATCGGTAGTGAAAGCCTGTGCGCGAAGGGATGCCAGAGTTTCCACGTCCTGCACAGTGGCTTTCCGTAAAACAGCGGCCATTCGGTACGCCCCCCTTCTACCGGCTCACGCCGTCACAGTACGTCCGCCAGCTTGGAAAGCACCTCGGCGTGGATATCCTCCACACTGCGCATGGTCTTGACACCGTTTTCTTCCTTGGTGCAGACAATGCGGCGCCAACCCAGTTTGCGGGCACAGTATTCCGCCGCAGCCCGGGACCGTGCCAGATACTCAGCGTCCTTTTCCTGGATATCCATCTTGGTCCGGTCGCCATGATACCGCCCGGCCAGCAGCTTCTGGGAGACATCCACATCCACCGACAGGTATACCACTGCGTCCGGGGCCGGGATGCCCATCTTTTTGTACTCAAAATCAAACAGCCATTCCAGGAACCCGTCCCAGTGCATGGGCGGCAGTTTGGAGCACTGATGCACAGCGTTGCTGGTGGTGTATCGGTCGGAGATAACCAGACCGCCCCGGCGGTAGAAATCTCCCCAGTTGGTTTTGTAACTGGCGAAGCGGTCCACCGCGTAGAAGGTAGAGGACGCAAAGGCGTTCACATCATCCGGCTTCTGGCCAAACTGGCCGGAGAGATACATCTTCACCAGAGCGGAAGAATCGCTCTCGTAATCCGGGAAGGTGATCTGGCGCAGTTCCTGGCCACGCTCCCGCAGGGTCTTGCACAGCAGTTCGGTCTGTGTGCCTTTGCCGGAGCCGTCCAGTCCTTCAAAAATGATCAGTTTACCCATGGTTGCCTACCTTCTCTTTCATCTCGGAATATTTCTGCCGCACCTGTGCCTGCTGCCCGCAGCACATACGCCCTTCCGGGCAGGGGCCGGTCAGGCAGCGGGGCCCCGCCGCCGCAAAGATATGGGGCGCCAAGGGCAGAACCAGTTCCAGCATGCGGTCAGCCACGGCGCGGATCTCCCACTGGGCACGCTCACAGCAGCGCAGCTGGAAAAAGTTGATCAGGCTGCGGCAGTTCATAGTCATGACCATTTTGGTCTCGCAGGCGTTGGGCAATACAAAACGGGCATCCTCATTTGCCTTTTTGGATGCCTTGGCACGGGCCGCCTTTTCGTCCATTCCCTGGGCCATGAATGCCTTGGTGTGGGCATCCTCCAGCGTTTTGACCAGTTCCAGATACCGGCGGGCATCCTCATTCATGGAGGCAATAAACTGTTCCTTGGCTTCCGGGATAGCTGCAATTTCCGGCGGGATCACATAGCGGAAATCCTCCAGGCGGACATACCGCTGGCTCTGCACGCTGAAAGAGGCAATGCGGTGCCGGGTCACCTGGGCCAGGAAGGTTCGGCTGACCCCCTCAATGCCGAAAGTGAAGGAGGCGTGCTCAATGGGGCTGGCATGGCCCACGTCGTTCAGCCGTTGCAGGAAGGCCGCCGTCTTTTCCGGCGTCAGCCCTTCCAGCAAGGTTTCGATGTGCGCATCGGAATAGCACAGCTTGGCCGCGGCGGCCACCGTCTTTTCCGGGTCGTTGGTGTGTGCAATCAGGTTCACCAGCATGGTCATTTCCCCCGTTTATTCCTTGGTTAGTTTTGTAAGCGGCGCATAGTTGGCCATGGTCTTTTTGACGCCCACACGGTCGAACTGAATTTCCACAATGCAGTCCCCCGCCACAGGCGTGACCCGGAGCACCTTGCCCCGGCCAAAGACCTTGTGGTCCACCAGATCTCCGGGTGCAAAGCCGGCCGCCTTCTTTTTGGGCGCAGGGGTCTGGCTTTCCAGCAGAGTGGATGCCCCGGCACCGGCCGGCGCTGCACCGCGGGAGGAGCCGTACCCGGCCCCGAAGCCGCTGCCCGGCACCGTATGGTGGCCGATGCCACGGGGGCTTTCATGTCCGCCTGTGGCGGCAAAGCCGCTGCGGAACCCGCCGCCGGTGGCATACCGGCTGCCGAAGCCGCCATTGTACTCACCGTTCAGATACCCGCGGGAAGCGCCGGAATAGCCGCTGCGCCCGCCGGGCACGTTGGTGGAGTAGGTCCCGTATCCGGCACCGAATCCGCTGCCCATGGCCGCCAGTTCCGGGCTCTGGGTTTCCTCCATCAGGTCCGGGTCGATTTCATTAAGGAACTCAGAAGGCGGATTGCGCCGGGTCTGACCGAAGATCATCCGGCTGCGGGAGGAAGAAAGATAGAGTTCCTTCTTGGCGCGGGTGATGCCCACGTAACAAAGACGGCGTTCCTCCTCCATGTCCTCCTCATTATAGCGGGCCAGGTCCCCGGGAAAGACCCCGTCCTCCATGCCAATGATAAAGACATAGGGGAATTCCAGGCCCTTGGCACTGTGCAGGGTCATCAGCGTGACCGAGTCCGCATCCTCATCATAGGAATCAATATCGGCGATCAGCGCCACTTCTTCCAAAAATCCGGAGAGGGTGGCGTCCTCGCCGTTCTGGTCGGCGTAGGTCTTGACCGAGTTGACCAGCTGACCCAGGTTCTCCAGCCGGGTCTCCCCCTCTTCCTTCTGCGCCTTGAGCATGGCCTCGTATCCGGTCTTGCGGATGACCTCGCCCACAAATTCGTCCAGAGGCAAGGTGATGGACAGATCACACAGGGTCCGGTACATCTCATAGAAGGCGTTCAGAGCCGAAGCTGCCCGGGCCAAGGCCGGATAGGTAGAGGCTTCCGAGATGATCTGCAGCATGGACACGCCCCGGGAGGACGCCAGTTCAGCCACCTTGTCCACGGTGGTGGCACCGATCTTGCGGGCCGGTTCATTGATGATCCGGCGCAGGCGCACATCGTCCCGGGGATTGACCACAATGGCCAGATAGGAGTTGATATCCTTGACTTCCTTGCGGTCAAAGAAGCGCTGACCGCCCACGATACGGTACGGGATACCGGCACGGGCGAAGTAGGCTTCCACGGGGCTGGACTGGGCATTCATGCGGTAGAGCACCGCATGGTCCCGCAGATGGGCTCCCTGGCGCAGATTCTGGCCGATGATGTCGGCAATGTGGCTGGCTTCGTCCTGTTCGCTGGAGGCGGTATAGTGCTGCACCTTGGCGCCGGTTCCGTTTTCGGTCCACAGAGTCTTGCCTTTGCGGCCGTTGTTGTTCCTGATGACGCTGTTGGCTGCGTTCAGGATGTTGGAGGTGGAGCGGTAGTTCTGTTCCAGGCGGATGGTTCTGGCGCCGGTGAACACCTGCTCAAAATTCAGGATATTCTCAATGGTGGCGCCGCGGAACTTGTAAATGGACTGGTCGTCATCACCCACCACGCAGACGTTGTTGGTACCACCCGCCAGCAGCCGTACCAGATGGAACTGGGCCACGCTGGTATCCTGGTATTCGTCCACCACAATGTAGCGGAACTTGTTCTGGTAGTATTCCCGGGCTTCAGCGTCCTTTTTCAGCATCTGCACGGTGTGGAAGATCAGGTCGTCAAAGTCCATGGCACCCGCGGTTTTCAAGCGCTCGGCGTAGGCGGTATAGATCCTGCTGACCAGAGCCGCCTTGGTATCCTTGGGCGGCTCGGAGGCCACATCCTTGGCCGAAAGCAGCTTATCCTTGAAAGCACTGATCCGGGCAATGGCCTGCTTGGGCGGCAGGAACTTGTCATCCACCATCAGTTCCTTGTAAATCTGTTTGATGACCCGCTGCTGATCGTCGGAGTCATAGATGGTGAAGCTGGTGGGGAACCCGATGCGCTCGGCATCCCGGCGCAGAATCCGCACACAGGCGGAATGGAAGGTGGAGGCGTGGACATCACTGCCCATGGTCTCCCCCAGCATGGCCTTCAGCCGGTCTTTCAGCTCCCCGGCAGCCTTGTTGGTGAAGGTGATGGCCAGCACATTCCAGGGCCGGGCCGGTTCCACCGCCAGCAGTTTGGCCTGGTCAGCGGAAGGATTGCGGCCGCTCTCAATAGTGTTGCGCAGATAGTCCACATCTTCCCGGGTCACGGGGCGGCAGACTTCCCGGCTGCCGTGGGCCCGGCCGAACCGGATGATGTTGGCAATACGGTTGACCAGCACGGTGGTCTTGCCGGAGCCGGCGCCCGCCAGAATCAGCAGCGGACCTTCGGTGGTGAACACCGCCTGGCGCTGTACCGGATTCAGACGGGTAAAACAGGATTCAATATACTGATCCCGCAATTGAAGATATTCGTTCAAAATAGCGTCGGGCATAGGTGGTTTCTTCCTTTGTAACTGCGGTGTCTCAAACGATAAAATTCCGAATGTTCAGTATACCACAAAATTTTATTCATGGAAAGGGTCCCGGGGCCCCATCAGCCGACTTTTCCAGACCTTGGGGGTGGCATCCCGGAAACCGGCGGTCAGGTATCTGCCCATAGACAGGCTGGCCGCCGTGCCCCGGGCCACGCAGTTGAGCGGATCGGGAGCGATGGCCACATCCACATGCAGTTCCCCGGCCAGATATCCGGCCAGCCCCCGCAGCATGGAACCGCCGCCGGTCAGCAGAATCCCCGTTTTTCCCACGTCCGCCGCCAGTTCCGGCGGGGTGCTCTGCAAAACGGTATGGGCCGCGGCTGCAATCCGGGCCGCCAGCTCCCGCACCGGTACATACAGGTCCCGGGTATAGATCAGGCGGCGGGCGGGAAGGTTGGTCTCCCAGGAATGGCCCCGCACCTCCATGACTCCTTCAAACTCACTCCGGGAGCAGCAGGCCACCTGCTTTTTGAGGGCTTCGGCTGTCAGCGGACCGATGGCAATGCTGTATTTTTCCTGCACATACTGGGCGATACAGTTGTCGAATGCATTGCCGGCCACCGGCAGGCTGGCAGCACGGACCCGGCCGCCCATGCTGATGACAGCGATGTCGGTAGACCCGCCGCCGATATCAATGACCATGCAGCCGCGGGGGGTACGGATATCCAGCCCGGCCCCCAGGGCTGCCGCCACCGGCTCGTCCACCAGATACACCTGCTTGGCCCCGGCGGCCATGACTGATTCCACCACCGCATCCGCCTCAATGCCGGTGATGGCAGCCGGAACGCACACCGCCACCCGGGGACGGATGATCCGCGACGGGCAGACCTGGTTGATGAACCGCACAATGAGCTCGTTGGTCATGCGGTGGTCCTGAATGACACCGTCCCGCAACGGACGGATAATATCAATATACCGGGGCGCGCGCCCCACCATGCGCAGGGCTTCCTCCCCCACCGCAATGACGGTATTGGAACGGGTATCCACCGCCCCCACACTGGGCTGGCGGAAGATCACACCCTGCTGTTCGGTCGCAATGATGATGGAACTGGTGCCCAGATCAATGCCGATGTCATATTGCTTCATTTGCTTTGATTCTCCTGAACCCGCCGTTTTTCCGGCAGGCGCTTGTCCGGGGGTAAGTCTTCCTTGGCGGCCACGCTGACCGCAAACACCGAAACTGCACCGCCCTGCAAAAGGGCCAGTGCACAGGCCGAAACGGTGGCTCCGGTGGTAATGATATCGTCTACCAGCAGCACCCGGGCGCCCGAAAGATCGGTGCCGGGACGGCAGGCATAGGCATCCTTTGTGTTCTTGAGCCGGGCAGACAGATCCAGCCCTTTCTGGGGTTTCATCTCCCGGGTGGTGTACAGTGGGCAAGCCATGGGGATGCCCAGAATCCGGGACAGCCGCCCCGCCAGCAGCCGGGGCATCCCGCCCGTGCCTTTGCGCCTTGGCGGAACCGGCACGATCAGCGTATAGGGCAGAAGAGTCCCGGGCGCCATATAAGCCGGACGTCCGGCCGGGCAGGCAGCTGCCTGGGCACCAAAGACCCGTACCGCCACAAGATCAGCCAGTTCCCGGGCATACCAGGGATGGCCATGCTCCTTGCAGCGCAGGATCGCATGGCGTACTGCGTCACTGTAATAGAACGCACTGGCCGCCCCTGAAACGGCATAAAATTCATGCTCGGTTCCGGGCAGACGCGGCGGATCATGAAAAAGCCGCCGTGCTTCCGGCAGGCAATCGGGGCACAGACAGCCGGAAACCGTGTCCTGTGCCAGAACGCGGTCACACAAAGGGCATCGCCGCGGCCAGAGCAAGGCGGCCAGCCCTTCCGGCAGGGCCTTCATGCCTGGCGGCGGACGGACGCCGCCAGCAGATAGCGCAGGCCGCTGTAGCGCAGGTTCTGGCGAACGTTCGCTGTCATGGCCTGCACCGTACGGCCCATCCCGGTGATGATGCACAGCTTGCGGGCACGGGTCACACCGGTGTACAGCAGATTGCGGTAACAAAGGCGGGCGGGCACATCCGCCGCCGGAATGATGATGGCCGGGAACTCCGACCCTTGGCTCTTGTGGATGGTCACCGCATAAGCGGGCTCCAGTTCCGCCAGCTGGTCGGCACCGTAAACATACTTGCGGTCATCCATCATGACGGTGACGCTGCGGGAGGACGGGTCCACCTCGGTAATGATGCCCAGGTCCCCGTTGTAAGCCCCCACCCCCGCTTCGGCACCGGAACGCTCGTAGGGAATATCATAGTCATTTTTGATCTGCATGACCTTGTCCCCCCGGCGCAGCACCCGGCCGCTCTGCTCCCAGGCGATCTGGGGTTTGTCCGGGGACGGCGGGTTGAGCACCGCCTGCAGCCGGCGGTTCAGTTCCACACTGCCGGTGGGTCCCACCTTGGTGGGACACAGCACCTGGATGTCCCGTATCGGGTCAAAGCCGTAGGTGCGGGGCAGCCGGGTGGAAACCAGGTCGCACACCAGCCGCTGGCAGGCAGGGCCGAAGGATTCGATCATGAAAAAGTCATCGTCGTGTCCGCCGGTGCGGGGCATCTCCCCATGAACGATGCGGTGGGCATTCTGGATGATGAGGCTTTTCTGTGCCTGCCGGAAGATCTCGGTCAGGCGAACCGTGGGCAGAATATCCGCCCGCAGAATCTCGCTGAGGATGTTGCCCGGCCCCACACTGGGCAGCTGGTCGGCATCCCCCACCATGATGATCCGACAGTGGGGACGTGCTGCCGCCAGCAGCGCCTGAAACAGCTTCACGTCCACCATGCTCATCTCGTCCAGAATGATGACATCAAAAGGCAGAAGATTTTTCTCGTTATGAATAAAACGGACGGTGCCGGTGGAGTAGTCCACTTCCAGCAGGCGGTGGATGGTGGAGGCACTGTGTCCGGTCAGTTCGCTCAACCGTTTAGCTGCCCGGCCGGTGGGGGCACACAGGGCCACCCGATCATACAGACCCTCATACAGGGTCAGGATAGCGTTGACCGTGGTGGTCTTGCCGGTGCCGGGACCGCCGGTGAGTACCATCACCCGGCTGGACAGAGCCATGCGGATGGCCTCTTTCTGCAACGGGGCGTAGGCAAACCCCTGGGCCATTTCCAGTACCCGGATGTCGTTGTCCAGCGTGGCGGGTGCCTCGGTGGGAAAGGTGGAGATCTCTCCCAGGCGGGCAGCAATATCCTCCTCGGCGCTGAGCAGGTCGGGCAGGTAGATATAGTCTGTGCCGTCGTAGGTGCGAACACGCATCTCTTCGCTTTCCAGCAGTTCGTCCAGCGCCCGCTCCACCCGTTCCGGGTCCTGACGCAGGAACCGGGCGGTGGCATCGGTGAGCTTGGCGCGGGGCAGGCAGGTATGCCCGTTGCCCGCATTGTGCCGCAGGGTATACAGGAGCCCCGCCGCCATGCGCAGGCGACTGTCCGCCCCCACCTGCAGGGTGTTGGCGATGGTGTCCACCTGACTGAATTTCAGGTTCAGCGGTTCTCCGCACAGGATATACGGATTCTGGTTCAGCGCCTCCACCGTGTGGGATCCGAAAGCCCGGTACGCCGTCACCGCACACTGCGCCGAAAGGCCGAATCGGGCCATCCAGGCGATCACTTCCCGCACACCGTACAGGCGGCGGAACTCGTTGGAAATAGCCGCAGCCTTCTGTGGGGTAATTCCCTTGATCTCGCACAGGCGGTCCGGCTCTTCCCCAATGACCGTGAGGGTCTCGGCACCGAATCTGGCCACAATCTTTTTGGCCGTGGAAGAGCCGATATACGGCAGCACACCGCTGGCCAGATAGCTCTGGATGGCAGCGGTGTCCTGGGGCAGGGCGGCCTCACAGGTTTCGGCCCGGAACTGTTCCCCGTAGTTGGGATGGTTGGTCATCTGCCCGTACACCACCACCGACATACCGTTGTCGATGCTGCCCACATTGCCGGAAACGACCACATCGGTACCGCCGGCATCTACCTCAAACACCGCGTACCCGGTTTCGGGATTTTCAAAAATCACATGCTCCACAACGCCTTCCAGTTTGAGCAGCTCCCCGGGCATGGCCGTTTCCTCCTTTCTCTCAGTTTCTGCTTTTGGACAGAATCACCCAATATACCTTTATATTATAGCCAATCCGCCCTTTTTTGGCAATGGCGTTGACAGTCCTTTCCTTTTTATATATAGTAATAGTCTGTACCATTGTTTGGCGTTGTATCGCACACCATTTGCCCCGGAAAGGAGTTTGTCATGAAGGTCAGCATCATAGGATACAGCGGCAGCGGCAAGTCCACCCTGGCCGCCGCTTTTGGGCGCCGGTACGGACTGCCGGTGCTGCATCTGGATCGGGTCAAATTTTCTGCCGGATGGACCGAGCGAAGCCAGCCGGACATGCTGGCCGATGTACAGGCTTTCCTGGATTGCAACCGGGATGGCTGGGTGATCGACGGCAATTATACCCGCCTGTGGTATGACAGGCGCATGAGGGAATCCGACCTGATCTTTTTTCTGGATTTCGGGCGCTGGGTTTGCCTGCGCCGGGTGGTTTCCCGGTTTGTGCGGTATCACGGGCAGACACGGGATTCCATGGGAGAAGGCTGTGTGGAGAAAATCGACCTTCCTTTTCTCTGTTGGGTCCTGAAAGACGGGCGAACCAAAGATATCCGGCAGCGGTATGCGGACGTGCTGCACACCTGGCCCCGGAAAGCCCGCCGCATCGCCAACCAGCGTGAATTGAACGACTGCTACCGACAATATGATCTGACGCCGTTGTAAAAACAGCCCCCGCCTTCCTGACTGGAAAAGCGGGGGCTGTTGCTCTGTTTTACAGGATGATCTCCATACCGGTTTTCTGGGGTCTGAAACCGCAGGATTCATAGAAGCCTTGGGCCTTGTCGTTGCCGGCCCAGACGTTCAGGGTCACATTGTAGCACCCGTGTTCCCGGGCATAGGCCAGAACGGCTTCATACAGAGTCCGGCCGATATGCTGGCCCCGGCAGACCTCATCCACACACAGATCATCAATGTACAGCGTTTTGATGTCGGTCATGATGTTGTCGTTCAGATACTGCTTGAAGATGCAGAAGGCGTAGCCCAGCAGGCGATCGTTTTCATCCGTCGCCACCAGAATGGGCCGCTGATCGTCGGCAATGATGGCGGCCAGTTCCTCATCGGTATATTTGCGCCCGCCGTTTTTGAACAGATCGGGACGGATGCCGTGATGCACCAGCTCCACCTGCATCAGCAATTCATTGATGCGGTCCATATCCCGGATTTCGGCTCTGCGGATTTTCATAAACCATGCGCTTCCCTTCTGATCGTTGATTTGACACATATTCGCATATATGTAAAATTATACAGCGATTTTCTCATTTTGCAAGGTTTTGTCTTTGTTGCAGACAAAAAGCAGGCCCTGTCCCCTCACTTTTTCCTTGCTGCGGAAGCGGGGCACAGAGCCTGTTTTTATTGATCAGATGCCATTACAGGGAAGCAACCGCCGCCTTGAGTTCCTCCACGCGATCGGTGCTTTCCCATTTGACGCCCAGGTCCTCCCGGCCCATGTGGCCGTAGGCAGCCAGCTTGCGGTAGATGGGTTTGCGCAGATCCAGGTCCCGGATGATGGCCGCAGGGCGCAGGTCAAAGACCTTCTCCACAGCTGCTTCCAGCTTTTCATCCTCCACCGTACCGGTGCCGAAGGTATCCACAAAGATGGAAACCGGCTCGGCCACGCCGATGGCATAGGCCAGCTGGACTTCACACTTGTCGGCCAGGCCGGCGGCCACCAGGTTCTTGGCCACCCAGCGGGCAGCATAAGCAGCGGAGCGGTCCACCTTGGAGGGGTCTTTGCCGCTGAACGCGCCGCCGCCGTGGCGGGCATAGCCGCCGTAGGTATCCACGATGATCTTGCGGCCGGTCAGACCGCTGTCACCCTGAGGACCCCCCACCACAAAACGGCCGGTGGGGTTGATAAAATATTTGGTGTTCTCATCCAGCAGGTTGGCGGGGATGGTGGCCTTGATGACCTTTTCCATGATATCTGCATGGAGCTGGTCCTGGCTGACCTCCGGGCTGTGCTGGCTGGAGATGACCACGGTGTCCACCCGGGCGGGCTTGCCGTCCACATACTCGATGGTGACCTGGCTCTTGCCATCCGGACGCAGGTATCCCATGGTGCCGTCCTTGCGCACGTCGGTCAGACGCTTGGCCAGCTTGTGGGCCAGAGAGATGGGCAGGGGCATGAGTTCGGGGGTTTCGTTGCAGGCAAAACCGAACATCATTCCCTGGTCACCTGCACCGGCCACCTCATCGTTGGTGCCCAGGGCAATGTCAGGGCTCTGACCGTCGATGCTGGTCATGACACCGCAGGTATCGCAGTCAAAGCCATACTTGGCCCGGTCGTAGCCGATGTCCTTGATGACGCCGCGGGCGATGCCGGGCAGGTCCACATAACAAGTGGTGGTGATCTCGCCCATGATATGGACAAGACCGGTGGTGCAGGTGGTCTCACAGGCCACACGGGCACCGGGGTCCTGCTCCAGGATGGCATCCAGAATGGCGTCGGAGATCTGATCGCAGATCTTGTCGGGATGCCCCTCGGTAACAGATTCGGACGTGAACAGGAATTTGGACATAGTAAGCTGCCTCCTATTGATAGGGAAAAATTGCGGGTCAGAAAGGCAACTTGACGAAAACCATGCGGCACATCCCGTCACGGCGGCAAACACAGCAAAAAGCGCGTTTCCCACACACGGCGGGAAACGCGCGCAAACGCTTATCTTCCGGTTTCCCGCAGGAATTGGCACCTTACGCCATGCGCAGGTTGCCGGGCTTCACAGGGCCTGTTCCCTCAGCCACTCTTGATAAGTCACCTTATTCTGATGTCGAGGAGTATCATAGCATACCACTCGGGGATTGTCAACGATTTTTCGACCACTTTTTTGCAGGCCGAACCCCCGGACTCAACGGCGGCCATGCAGGATGGGAGACAGAGGCTTGTAGATCAGGAAGCAGAGCACCGAATCGAGAAGGCCTTTCACCAAGGTAAAGGGCAGATTGAACATGACCAGGCAGAACAGCAGGCTGGTGGCGTTGGGGTTCAGTTCCTGGTAAGCTTCCAGAATCAGGTCCATGCCGCCGAACATCTGGGCATACACCGGATAGGTGATGAAGTAGTTGACCGGCACGCTGATCAGGGCCATGACCACGGACCCTGCCAAAGCTCCGATGACGGCCATCTTGCGGCTCTTGTGATATTTATAAATCAGACCAGCCGTGACGGTGAAAGCCGCTCCCAGCAGGAAGTTGCACACTTCCCCGATGCCGCCGGTGGAGCCGTGGAAGATGGCCGCCAGGATATTCTTGACCAGGCAGACCGCCGCGCCGTACACCGGTCCCAGGCTGAAGGAAGCCAGCAGTGCCGGCAGTTCGGAGATGTCCATCTTGACGAAGAACGGGATGAACATGGGCAGGCTGAAGTCCACCATCATCAGCACAAAGCCGATGGCCGAAAGCATGGCGGTCACAGTAAGTTCGCGGATATGGTTTTTGGTTTTCATAAAAAATACCTCCCGGCCGTTGCGGCCCTAGCTAAATCGTGAAAGCCGGTTGCCACAGCTGTCGGGAGGCTTGTTTTCCTGCCAAGCAAAAGTGCCCTGCCGCAAAGATGCAGCAGGGCACGGAAAGCAAAGCAAATAAAGCGAGCTTCCGTTTCTTCCATCCGGACTATACCGTCGGCTTCGGAATTTCACCGAATCAGCGGCTGCCTGAGCAGCCGGTCGCGGGCTTTACCGCCGGTGGGGAATTTCACCCCGCCCTGAAACAGACTTTCTGAGCAACAGTATAGCACAGTTTGCCGGGAATGCAAGCAGTTTTTTGCATCCTGCGTTCCGGCCTTGACACAAAGTCTGATTCAAGGTATGCTTACCACATGCACAAATACTCGTACACAGGTGCAAATCACCTGTTTTTTCTGGTTCTATGGGAGTAAAACGACAATGGCAATTCAGGAATTCTGGGCGCTGTTCATGGGGTTCATCAATACCCATAACAGCATTTTGCGTATTATTCTGACCGTCATTCTGGCACTGGCGGCCGTGTTCGGCACCCGGCTATACCGCGCTCTGATCCGCACACTGCGCGCCAAGCTGCTGCGGTTCATGCCTGAATGGCTCCGGATTCTGTTTGACGGATTTTCCGGTTCGCTGGTTCTGCTGCTGCGCACTTTTTTGATCTATCTGGCCGTGCTGGCCTTTCCCCTGCCCCTGACGCCGCGCCAGACCGAACTGCTGGCCGGGCCGGTATTCGGCGCTATTTCCATCGCTTTGCTGGGGCTGGGATTCTGGCGCAGTGAAGCTCTGTGCGGCCTTTTGCTGCGCAGCGCCCAGAACCGACTGGACCTGGAAAGCAACAAGACCATGACCCACTTTTTTGAAAAGATCTACCGGGCTGTGGTGGTTGCCGTCACGATTCTGGCCATGCTGGAACTGTTTGGTGTGCCGGTGGCGGGCCTGATGGCCGGTGCCGGGGTGGCAGGCCTTGCGGTCTCCCTGGCCGCCCAGTCTACCCTGTCCAACCTGATTGCCGGGATCACCCTGGTGATGGAACGGCCGTTCGGTATCGGGGATTACATCGTACTGGGCAGCTTTGAGGGCACAGTGGAGGAGATCTCTTTCCGCTCCACCAAGCTGCGCACCCCCGACAACTGCCAGATCACGGTGGAGAATTCCAAGGTCAGTGCGGAGTATATCCAGAACGTGACCGACCGCAACAGCCGCCTGTGGAACTTTGTCATCGGCGTCACCTACGACACGCCCCGGGAGAAGATTGAACAGCTTTGCACTGCCCTGACCGAGCTGTGCCGTTCCGAACCCACCGCCCAGCCGGACACGGTGCAGGTCTGCCTGACCAATTTCGGCGCTTCCAGCATCGACATTGATGTGCGGATGTATGTGACGGCGCTGGGGCTGGCGGATTTCCGGGCCATGAAAAACCGGGTAAACCTGAAGATCATGGATTTGATGGAAAAGGAAGGCTGCTCCTTTGCCTTTCCCTCCACCAGCGTATACGTGGAAACCCTGCCTGAAAAGTGATCCTCAACCGCAAAAGAGGCCCGACCTTACCCGGTCGGGCCTCTTTTCATCAGATATCCCGGCGGCAGTCCAGGATAAACTCGTCGCTTCCCTGTTCCGTTGTCACCGTGATCATAAAGCAATAGGATGTATCAAACCGGTACCGCACCGTCCCCGGTTCCGAATCTTCCAGACAATAGTCCACCTTGTCGATAGGGCTGGATGTTTTGTATACGCGGTAGCAGTTGTCCCAGGCAAAGACAAACACGATCTGAACGTCTTCCGGTTCCACCCCCTCCCAGGTCAGTGTGGGAACGGCCGGTACCGTCAACAGCGGTTCCTCCCAGCAATTCTGGGTGCCGTCGTCCGGATACAGAAGGGTGGTAGACTGGGTCACTTCCCCACCGGCCACCGTCATGGTGACCCCCGTGTTGGGCAGCGTGGTCTGCCAGGTGACTTCCGGTTCCTGCTTTTTACAGCCACACAGAAAAACCGCCGGCAACAGCACGGACAGCACCAGACACAGCAGGCGTTTCATCTTGCAAACATCCTTTCCTTACTCATAAGGGTCATAGGGTCCCAGCGGGATCTCGGTGCCCAGATCCAGCACCCGCGGACACAGACCGGTGGCCGCCTGTATAAAACCCATCAGCATCCCCAGGTGCAGGTGCAGATGCCGGTACTGGGCCAGAATCAAGGTCATACGGGTCCACTCGCACCCTTCCGGGCGCTGCAGAAGGTCCTCATCGTGCAGCGCCGGCAGATACAGCGAGAGCTTCGCCTTGATGGTATGAAAATAGTCATTGATCTGGCGGCGGTTCAGGTGGGTGGCCGGATAGATGGCCAGATCCTGCAGCAAGGGCGTATGGATGGGCGGTTCCACAAAGTCCTGGTCCCGTGGATTGATAAACCATTGATCCAGACCGTGCAACAGATGATAGACATGCTGCCACAGCGGTGCACCGCCGTAAGGTTTATCCCACAGTTCGTCCGGGATGCAATCAATGACGTTCTGCGTCTCCCACAGAGCACGCACCGTCATTTCCGTCAGAATGGCATGGTAAGATGTTTCCCGCATGAACTGCGCCCCTTTCCCGATCAGCTCGGTGTTTTGGCTAGTATCCGCAGAATCCGGGTCTGTCATTCATCAATCCGCCACAAGCAGGGTGGGCAAGGTTTTTTCACTGTACTGGGAAGAGATGATGGGGGTGAGGGACACCCGGGAATACACCCCCTGGGCCACCCCGTCATAGGTGTAGATCCCGGTCAGGTTATAATACCGGTTCAGGCCGAATTCTTCCCCGTTCAGGCCGTAGTTTTCGGTCACATAGGGGGTGTGGAATTCCTGCAGCAGATATCCGGTCTGAGGCACGCCGCGCACCACCTCGGCCCAACGATCGGCGTCGTATTCCACCCCTGCATATACCCCCCGGGAGCCATAAGAATCGGTGGGTTTGAGAATCCAGCGATCCTTGTCCTCCAGCACCATGGGCAGGTGCCGGGCGGAAAATTCCGCCGTGTAGGGCACATGGGCCTTAATATACTCCCTCTGCTTCGGGGTGAGCATCTCCATAGTACGGGACAGATGCAGCACACGGAACAGCTCCTTGTTGTGCACGATCTGGGTGTGGAAATCTCCCACCAGCAGCACCGCTCCGTCCCGGGCAGCCTGCAGCAGGGCGGTGCTTTCCTCATAATGGTTGAGCACATCACTGGTCACGGCCCGACGGTAGATCATATCGATCTTTTGCCCTGCCGGGCCCGTCAGAACATGGCCGTCATACCGCAGCGCCCGCACATCGCAGACTTCCGCCGGGATGCCCGCCTGTTCAAAGTGCTGCCGGAAAATTTCAAACTCATTGACGGTACCGCATTCCATGTAATCCACAATGGCAACCCGGGGGATATCATGGCCGCCGGCCCGCTGCCAGATGCGCCGCATGTTCTCCACCCAGCTGTCAAAAAGTTCGCAGCGCCGGGTCTTGTGCGCCTGGGTAAACGCCCGGTACACCCCCGAAAGCCGCTGGGCATTGTGCAGCTCCCGGTCCTCGTTCATGGCGCTGGCGCCGTCGGTGTTGAACTCACAAAAAGTATATGCCCCGGTTTCCTCGTTATAGAAGAAATCAATGCGGGCCATGGGAAGCAGCGACGGCGCCCGGTTGGACCGCAGGATCAGCTCCTCAACCCGGGGATCAAAGCCGAACAATGCCCGGTAGGAAGGGTCCGTTTCATAGGCATCCATCACCCGGGCGAAGATGGAATACAGAACCTCCATGTCCGCCTTGATACAGGCAAACTGAGACTCGGTCAGCAGCTTGGGTTTGAAGCAGGTCCGCACGTATTCCCCATGGTGGATGGCGGTGGACTGCTTCATGTACGCCACAATGGCGTCAAAATCATGACGCAGCGCCGCCGGGTCACGGCGGGCCATCTCCAGATATTCGGCATCCAGGGCCAGGGCATTCTTACAAGGATTCATAGTCAGTCACCGTTTCTCGGATGGTTTTCTTCTGAGCTGCCAGAGCAGCCAGGGGTTCCAGGTTGCGGCGGCCTTCGGCGGTGGTCACCCGGCTTTTCGCCTGGGCCATGAGCCAGGCCACCTCATCCGCCACCGGGCGCCCATACACCTGGGCTTTGTATCCGTTACAGCAGATCCCTACCTTCGCCGCTTCAATGTCCTCCACGGTGGCACCCGCATAATGGCGCAGAATACCATCCTGCGCTGCCGGACTGGACAAAACAGCCTTGACCATCTCCGCATAACCGGCCACATAGGGGGCGGGCATACTGTCGCCCACCCGGATCTCAATATAGCTTTTCAGGCGCACATCAAAGAAGAACATGGACAGCACATGCTCGATCTCTTCCCGTCCCATGGCGGAAGGATACACCTCAAAGGCAGACTTGCGGCCCACCCCTTCAGTGCGGGGACCACGGCGGGATACCACCAGCGGTTTCTGCAGGATATAATCGGCATACTTTTCAAAGCCGAAATCCTCGTCCATCAAAATCGGCGGAATGCCGCAGCGGTCAGGGTCCACATCACTCCAGACGGAGGTCCGCACACTGTAGGAATGGTTAGGCTGTGCCTCATAGACTGGGGCATTGTCGGTGAGCAGCGCCAGCAGCGGGGCGATCAGACAGGCCACCCGATATTTACGCACAAAGTCCTGCTCACTGTAATAATCCACCGACACCTGGGTAGAGGCGGTGGCTCGCATCATTTGGGTGCCGTGATGGCCCCGCTTTTGAAAATAGCGGTCCATCACCTCGTACCGCTTTTTGGGGATGAGGGGCAGCATATCTGCCCGACGGGTGGGGTGATACCCCAGATTGTACCCACGCAGCCCCTGCTGGGCCAGGGCACGGTGCATCCGCGCCGCAAAGCCTTCATACACAGCCATCAGGCGGCTTACGCTGGGCTGCGGGAAAATGCTGATTTCCAGCTGGCAGGCAGGCTCCAGAGAGATGCCATAGGCATCGCTGTAAAATCCCATATAGGAGCCATCCATCACAACCGGCACATCCCCGGTTTGCTGCAGCGCCTGCATGACCTGCTGGATCTGCTCAAAATCCACAGGGCTGCCGTCAGCCCTGGTAATAAAGTGTTCTACTTCCAGCCCCACGGTCATCTTCCCGGCCGGCTTGCAGCCTGCTTCAAAATAGTTGACCAGGGCCTCCTTTTGTCTTCTCAGGTTTGCCAAAATACCCTCCTGTTTCCGTATATGCCGCAGCGGAAGGGGTCCTCCGCCCAGCACGGCATACACATGGGTATTGTACACCCAACTTTTCCCAAAAGCAATGGCCGCGAAAGGGTTCCTCCGGGTCAATTTTGTCCTGTTCCCGCCGGGTGAGAGCAGCACTTTGTTTTCAGTTTTTGCATTTTATGCCATGAATATGCCGGGCTTGTCCCTTACACCAAAAAATGCCCCGCCAGGATGTAAAATTTCATCCTTGGCGGGGGATTGTCCGTTTTTATTTATCCGGCCTGTCCCAGACAGGTGCGAATGTACTCCGAAGCTTCATTGCGATCCATCCCCAGGGCAAAGGCCAGTTCCCCATACAGCTGATCTTCCGCTGCATGGAAATACCGTTCGTCCAGGGTGGTGGCGCGGCGCCCTTTCTGCTGGCGCTGTGCCCGGCGATGGTACAGCGTCTTCAGCATGCCGGCCAGTGCCCGGCAGTCGCAGCCATGCTGCACCTGACTGAACAGGGCTTCACGGCCCTTCTCGTCGGGGATTTCCAGTTCGGGAACCTCCGGCAGTTCATGAACGATCTGCTCCGCCTGCTCCCGGGTAATGGGCGGGCGAACCACCACGCGTTCGTTGTCAATGGGGGCATAGATCACCAGTTCCGGCTGATAATACGGATGCAGCGTATAATACAACCGTCCGCCGGGACCGCCCAGGTCCAGCGGTCCCACTGCCGCCACGCGGCAGATTCCATGCTCACCATATACGATGATATCCCCAATGTTATACATGGTACCCCCACTTTCTTTTTGTATGTTTTTATTATAACACAAAAATCCGGTTTTCGCAAAGGCAGATATGCGTTATTTCGTCATTTTTGTTGATTTTGCTCCACAACGGTTGTGCGCAGAGTTGTCACTTTTGTGCATGAAGGAAGGCTTGCGGCCCGCCATTTTTTGATTTGCGTGGTTTGTGCAACCGCCACGGCGGGAAATTCGGGCTATAATGAAACACAGAATCCAAAAGACAAGGAGTTACTCATGATTCGGAAAATCATTCATATCGATCAGGAAAAATGCAACGGCTGCGGGGCCTGTGCCCGGGCCTGCCATGAAGGCGCCATCGGCATGGAAAACGGCAAAGCCGTACTGTTGCGGGACGACTACTGCGACGGTCTTGGCGACTGTCTGCCCACCTGCCCCACCGGTGCGATCACCTTTGTGGAACGGGAAGCAGCCGCCTACGACGAAGCCGCTGTGGCACGGCACATGCAGCAGAAACCGGTTGCGGGCGGATGTCCCGGTCAGCGGATGCACCAGATGGCCGAAGCTGCCCCGGCAGGGCACACCGACCGGGCTTCCTGCCTGAAGCAGTGGCCGGTGCAGATCAAGCTGGTACCGGTAAACGCCCCCTTCTTTGCCGGAGCGGATGTGCTGATTGCCGCCGACTGCACGGCTTTCGCCTACGCACGGATGCACCAGGAATTCATGCACAACCGGGTCACCCTGGTCGGCTGCCCCAAACTGGACGGGGTGGATTACAGCGAAAAGCTGACCGCCATCCTGCGGGAAAACGAGATTGCCTCCCTGACCGTGGTGCGCATGGAAGTTCCCTGCTGCGGCGGTCTGACCTATGCCGTGCAAAAAGCCATGGCTGCCAGTGGCCGTGCCCTGCCCTGCCGCGTGGTCACCATTTCCATTGACGGCCGTATCCTGGAAGGGTAACCTTTGAGAGCATAAACAGGTCTTTGCCCATGGGCAGAGACCTGTTTTCTTATGGGAGCTTTTTTCCTGTGCCATACCGAAACCGACTGAATGAACACAGTGCCGGTTCCCCCACCGACATTCCTACTTTTGGCCCTGCTCCGCACTTTTTCCGGCAGCCGGAACAAGATTTTTCCGTTGCGGAGGCCCTGTCTTGCATAAAAGGGAGAAAATCCCGCTTTTTCCATTCTTTTTGGCAAAACCGGTGGGAGGTTTTGCCATTCTCTGGTATAATAGGTTTGTTTGTCATACAGTACGAAACGGGAGGAACAAGATGGAAAAAACACAACAATATTCAACTCCCTACGAATTTGAGGGGAAACTACCGCTACGGCAGGCCATTCCCCTGGGTCTGCAGCACGTGCTGGCCATGTTCGTGGGAAACCTGACCCCGATTTTGATCATCACCAGCCTTTGTGCGGCCGGCGGTGGCGCGGAAGAATTTGCGGCCATCCAGGTGACGCTGCTGCAGAACGCCATGCTGGTGGCTGGCCTGGTCACCCTGGTACAGCTGTTTGCCATCGGGCCTGTGGGCGGCAAGGTGCCCATCATTATGGGCACCAGCTCCGGCTTCATCGGCGTGTTCCAGAGTGTGGTCAAGGTCATGGGCGGCGGAATCGTTTCCTATGCAGCCATCATGGGGGCTTCGATTCTGGGTGGCCTGTTTGAGACGGTGCTGGGCGCCTTCCTCAAACCGCTGCGCCGCTTCTTCCCCGCCGTGGTCACCGGTACCGTGGTGCTGTCCATCGGTCTTTCTCTGATCAGCGTGGGTGTGGGGTCTTTTGGCGGCGGCACCTCCGCCGCGGACTACGGCTCCGTGGAAAACCTGCTCATCGGCCTGGCTGTCATGGTCATTGTGCTGATCCTCAAGCACGGCGCCAAGGGTCTGGCCAGCTCTTCCTGCATTCTCATCGGCATTATCTGCGGGTATGTGATCTGCGCTGTGCTGCCCCTGTTCCTGTCCACCACCGGTGTGACCGCCGACGGTGTGGAGTACACCAAGGCCTGGGTGCTGAACTGGGACAAGGTGGCCCAGGCAGACTGGTTCTCCATCCCGCAGCTGATGCCGGTAAAGCCGGTGTTTGATCTGCGTGCCATCATTCCGGTGATGATCATGTTCATTGTGACGGCCGTGGAAACGGTGGGCGACATTTCCGGCGTGACCGAAGGCGGCATGGGCCGGGAGGCCACCGACCAGGAACTGGCCGGCGGTGTGATGTGCGACGGTCTGGGTTCCTCCTTTGCCGCCCTGTTCGGTGTGCTGCCCAACACCTCTTTCAGCCAGAATGTGGGTCTGGTCACCATGACCAAGATCGTCAACCGCACGGCTCTGGCCTGCGGCGCCATTTTCCTGGTACTGTGCGGCCTGCTGCCCAAGCTGGCGGCCATCGTGTCCATCATGCCCCAGAGCGTGCTGGGCGGTGCGGCCGTGATCATGTTCTCTTCCATTGTGATGAGCGGCATTCAGCTGATCACCCGGGAACCCCTGACCGCCCGTAGCATGTCCATTGTTTCGGTGGCGCTGGGGCTGGGATACGGCCTGGGCGCCAACAGCGCCGTTCTGGCCGGGCTGCCCCAGGCAGTGCAGCTGATCTTCGGCGGTTCCGGCATTGTGCCCGCCGCCTTTGTGGCCATTATCATGAATGTGCTGCTGCCTAAAGAAAAGGCTGAGGAGAAAGCCTGATTTTCCCTACATCATCTGACAAAACCCCCGGGATACCTGAACTGGTATCCCGGGGGTTTTGCTGTATAAGGTTCAACCTTCTTGCTCCAGCACCGATTGTGCCACCCGGCTCAGCAAACGCTGGAAAGTGTCTCTTTCTTCTTCGGACATGGAGCGGGTCATTCTGGCAAAGCACTGCTCCACCTGATCCCGGATAGAGGGATATACCGTCCACGCCTTTTCGGTGGGACGGATATCATAGGTGCGCTTGTCCTTTGCGTTGGTGGCGCGCACCAGAAACCCCCGCTCTTCCAGTTTGGACACTGTCTTGGCGATCACACTTTTATCCAGAGAAAGGCGCTTTGTGATCTCATCCTGTGTCAGCACCTTGAAATCACACACGATCATGATGACCACTGCCTGGGCCGCAGTGAGATCATACTGGGCACATCCGTTGTTCAGCCAGATATGAGACTTGCGGTACAAGATGGAAATTGCTTTGAACGGGCTGTCTGCAGCATACGGAACCATCGGTCTCTCCCCTTTCTGCGCTTTTGATTATACCTCATTCTAGTGGCACTTGCAACCAGATATTGACGGATACAATGTCCCGTGCCACACTAATGTGGTGGCAATTGCCACTATTTTTTTTGTCTTTTTCCCTTGTAAAGGAGTATGATGTCATGGAGAAAAAAGAAAAAATCTGGAACCGAAGATTCATTTTTCTGTTTATTACCAACCTGCTGGTCCTGGCCGCGTTTTATGCCTCGATCCCCATCATTCCCATTTACTGCCAGGAAATCGGGATCACCGGTGCCAGGGTGGGCATTGTGCTTACGGCCATGTCGGTGGCCACCATCCTGTTTCGCCCGGTGGCCGGGTACCTGCTGGACAACTTCAATCGTTACCGCGTCTATCTGCTGTTTCTGGCTTTGTTCTGCCTGTCTTTTCCCGCTTTTATCGCCTTCCCGATGTTTGCGGCGCTGATCGTCATTCGGCTGTACATGGGCGCGGTGTACTCGGTCTGCGGGTCCGCCACCATGACCCTGGCCGGTGATGTACTGCCTGCCGGAAAGATCACCGAAGGGATCAGCCGGTTTGCCTTTACGGTATCCATCG
Source organism: uncultured Gemmiger sp. (assembly GCA_944382785.1). Classification (GTDB taxonomy): domain Bacteria; phylum Bacillota; class Clostridia; order Oscillospirales; family Ruminococcaceae; genus Gemmiger. The sequence continues at coordinate 7,732 of CALWNO010000018.1, read as the reverse complement.
GCATGGCTGTGGGGCCGTATGTGGGGCTGCAGGTCCAGAGCCACATGAGCAGCCAGGCCTCCTTCCTGACGATTTTCGGCATCACGGTGGCGGCCCTGATCTGCGTGTCCTGCTGCCGCATCCGCTATCCCAAGGTGCAGCGCAAGCGCTTTTCCATCCGGGACACGATCCACGGACCCGCTTTGCCCTTCATGTTCAACATGATGTTTCTGATGATCCCTTATGGGGCCGTCATTGCCTATTCTTCCATCTTTGCCCAGGAGAAAGGACTTTCGGCCTTTCTGCCTTACTTTTATATTTTCCTGGTCATCGGGATGCTGGCTTCCAAGCTGTCCACCCAGAAGATGATCGACGCAGGACGCCACAAAGGGCTGGTGTGTCTGAGTCTGGGCATCCTGATTCTAACCATGGCCAGCTACCTGTTCCTGCGGACCGGCGTCCATCTGCTGATTGCCGGGTTCTTCTTTGGGGTGGGGTACGGCGTATTGCAGCCGCTGTTTCAGGCGTTTGTGACCGGCAGCACTCCCGCTCCCAAGCGCGGCGTGGCCAATGCCACCTATATGCTTTCCTATGATGTGGGAATCGGCATCGGGTCCTTGCTCATGGGCTGCCTGCAGGAGACCATCGGCCTTTCGGTGGGTTTTGCGCTGACCGTCATTGCCTATGTGATCGGCGGTGTGATCTATCTTGCTTATGTAGACGGCTATTATCACCGTCTGAAAGCGGCCGCTGCCGATCTCTGAAAACATTGCCGGATGTCCGGCCGCAAACCGGCAAACCGGTGATTCCCTTTCCTTCTTACACAAAACAGGCCCCGGAGGCAACCATGGTTGTTTCCGGGGCCTGTTGGTATAGAGCAGAATTCAAATGTATACGGCAAAGGCGTTCACGGCATATCGTAACCGCCGCCGTCGGGGTTGCACCGCCTGAGCCGCCCGATGCCTTTTTTCAGGCCCCGCCACAGTCCATATTTCTGCAAAGACAAGATCATGTACTGGGAGCAGGAAGGCTCAAATCTGCATTTGTTGCGGATGGAATCGGGGGCATAGCGCTGGTAGATCCGGACCAGGCAGATCAGCATTCGTTTTGCGCAGAGCAAAAGCAGCACGATGGCAACGGCGGCCGCCCCTGCAAGGGACAACACAACACCGACGCCGCACTGAAGCAGCACTGCAAAAGACAGGATGACTGCCAGCCAGAACAGGGCCACACAGCCCGCAATTTTGCCCCAGGAGATGGTAGGGCGGACCAGAATCCGCTTATAGGCCCGGCTGCGGGGGTCGGTGGTATCCTGAAACAGCTTTTGTGCAATGCTGCCCAGATCATTCAGCTGGTCTTCACCAAATTCAATTTGATTCAAATTCTGTACCTTTCAAAAAAGGAAAACTTGCATGTAAATCCACAGGTGATCCGCCGTTCCTGGGAACGGGGCCGGCCACGAAAAGCCAAAGCTTGAAAGCAACGGCGGCGGGCAGCAGAGGCGGGGCGGTTTTGCCGCCCCGCCAAGCCGAACCGCCGGGTAGGGTCTGTGCTTTATTCGTCCCGCACAAAAATCAGCATGTAGTAGTTGGTCGGGACAGGCTGCTGGAAGCAGCCGGGGTTTTCGGTAACAGTGATGGTTTCCATGGAATGGTATTCCCAGCCGCCGGTCGCTTCACGATTGATGATATCCGCAAACATATCAAACGCCGCCTGGGTGTTGCCCTTGGCCACATTCACGTTTTTGGGACCAGATACTGCCTTATACTTTTTCACTGTACACACATCCTCTCTGAAAACGATACCATGCAAGTTTTCTGATGATTGCCGGACCGACTTGCCGCCGGAAGGCAAAAACAATCGGACCCTGCCCGGAGCCGCCATCCGTGCAGAAGTCCGGGAGCGGCATGTTTTTTGCATTGCCGCGGGAGTTCTGACAAACAGCGGATCGTGGCCGGCCGGATGGCCCTTTGGGCAACATCCGATTGTGCCCATTATATCATTTTGCGCCGCATTTAGCAAGAATTATCAATAGCATTTGATTCTGCTGCCCTGCCGCAAAAGAGGGGTCCCCACCCGAGGGATGTTCCCGGGTGGGATTCACACCATTTGTTTCAGCCATTCCGCAGCGCTTTCCTCGTTGGGGTCGTTGGTGCCCAGTTCCCCGCGGAAGGCGCGGGCCAGGACAGCTTTTTTGATGAGGTCGATCTGCTCCAGCACCTTTTGGGCGGTATCTTTGGCCTGCTGCTCTTTGGCGAGGAGGTCGTCAAGGAGGCGGACGATTTCGAGTTGTTCGTCAACCGTAAAATCAGGTATTGGCAACGAGCACACTATTTTTTCATTCAAATTTTTCATAGTAGACCCGACACTATTTTCCTCTAAATAGCTGACGGCAGCTTGGCTTGCAATAAATTGCGAGTAAAATTTTGCACTATAACCCGGTTTTAGCCTGATAATCATGCTTCCTGTCCCACAAAGCCACCCTGCCTCCTCCTCTGTTACAGGTGCAGAACGTCCCATATCCCCTCGTCGTCCTAATATAATATCATTTTTTTGCAAGATATAGGATGGAAGTTCCTCAGCCTTATTGATAGGAATCGTTACGTTTTCTTCCGGTATTATTCTCTGCTGCACTATATGTTTAGGATTAATAACAGGTATTCCGCCTAAAACATAATCCTCTTTATGAAGCACCGATCCAAATGGCCCTATACGAATACACGTCGCTATTTTATCAAGAGACGTAATATTTACTGCATGTTTTCCTAACAGTTCACCGGTGAAGGCTTTATGAAGGATGGCGGCCTTGCGGGGTTCGAAGCTGTCCAGCGCGTCCTGCGCCTTTTGCTTGGCCTCGTCCAACTTGGCAAACAGGCTTTCAATGCGGTCTACAATGCGCTGTTGTTCAGGAAGGGGTGGTACCGGTACAGGAGTAATGGCAAGAGTTTTAGTAGAAAGGTGTTTGACCGTCACACTTGGGGTTGCCTCATTGATTTTCTTCAGTGGACCAGGTAGGTAGTAAAACAAAAAATCATTCAAATATAGAGAAGAGCAGGACTGAATACAGCAGACTCGCTGGTTTAATAAAGCATCTTCGCTTTGCCACTTTCCTACATTAAAGTCTCCATCCATGCCAATTAAAATTTCACCTTTTTTGATGACATATTCTTCTGGACATACTTCGTCTGTGTAAGTTTCAGTCGCCCCATTAACAACATCCCGAATTCTAATTAACGGACGAGTTTTTTCGTATTGATTCTTTGTTTTTGTAAATCTCTTAGAATCAAACGGAAATCCGCTTTTTATAAAAGTCAATTTTCCTAGTTCCACCCAGCACCAGTTATTAGGAACTTTCGTTGGCTTTGGAATCACAATTTTCTTCGCCATCAGTCCTGCACCTCCAGCGCCCGCAGTTCCTTCACCACGCTCATCAGCAGGTCCACGGCTTCTTCCAGATCGGCGGCGGCTTGCTCGGCACTGTCCGCCGGGTCGGGCAGGTCGTTATAGTCCAGCATCGAATCATCCCGGATGAGCCCCATGTCCAGGCTGTTCCCCTTTTCGGCGATCTGTTCCCGGGTGAACACACTCCACCGCTCATCCTGCACGGCATGGCGGTCCGGGGCTTCGTAGGCCTTTTCAAAGTCCGCAAAATGTTCTTTTTTCAGCGGAGTGGTCTTGCCGAAGCTGGGCATATTGGTGCGCAGGTCATAGAACCAGACCTCCCGGGTGCTGCCCTTGTCGCTTTTGCCGCGGGTGAAAAACAGCACATTGGTCTTGACGCCCTGGGCATAAAAAATGCCGGTGGGCAGGCGCAGAATGGTGTGCAGGTTGCATTTGTCCATCAGGTCGCAGCGGATCTTTTCACCGTCGCCGTCCGCAAAAAGCACATTGTCCGGCAGGACCACCGCCGCCCGTCCGTTGCGGTTGGGGTCCGTGGTCAGGCTGCGGTAGATGTGCTGCAAAAAGTTCAGCTGCTTGTTGCTGGTGGGAAAGGTAAAGTCGTCCCGGGTGGCGCGCTCACCGCCTTTCTTGGTGCCGAAGGGCGGATTGGTGAGCACCAGGTCAAAGTCCCGCAGGACCTTGCCCTGGTTGGACAGCGTATCCGCCAGCAGGATCTGCCCGTCAATATCATGCAGCATGGCATTCATCAGGGCCAGCCGGTGGGTATCGTGGACCAGCTCACAACCGGTGAAAGCCTCTTCCCGCTCAAATTTTGCCTGGTCGGCGCCCAGGTCATAAAAGTCGTCGGTGTGCTCCTTCACATACCGGTGGGCGGCGATCATGAAGCCAAAGGTGCCGCAGGCCGGGTCGTTGCAACGCTCGCCGGGCTGGGGCTTCATCAGCCGGGTCATGACATCGATCAGAACGCGGGGGGTAAAATACTGGCCGGCACCGGATTTTTTTTCGTTGGCGTTTTTCTCCAACAGGCCCTCATACAGGTTGCCCAGCCCCTCTTCCCGGGCGGAATACCAGTCCAGCCCGTCAATGGTGGTGATGATCTTTTCCAGGTTTTTGGGTTCGTCAATGTTGGTGGCGGCCCCCTGGTAGATCTCCCGCACCCGGCCGGTGCAGTTTTCGCCCAGGTAGGTGAGCAGCTCTTTATAGAACTTTTTCAGCTCAATACCGCTTTTTTCGGTGAGCCGGTCCCAGCGATAGGCGGCGGGAATCTGTTTTTCCGCTCCGGTCTCCTTTGCCATCTTCAAAAACAGGATGTAGGTAAGTTCGGTGACATACTGGTGATAGGTAATGCCATCATCCCGCAGCACATTGCAAAGGTTCCAGAGCTTGGAAACGATTTCCTGTGTGGTCATGCACTTTTTCCTCCGTCATCATACAGATACTCGTTGAGTTCCCGCACAATGCTTTCTAATTGGTTTTGAAAAATTCGGTCGATCTTCTTGAATCCGCCCTCACTGCGGAACCGGGAATCCTCATCAAACACACCCACGTTGAGCACCGATTCCTCCATAAGGTATTTTTCGATGCGGCCAATCCACTTTTGCTCAATGGCGGTGAATTTGTGGGCCTTTTTCAGCTTGTCCACCGCCCGGCGGATGCGGGCTTCGTGGCTGACCAGGGTGGAGCCCACGGCATACCGGCGGATCAGGCTGATGATATCCGCGGCCATCTCCTCATTGGTCAGTTCCGACAGGGCGGTATTGAGCTGCTGTGTGGTGAAGCCTTCCCGGTCCAGCGTCAGGCGCAACTCTTTCAGGCCCGCCCGGGTCAGCTCCCTGGGCCGGGTACAGACGATGTTCAGCGCCGCCACCTCATTGAGATGGGTCCTGACATACTCGGCAAAGGCGTCCAGATAGTCCTCCGGGCGGCTTCCGGTGCCGTAACCACGGGTATGGCTGACCAGTTCATCCGGCGTTTCGGAAATAACCACCGGGCGGCGGCCGTTGGTCCGGGTCTCCTCCAACAGGGCAAAAAGTTCCCGCTGAGCCAGCAGGCGGGCCCGCGCCTGCTGCGGCGGTTCCTTCTGCAGCCGCTGGATCAATCCGGTGGGATCCATGCCACCGGTCATGCTGACAAAGTGCTCCAGAGTATTGCTGTCCAGATTCCGCTTTTTCCGCTGGAGCTTGGCAATGATCTGGTCGATCTGGTACTCGATCTGTGTTTCGTCGGTGAGCACTTCCAGACCGTCCAGCAACTGACCAAAGGATGTGGCCGGATTGACCACCACCGGTTTCATGGTGTTGACCGGGTCCAGCGATTCATAGACCCCCACCGGGTCGTAGATCTCAAAATGGGTCTTGTGGATCCTGGGGCAAAGGCGGGTGGCACGGCCCAGCATCTGCTCAAACAGGATACGGGACTTCACCCGGCGCAGAAACACCAGATTGGTGATTTCCGGCACGTCAATGCCGGTGGTGAGCAGGTCCACCGTGACTACCACGCTGGGATACCGTTCGTTCTTGAACCGCTTGATGGCCTCCTGCACCTTTTTCTGGTTGCCGCCGCCCACACTGCCGGTGATTTTCTTGATTGCGTCGTTGTCCACCCCATATTCCGCGTAGATATTCTTGAGGATATCCACAATCATGTCGGCATGCTGGTCATCCACCGCATAAATCAGCGTCTTGCCCTGCTCTTCCGGGTTTTCCGGGTCAATGTCCCTGGCAATCTCGGCCAGAACCGCCTCGTTAAAGGAACGAGTGATGACCTTTTTGTTGAACTGCTCCACATCAAAATTGAGCTCATCGTTCAGCAGCTCACTGTTGGTGATCTCCCCCGTCACCGGGTCGTACAGGGTGACGGTATCGCCGGACTGATAATGGATCCCTTCATCCCGCAGTTTGGTGTGGAGATCGTGGGGGGCGTCGTGGTCCACCAGGTATCCTTCAATGACTGCTTCCCGGTAGGTGTATTTGAAAACGGGCTGACCGAAAATTTCGGTGGTCTGCAGGGCCGGGGTGGCGGTCAGGGCAATTTTCACCGCGTCGAAATAGTCGATCACACTGCGGTATTTGCTCTGGTAGTCCCGCTGGTCCCGGTAAAGCAGTTCGGTGTCCCCCATCTCCTTATCCAGCAGGTATCCGCGGTGGGCTTCATCCACGATGATCAGGTCATAATCGCTGACCGCGGGCATGGTTTCCCCGTCGTTGTAGAGGATGCGCTTGACCATCCCCTGTACGGTGGCCACCTGAATGCGGGTCTCCCGCTCGATGGTCTTATCCTCCAGCCCTTTGATGTTGTAAATATCGGCCAGAGGCATCAATTCCTCCAGCTTGACCTCCTTGAACACGTCCAACGCCTGCTCCCCCAGTGCGGTACGGTCCACCAGGAACAGAATCCGCTTGAACCGACCGGTTTTCAGGAAACGGTAGATCATGCCCAGTACGGTCCGGGTTTTGCCGGTGCCGGTGGCCATGGCCAGCAGCGCCGTATTCTTCCCTTCCATGATGGCCTGTTCGGCCGCCTGGATGGCCCGCAGCTGATAGTCCCGGAGATTCAGGCCGTCCTTGTCCCGCAGCAGGTCAAAGGGCATCTGCTCCAACGCCCGATTGCCGGCGCCCACGTCCTTGCCCAACAGGTCCAGCAGGTTGTCCGGGCTCATCCATCCCCGCAGTGCCCTGGGCACGTTGGAAGGACTGCGTAGGTCCAGAAACCAGATACCGGATTTGGTTTTATATTGTTCCAGGTAGGGTCTGCCGTTGGTGGCAAAGGTGAACGGGACCTTATAGGGCCCCCAGGTTCCCACCTGATACGGCGCATCCGCCCCACGAATATTGCGGGGATACTCCTTTCCCTGGTAATCGATCACCGAAGGGATGTCCTTGTGTTCCGCTTTGGCCTCAATGATGCCCACCAGCCGCAATCCGGCAAAAAGGGCGTAGTCCGCCCGGCCATGATTGCCTACCGTGGAGTCCGTGGGCCATTCGGCAATGGCAAGATTGCGGCCCTTGACAGGGCGGGTACCGTTGGAAAACCGCAGTTTCTCTGTATCGGCCTCCCACCCCACCTGTCGGAGCTGCTGGTCAATGATGTACCGGGTTTCCGCTTCGGTCTTTTGCCGCTGACTGGCCGCTCTGGCTGCCTGCTGACGGCGCTTGTCCTTGGCGACCTCTGCCGAGGCGGCGGCCTTCTCTTCCGCGGCCTTGACCAGGCTTTCCTCCCGGGCTTGCTCCGAAGCCGTATCCGCTGCATCCGGTTTCGGGGAATCGAGAGGCATCACGAAAGATTAACTATTAAAAGTCAACCCCAAAAATGAATGGTGGTGGTGAAAAGAGATAGTTCAAGAAAGGTATAG
>CALWNO010000017.1 GCA_944382785.1 uncultured Gemmiger sp. | reverse complement strand
ATTCTAATGATTGGACTGTCAGATACAACCCAAACACCGCCACCCTGACGCTGAACGAGGCGACGATCACAGGAAGCAGCGATAGTTCAGTTTCTAAAGGTGCCGGGATCTATGCTTTGTGCTATAGTGAGAAACCGGTCTCCCTGACCATAGAGCTGATTGGTACGAATACCATCACAGGCTCCTATGGAATTTATGTGGAGGCACAACAAGGAGGGACAGTAGGCACAAATGCCTCCCTTCTCATCCAAAATAGCGGCAATGACGGCAGTCTGGAAGTATCTGGTTCTTCTTACGGAATATATGTCAAAAGCGGAACAGGCAATGCCTCCCTTACCATCAACAATGCGTCTGTCGTGGCAAGCAGTAGTTCCTCCTTTGTTGACTCCGCTGGCGTCTGTGTACAGTCCGGTAGTGACGCCACCAGCTCCCCGCGGCTCTCCCTTGCCGTCAATGGCGGCAGTCTGAGCGCCAGCGGTGGCACGGACCGTGATGGAATAAAGTTTTGTGTGGGAGCATATGAGGCTACCAGCGCCACCACCAGCCTGACCGTCACCGATAATGCCATTGTAGACGCCAGAACCGGCGGGATCAGTGCAAGTGGTGTCAGCGTTAACCCGAATGTCAATATTGGCAGTACCGGCAGCACCGGCGGCATCGTCTGGAACGGCGCAGAAGGCACCGTCTACGGTGATGTGACCCTGGACGAGAGCCTCACCATTGACCAGGGTGAAACCCTGACTATCCCGGAAAGTTCCTCTCTGGATATGAACGGCAACACCATCACGGTGGAGAGCGGCGGCAAGCTGGACCGGCAGCGGTACGGTGAAAATTGCCCCCACCATCACTACCGAAAGCCTGCCTGACGGCGAGGTGGGTACTGCATACAGCCAGACCCTTACCGCCACCGGCGATGCCCCCATTACCTGGACCGTCAGCGGCACCCTGCCCGTCGGTCTGGCCCTGAACAGTGACGGCACAATCACCGGTACCCCCACCACAGCGGGTTCTTCTACCTTCACCGTAACGGCTGAAAACAGCGCCGGAAGCACCAGCCGGGAATATACGCTGACCATCGGCGTTAAACCCAGTTACACCATTTCCGCCGATACCGCTGCTCTCAGCTTTGGCAGCGTCCTCCCCGGCTATACGCAGCCTGAAGCTGTTACGGTGACCGTCACCAACACCGGCAACCAGCCCCTGACCCTGGATCAGCCCGCCTCCACCGCCAATTTTGAGGTGGGGACCCTCTCGGCCACAGACCTGCCTGTGCATGGCACGGCCACCTTCACGGTGCAGTCCAAGGCCGGACTGCCTGTGGGAACATACAGTGAAAACATCGTTGTTACCGCTTCCCATGATGTGGAAATATCGATCCCCGGCAGCTTCACCGTTGTCGCCACAGACGACCCCCTTGTGGATACCAGTTTGACCGTCACCCCGGGTATCTCCGCCGGGATTTCGGGCACCGCCTTTGATACCGCCGAAAAAGTCCGGGCCGAACTTGCCCGGGTCCTGGTGCAGGATGCGGCCTTCACGGCGGAAAACACCGCTTTCTATGATGTGAAGCTGCAGTACTCTCTGGACGATGGGAAAACCTGGGTCGAAGCCACCGAAGCCAGCTTCCCCGCCGAGGGCATCACCGTGACCCTGCCCTATCCCCAAGGCACCGGCAAGGATACCCACAACTTCCGGGTGGTGCATATGTTTACCGAAACCTCCGCCCGTCTGGGCACCATCGCCGGTCAGACCGAGACCCCCGGGGTCACCAAGACCGACAGCGGCCTGCAGGTCACCCTGAAGGGCCTTTCCCCCGTGGTGATCGGCTGGAGCAAGATCGCGCCGCAGACCACGGCTACCCCTGCCCCGGCCACCACGGCCCCGGTGGATACCACCACCTACTACACCTGCCCGGCCTGCGGCACCCACAACTGGACCGCCACCGACAACGGCTACCGCTGCGACAACTGCGGCTATCTGGAATCGGTCAAGCAGCTGTCCGGCTACGGTAATGTGAAGGGTACCTACACCCCGGGCAGCAACAGCAGTGCCGCCGCTGCGGGCGCGGTCAGAGCCCCGCCCACCGGGGATACAAGCAACCCGGTGCTGTGGACCGTGGTGCTTGCTGCTGCGTGCCTGACCCTGGGCGTTGCCACCTGGGCCAAGCGCAGACAGGACTGAACGGTCGGTATTCCCGCAGAAACATGAAAAAGAGCGTCCCCGCAGGGACTCTCTTTTTTGTGGGCCATCCAGGGACCGAGCCACCCACGCCCTAAAAAACAGTCCGCAGGACTGTTTTTTCCGGCTTGCGCCGTCGGGCTTTCAAGTCCTGGATGGCCCTTTTATTAAAAAAATGCCCCCGCTGTGGCGGGGGCTTTTTCTATGGTGGGCCATCCAGGACTTGAACCCGGGACCAAGCGGTTATGAGCCGCCAGCTCTGACCAACTGAGCTAATGGCCCGTAAAAACGGGATAACTGATTTAGTATAGCAGATTTTTGGCCGTTTGCCAAGGCAGGCGGGCAAGTTTTTGTGGGACGTGCATACCTTGTACCAGGTGCAAAACAAAGGGAGGGGTGTGCATGAACCGGGGAACACGAGGGGCGGCGATTCTGGGCGCGGCGGCGCTGTTTTGTCTGATGCTGGTGCTGCCTGCCCTGCCTTTGGGCAGCCTGCCCGCGCCCGTATCCACCCCCGAAACCGCCGCACCGGCCCCGACGCCCACTCCCGCGGCCAGCCCCGCCCCGGATGCCGAACCCACCGAATACCGGGCTGTATGGGTGTCCTATCTGGAATGGCAGGAAGTGGACTTTTCCTCCGAAGTCGCCTTTGCCGCCGATGTGGGGGAGATGCTGGACAATATCGCGGCCATGGGGGCCAATGTGGTGCTGGCCCATGTGCGGCCTTTCGGGGATGCGCTCTACCCCAGCGACCTGTATCCCTTCAGCCATCTGTGTACCGGTACCCAGGGCCAGGACCCGGGCTTTGACCCCCTGGCGGTGCTGGTGCAGGCCGCCCATGACCGGGGCCTGAAACTGGAAGCCTGGATCAACCCCTACCGCCTGCAAAGCGGGGGAACGCCCTCCGCCCTGGCCGACACCAGCCCCGCCAACACCCACCCGGACTGGGTCAAATCCGTGAATGACGGGCTGTATCTGGACCCGGCAGACCCGGAGGTGCGGGCCTATATCGCCGCAGGCATTGAGGAACTTTGCCAAAATTACGACATCGATGGTGTGCACTTTGACGATTATTTCTATCCCACCACCGCCCCCGACTTTGACGCCGACGACTACGCCGCCTATTGCGAGGACGGGGGAACTCTCTCCCTGGAGGACTGGCGGCGGGAGAATGTGGATGCCCTGGTCTCCCTGTGTTACCAGACGGCCCACGAATACGGGGTGCGGTTCGGCATTGCTCCCCAGGGGGACCCGGGCAGCAACTACAACAGCCAGTACAGCGACGCCGCCCGCTGGCTGCGGGAAGCCGGGTTCGTGGATTACCTCATGCCCCAGCTGTATTGGGGGCTGGACTACAAGAAAGACGGGGATGCCTCCCACAGCCTGACAGCGCTGGCCTCCCAGTGGCTGGCCCTGGAACGGCGGGAGGAGGTGGCCCTGTATTTCGGGCTGGGTGCCTACCGCATCGGGGAAGGGGACGGGGGCGACCGCTCCGGTCCCGGCACCGAGTGGCAGTCCGGCGGGGCCCTGGCCGCCCAGGCCGACGAGCTGGCCCGCCGGGGCGGGCAGGGCATCGGGCTGTACCGGTATGATTCCTTGTTTAACAACACCCTCTGGCCCACCCTGGCGGCCCAGGAGGTGGAGGCATTGCGGGAACGATAAAAAGGACTCCCCTGGGGAAGGGGAGCTTTCCGGGAGCAGTATTTTAATCCATTCCTTGCTCACCGGCCCCAGCCGGTGAGAAGGCCGTCGTGAGGTGGCCGCATCCTAATGGAGAAAGGTTACTCACCCAACCATTGGCCGCTGTGCGCGGCCGGGCAATAGAGGAATCAACGCTGCGCGTTGTTTTTTGCATCGTGCTGCGCACGATTTCGCAGCATAGCTGCTCAGGCAAAAAGCCGCAGCCCTGGTCGGCGTCCACCGCCTCGAAACGGTGGCACTTTTTCGCTTCCTTTTTGGTGACAAAAAGGAAGGACCCAACGGTAGGCAGCCGTCACCCTCAGTCATGCACCTTGCAGCTCCACTCCTGCACCGTCAGGCGCAGCATGGCCATGTGATTGTAATACTGAGGCATATACTCCCAGCCTTCCCGGCCGGTGTAGTGGGCCATGACCCGTTCCAGGGCATGGCGGCGGTCGGTGTCGTCGGTGAGCAGGGTCAGCTCGCCCTTGCCCATGACACAGCTGTACAGGCAGGTGTAGTCGCAGGCTTCGGGACCCGCCACCAGCTTGTGGCCGGTGTCCGCCTCAAAGGCCACCCGCTTCTGGGTGGGCAACAGGTCCAGCTTGCGCCCCTGGGCGGCACTGTGGAAATACAGGGTCAGGGTGTCTCCGTCGGCGTCATAGCCGAAGTTCAGCGGCACAATGTAGGCTTCCCCGTCCTCCACCAACCCTAAGCGGCAGCAGTCGCAGTCCTGCAAAATCGAAACCATCCTGGCAAAATCCGTCACTTCACGGTCTTTTCTGCGCATCTTGAAAACTCCTCTCCCCGGGGCGGGCCCCGGTTCCATTTCCCAGTATACCGGTTTTTCCCCGCCCTGACAACCGCGCCGCCCCGCCGGGCTTTCTGCCCGCGCCCGGGGCGGCGATTGTATTTTACGGCCAAACATGGTAGAATAAACACTATGATTGGCGGACTGTACTCTTTTACCAATATAAGCCGCCCCCGACAGGAAGGATACATTTCTATGGCTGACTATCGTCCCCAGTCCCCGGCCACCCCGGAGGAAGACTGGACCACCATTATACGCCCCCGGACCGGCTGGTTCGATATCGACCTGGCCGAACTCTGGCGCTACCGCGACCTGACTCTCATGTTCGTCAAGCGCAACTTTACCGTATTGTATAAGCAGACCGTGCTGGGCCCGGCCTGGATCATCCTCAACCCCCTGATCACCACCGTGCTGTTCAACGTGGTCTTCGGCGGGCTGGCGGGTCTTTCCACCGACGGCTCCCCCTCCTTCCTTTTCTACATGGCGGGCAACACGGTGTGGACCTTCTTCTCCAGCTGTATCAACAACACCGCCAACACCTTTGTGGCCAACAGCCAGGTGTTCGGCAAGGTGTACTTTCCACGCCTGACCACCCCCATCAGCCAGGCACTGACCAGCCTCATCAATTTCTTCATCCAGTTCATCATGTATGCCCTGTTCTGGGTGGGCTTTGCCCTCACCGGGGCCGAGATGCACCTGACCCCCTGGCTCATCGCCCTGCCTCTGGTCATCGTGGAAGTCATGCTGCTGGGCCTGGGCGTGGGCATCATCGTGTCCAGCCTGACCACCAAATACCGGGACCTGGCCATCGCCGTGGGCTTCGGCGTGCAGCTGTGGATGTACATCTCCCCGGTGGTGTACCCTCTGTCCAGCCTGAGCGAGAGCCCCCGCCTGCGGGCGCTGATGATGCTCAACCCCATGACCGCCCCCATCGAGGTCTTCCGCATGGCCACCCTGGGCACCGGTACCGTGAGTGTGGGCGGACTCGCATACAGCGTGGTGTTCACCCTGGCGGCCCTGGCTTTGGGGACCATCCTGTTCAGCCGGATTGAAAAGACCTTTATGGATACCGTGTAAGGAGGATACCCAATGGCACAGGCAAACGAAAAGCGCCCGGTCATTCAGGTATCGGGCCTGAAAAAACAGTACAAGCTGGGCCAGATCGGCGGCGGTACCCTCACCCACGACCTCCAGAGCTGGTGGGCCCGGGTCCGCGGCAAGGAGGACCCCAACACCGTCATCGGCACCGACAGCCGCCTCTTCGGCCAGACCTTCATGGCCCTGAACGGGGTGGACCTGACCGTCTACCAGGGGGAAGCCCTGGGCATCATCGGCCGCAACGGCGCCGGCAAAAGCACTCTTTTGAAGATCCTCTCCCGCATCACCGCCCCCACCGAAGGGGAGATCCGGCTGCGGGGCCGGGTGGCCAGCATGCTGGAAGTGGGCACCGGCTTCAACAACGAGATGACCGGCCGGGAAAACATCTATATGAACGGCGCCATTCTGGGCATGACCAAGGCCGAGGTGGACGCCAAGCTGGACCAGATCATCGAATTTTCCGAGTGCGGGGAGTTCATCGACACCCCGGTGAAGCGGTATTCCAGCGGCATGTTCGTCAAGCTGGCCTTTGCGGTGGCCGCCCACCTGGACAGTGAGATCATGGTCATGGACGAGGTCCTGGCCGTGGGCGATATGAAGTTCCAGCAGAAATGCCTGGGCAAGATGTCCGACGTGGCCGGGCAGGAGGGGCGTACGGTCCTGTATGTCAGCCACAACATGTCCACCATCCGGCAGCTGTGCACCCGGTGCGTGGTGCTGGACAAGGGCAAGGTCATCTTTGACGGGGACGTGGAACAGGCCATCGCCGTGTATATGGAGACCACCGACGTGAACGTGGTCCACTACGACCTGACCCATGTGTCCCGCATGACCGGCAGCGCCGGCAAGCGGCTGCGGCTGGAGACCCTGGACTTCCTGGACAAGGAATCCAGCGTCTTCGAGGACAAGGAAAAGGTGCGGGTGCGCATCACCTGGCGGGTGGCGGAGCCCTTCTCCGGGGTGAACATGAAGCTGAACCTCCATTTCCGGGACTCCACCCCCGTGGGCATCACCCACCCGGTGGACCTGGGCCCGGCCGTGCCCGGCAAGCTCTACACCACCGACTTTACCTTTGACCCCTCCCTGCTGGGCGAGGGCCAGTACTTCTTCTATATCGACGTGTTCGACGGGTCCCTGGCCCAGGCCGTCTGCCTGGACAAGCCGGTGACCGAGTTCGCCTTTGAGGTGACCAACGCCGACCTGTCCATGCCTGAATGGGCCGCGGGCTGGGGCCGCATCCACTTTCCGCCGGTCCAGGTGCTGGACACCACTGCGGAGGGGTGAAGATGGCAAAACCCGATTTGTACATCTGCCACACCGCCTACCACCTGCTTCTTGCCCTGGTGCGGGCGCTGCGGGCGGGGGGCGGCCAGGCCGTCTGGCTCAGTGAGCAGATCCCCGGCGCCGACGCGTTGGCCGCTTCCGGCAAGCTGGACGGCGCCTTCCGCGAGGTGGCCGTCCTCCACGAATCCCGGTGGCAAGGTATCGTCACCGGGCCGTTGGGGCACTATCGCAACCGCCGGGCCTATGAAAAGGCCGGGGTAGGCCCGGAACTGGACAAAAACGCCTACGGCACCATCCGCATCAGCAACGACTGGAGCGTGGCCGGGCGGTATCTCCAGGACTGCCATGCGCCCTATACCCTGTGCGAGGACACGGTGGGCGGTACCCTGGACACCGACCAGCACCTGCTCACCGAACAGCGGGCCGCGGCGGATTTTGCCCGCCGTCCCTACCTCTATTGGGGGGACAGCCCCGCTTGTGCCGCCGTGGAGAGCGAAGACCCGGACCAGTGTACCCTCTTTCCCCGGGAAAAGCTATGCAAATTCAGCGCCCGGGCGCTGCTGGCGGGACTGACCGAGGAGGAAAAGGCCGCCGTGCGCCGGGTGTTTGTCTCTCAGCCCCTGCCCGAGGACCCGGCCACCTACGCCGGGGCCACCCTGCTTTTGCCCCGCAGCTTTGTGCAGGACGGGCTCATGGACCAGGCCGAACAGGACGCCATTTTCAAGGCAGTGGCCGCAAAATATACCACCGGCCCCCTTTTCATCAAGACCCATCCCCGGGACGACACCGACTACACGGCGCTCTTTCCCGGTGCCACCGTGCTGGAGCGCACCATGCCCAGCGAGGTGCTGAACTTCTGTCTGCCCGGCAAATTCCGCCGGGCGGTCACGGTACAGAGCTGGGTGCTGCGGGGCTTTACCGCCGCCGAAGAAAACATCTTTGTCTCCCTGGACGACGCCAGGGCCCTGGCCGCCGCCCAGTCTGGCCAACCTGAATAAACGAAAGGTCGCGTTTTATCATGAAAACCGTTGCCGTCATTCCCGCCCGCTACCAGAGCTCCCGCATGCCGGGCAAGCCTCTGGCCGATATCCTGGGCAAACCCATGATCTGGTGGGTGTACAACGAAGCCAAAAAGTGTGCCGCCCTGTCTGACGTGGTCATTGCCACCGACGACGAGCGCATCGAGGCCGCCTGCAAGACCTACGGCATGAACTGCCTGATGACCAGCCCCGACCACGACACCCCCACCGGGCGCATCTGGGAGGTCTCCACCAAGCTGGAAGCCGACCTTTACCTGCAGGTCATGGGGGATGAGCCCCTCATCAACGTGAAGGCTTTCGACCTGATTCTGCCCAAGGAGCTGCCCGAGGACCCCTACTATGTGGCGGTGCTCACCAACGTCATGACCCACCCGGCGGACGTGGTGGACTTCTCCAACCAGAAGGTGGTCACCAACGCGGCCCGGGAAATCCTGATGATCTCCCGCAGCCCCATCCCCTATCCCAAAGGGACCCTGGACTTTGAGTACGAGAAGGTCACCGGCATCCAGCTGTACAGCCGCAAGGCCCTGCAGTTCTACCACGACACCCCCAAATCCGCCCTGGAACTGGCGGAGGAAAACGATATGATGCGCTTCATCGAGCACGGGCACAAGGTGCACGCCATCAAGAGCCCCTACAAGACGGTGAGTGTGGACACCCCCAAGGACCTGGACCTGGTCCGCCGCACCCTTTCCGAAACACACCCCGAATAATCATTTCAACGAGGTACTTTGTTATGGCAAACACCAAACTGCTGGACTGCACCCTGCGCGACGGCGGGTATGTGAACAACTGGCGCTGGGGATTCTCCGCCGCCCGTGACATCATCGCCACCCTGACCCGCGCCGGGGTGGACATGGTGGAAGTGGGCTTTCTGCGCAATGTGGACAAGTACGACCCCGATGTGACTGTCTGCCGCACCATCGAGGAGCTGAACCGTCTGCTGCCCGAACACACCGGCCACACCATGTATACCGGCATGGCCATGCGCTCCAACTACGATATTGCCCAGCTTTCCCCCTACGAAGGCCACGGCATCGAGCTCATCCGCATCACCGCCCACGACTACGACATCCGGGAAGGGATGGACTTTGCCCGGGAGGTCAAGGCCCGGGGGTACAAGCTGTCCATCAACCCCATCAACATCATGGGCTATGCGGACAAGGACATCCTGTGGATCCTGGACCAGGTGAATGCCATCCATCCCTACCAGTTCTCCATCGTAGATACCTTCGGCAGCATGCGCCGCCGGGACCTGGAGCGGATCGTCAGCCTGGTGGACCACAACCTGGACCCGGACATCCGGGTGGGGCTGCATCTGCATGAGAACATGGCCCTGAGCTTCTGCCTGGCCCAGGAATTCCTGGACAAGCACCTGCTGCGGGATACCACCGTGGACGCCAGCCTGCTGGGCATGGGCCGCATCCCCGGCAACCTGCCCATCGAGCTGGTGGCCGACTATATGAACGACACCCTGGGCATGGGCTACGACATCGACGAGCTCATGGACGCTATCCAGGACCACATCGCCCCCCTGAAAGGGGAGACCCAGTGGGGCTACACCCCGGCGTATTTCCTCTCCGCCCGGTACAACCTCCACCGCAACTATGCCGAGCATTTCCTGGGAAAAGGGGATCTGACCAACCGGGACATCAACCACATTCTGGCCAAGCTGGACCGGTCCAAGGCCACCGTCTTTGACGCCGCCTACGCCGACGGTTTGTACAAGGAATACCAGAGCCGCCGCATCGACGACACGGCAGCCCTGGACACCCTGCGCGCCGCCCTGGCGGGCAAGAAGGTGCTGGTGCTGGCCCCCGGCGCCACCCTGGGCACCCCCGAAGGCCAGGTGGCCGCGGGCAAGGCCGGGGCGGATGTGGTGATCTCCGCCAACTTCTGCCCGGACTTCTGCAAGCCGGACTACGCCTTCTTCTCCTCCAGCAAGCGGTACGACAAGATCGACAGCCTGCCCTGCCCGGCGGTGCTCACCAGCAACCTGCGCACCGACAACCCCCTTACCGTCAACTATGACCGCCTGTGCGCTGCCGATGCCCCCCAGGGCAACAGCGTCCTCATGCTGCTGCGGCTGCTGCGGCTGTGCGGTGTATCCAAGGCAATGCTGGCCGGGGCCGACGGCTACCGCCAAGGGGAGAACGCCTATGCCGAGGGCCGTCTGCACACCCACACCGACCGGGGCGCTGCCTACAACGCCCAGGTGGCGGCGGCGCTGCGGGCCATCCAGGCCGGGGGCCTGCCCATGGAATTTGTGACTCCCAGCGAGTACGCCAACCTGATGAATGCCTGAACCGGAGGCAACCTATGATCAAACTGCTGGTGCTGGACGTGGACGGGACCATGACCGACGGCGGTGTCTACTATGACGCCACCGGCAACGAACTGAAAAAATTCGCCATCAAGGACGGGGCGGGCATTGTGGCCGCCCGGGCCGTGGGGGTGCAGGTGATGATCTGCACCGGGCGGGAGTGTGAGGCGGTGCGCCGCCGGGCTGCCGACCTGCACATCGACTATGTGTTCCAGAACGTGAAGGACAAGGCTGCCTTCCTGCGGGATTTCATGGCGGAGCACGGCCTTTCCCGGGAGGAAGTGGCCTACTGCGGGGACGACTGGAACGACCTGCCCGCCATGGCCCTGTGCGGCTTTGTGGCCTGCCCCGCCGACGCGGCTTCCGCCGTGGCCGCCCGGGCGGACTTTGTGGGGACCAAGAAGGGCGGCGAGGGCGCCGTGCGGGAGGCCATCGCCCAGTTCCTGCGCCGGGAAGGCCGCCTGGAAGAGGCCATGGCCAAAGGCTTTGGCATCCACGCAAAAGGGGAGAATCCTGTATGACCGGCAGACTGCGCAAATTGTATCGGGCACACAGCCCCACGGTGCTGGCCCTGGGCGCGCTGCTCCTCTGCCTGGCGGTGGCCGCCGGGCTGTGGCTGGCCGTGGTCCGGGGCAACACCCAGAAAAGCCTGTCCCAGAAAATCAGCGACGATTACACCCTCATGAGCGCTCCCATCGAGGAGGGCCAGAGCGTCAGCCAGACCTTTTCCTATGAGGAGGACCTGCTGGCGGTGGCGGTGGTCTTTGGCACCAACGGGGAACAGCCCGCCGGCACCCTGAACGTGACCCTCACCGACGCCGACACCGGGGAAGTGCTGGCCACCTCCTGGGGAGATATGAGCCTCATCGTGCCCGGGCAGTATACCGGCCTCGGGCTGGACAAGGCCGTGCCCGGCAAGCTGGGCGGGCATTACTGCCTGACCCTGACCCCCGAATACACCGGTACCGGGCGGCTGTGCGTGGGTACCTCCAACGGCACCGCCCTGTGGGAGGAGACCTACACCTTTGCCGGGGCGGAACAGGACGCCACCCTCTCCCTGATCGTGACCTACCGCACCATCGGCGGGTTTCTGGACCGGTTCTTTATAGGGATGGCGGTGCTGGCCTCTCTTCTGGTCTTTTTCGGGGTGCGCACGGCCCTGCGCCGCAAACTGCCCCTGCACCGGCTGGTGCTGGTGCTGGCGGTGGCCTTCGGCCTTTTGTACAGCGTGGTGTTGCCGCCCTACGCCGCCCCCGATGAAAAGTACCACATCAACCAGTCCTTCACCCTGGCCTGCCGCTGGGCCAACTTCTTCAGCAGTGATGACTGGCGGATGGGCAACGTGCCCATCGATATGAGCTATCGCCGGGAACATGATGTGAATAGCCTGCTCCAGGACGAAAACACCACCGTTTTTACCTGGCAGGAACTGTCCGAAAACCTCTTCACCACCACCACCGACAGCTTCGACAGCCATGTGGAGCTGGCCGAATACCAGACCGACCGCAACCCCACCCTGTATGTCATCAGCGCGGCGGCGGTGTTCCTTGGATTTCTGCTGCACCTGGGCTTTGTGCCGGTGCTCATGCTGGGACGGCTGGCCAACCTCATCGCCTTTGCGGTGCTGGCGTCCCTGGCCGTACGGTTCGCCCCCTTCGGACGGCGGGTATTTGCGGCGGCGGCCCTGCTGCCCATGACCCTGCACCTGGCGGCCTCCTTCAGCCGGGACGCGTTGCTGCTGGGCCTGGCCTTCGTCTTTACCTCCCTGTGTATGCAGGCGGTCTTTGCGGATGAAGGCCATCCCGTCACCCTGCCCCACCTGCTGGGCCTGGGGGCGGCCGGGGTGCTGCTGGCCCCCGCCAAGCTGGTATATCTGCCCCTGGCGGCCCTCTTCCTGCTCATCCCCGGCAAGCGGCTGGGGACCCGGGCCCGGCTGAAAAAGGCGGTGTATCTGGCCGCCTGCTGTGCCCTGGCCCTGTGCCTGAACGGGGCCATGCTCACCGGCCTGCTGCACAACGATGAAACCGAAGCCACCGCTGCGGCGTCGGAAACCACCGCCGCCCAGGCGGAAACCACCTCGGTCCAGACCCCGGCGGCCCACGCCGCCCCGGCAGCGGAGACCCAGACGGCGGAGACCGCCGCCCAGAGCAGCCCGCTGAAAGACTACTTTGACGCCATCCCCGCCGAATACCTGGAACACACCCCCGAAGCCTTTGTGCGCCGGGTGTTCTACTGCGGCGGTCTGACCCAGGATGTGGCGGACAGCGAGGTGGAGTTCTGGGCCCAGGCCCTGGTAGACGGAGACGTGAGCGCCGCCGAGCTGGGGCAGAGCTTCTTCTTCAGCCCCAGTGAGATGGAACAGAGTTCCTTCACCGATGAAGATTTTATCCGGGCCGTGACCCTGACCTACTTCGGCGGTCAGGCCGTCAACGACTGGTCCTGGGAGGTGCTTACCGAACAGGGACGGGTGCTGCTGTTCAAGGCCTGCTATACCGTGGAACCCGGCGTGCGGGAACTGACCGAATGCGGAGTCACCGTGGGGATGGAGGACGCGGAATACTACCCCCTGGACCGGGAGATCCTGGTCCAGCGGGTGGAGGCAGCCCGGGCCGTGCGGGAAAGCCAGAGCGTGGCTTCCCCCGAGGACCTGATCACCTATACCCCCGGGTATGTGCTCACCCATCTGTCCGACACCCTGCTGCTGGTGGTGCGTACCGCCGTCTACAATACCGACGACTACCTCCGGGGCCTGGTGGGGGGCCTGCTCAGCTACAACTCGGTGGAGCTGGGCTGGGGCTGGGTCATCGCCCTGTACGGGCTGCTGGCCTTTGCCGCCCTGCCCGCCCGCCGGGATACCGAATTCGACCGCCTGCCTGCCGGGCATTACCGTGCCTGGTGCGTAGGGGCGGTGCTGGCCTGCTGTGCCCTGGCCCTGGCCGGGTGCATCGTATGGACCCCCACCTACTATGAGACCGTCTACGGGCTGCAGGGACGCTATCTGCTGCCGGTGCTGCCCCTGGCGCTGCTGGTGTGTGCCCCCCGGCACATCCTGGCTGCCGACGCCGACACCGCCGCTTCCCGGCTGGTATGCGGGCTGTGTGCGGTGAACTTCGGGGTCCTGCTCAACATCATGCTGGTCATCCTGGCCCGGTGACCCGATTTTAGGAGGCTGCCCGTGACCATCCTCTTCTTTTCCGCCCAGTACCTGCCCACCGTGGGCGGGGTGGAGCGGTATACCTGGAACCTGGCCCTGCGCGCTGCCAAGGAGGGCTACCGGGCTGTGGTGGTGACCAGCGCTCTGCCCGGTCTGCCCGCCCGGGAAAGCGACGAGAACCACATCGAGGTCCGCCGCCTGCCGGTATGGCCGGTGATGAAGGGGCGGTTCCCGGTGGTGCGGCCGTCGGGGGCCCGGGCTCTGCGCCGTCTGGTGCAGGAGACCGAGCCGGACTTCTGCGTCATCCAGACCCGCATGTATACCCAGAGCATCCTGGCCGCCCGGGCGGTGCACCGGGCCGGGGTGCCGGCTATCGTCATCGACCATTCCACCGGGTATATGCCGGTGGGGGGCGGCCTGGTGGGGCTGGCCGGGCGGATGTATGAACACCTGGCCTGCGGCATCATCCGCCGCACCGGGCCGGATTTTTATGGGGTGTCAGCCGCCGTCTGCCGGTGGCTGCAAACCTTCGGCATCACCGCCAAAGGCTGCCTGCCCAACGCCGTGGACCCCGTGGCCCTGATCCAGGAAAGTTTGAAGGAGCCTGCCGACTGGCGGGAACTGCTGCACGTACAACCGCCCGCCAGACTGGTGCTCTTTGTGGGGCGCCTGATCCCCGAAAAAGGGGCGGTGGCCCTGGCCCGGGCGGTGGCGGACCTGCCCGACACCCTGCTGGTGGCGGTGGGGGACGGCCCCGAACGGGACCGGCTGCGGGAGCTGGGGGCCCTGGCCCCCGGAGCGCTGCCCCACCATCAGGTGGTGCAGCTGCTGCAGCAGGCGGACGTCTACTGCCTGCCCACCCGGTATGCGGAAGGGTTCCCCACCACCCTGCTGGAGGCGGCGGCCTGCGTCTGCCCCATCCTGTGCACCCCCACCGCCGGCACCGAGGAACTGCTGCCCGGGCCGGAGTACGGCACCCTGCTGGCCGATACCGACCCGGCCACCATCCGTGCCGCCTTGCAGGCCCTGCTGGCCGACCCGGAAGCCGCCCGGCGCAAGGCCGAAGCCGCTTATGCCAACCTGACCGCCCACTTTACATGGGATGCGGTCTTTGCTAAAATAATGGCGATCGCCCGGGAAAAAACCAAGGAAGGGACCGGGGCCTGAACCCCGCCCGCAAAAAAGGAGCAGCTATGTCAAAATTGCTCATCGTTATCCCCGCCTACAACGAGGAAGCCAACATTGAAAAAGTGGTAGGCAACCTGGCGAAAAACTACCCCCAGTATGACTATGTGGTGGTCAACGACGGCAGCCGGGACCACACCGCCGCCATCTGCCGGGCCAACGGGTTCCGCCTCATCGACCTGCCGGTGAACCTGGGCCTGGCCGGGGCTTTCCAGACCGGGCTGCGCTATGCCGCCGAAAACGGCTACGACTGCGCCATCCAGCTGGACGCCGACGGCCAGCACAAGCCGGAATACATCGCCCCCATGCTGGAGGCCCTGGAGGATGGGGCGGACATCGTCATCGGCAGCCGGTTCCTCACGGTGAAAAAGCCCAAGACCCTGCGCATGCTGGGCAGCTATATCATCAGCTGGGCCATCCGGCTGACCACCGGCCGGGCTATCTGCGACCCCACCTCCGGTATGCGGATGTTCAACCGGGCCATGGTGGAGGAGTTTGCCCAGAACCTGAACTACGGTCCCGAGCCGGATACCATCAGCTACCTCATCAAGAACGGCGCGGTGGTCAAGGAAGTGCAGGTCAAAATGGGGGAGCGCACCGCGGGGCAGAGCTACCTGACCTTCTATAAGAGCGTGCAGTATATGGTCAAAATGGCCATTTCCATCCTGCTCATCCAGTGGTTCCGCAAACGCGACACCGAAACCCCCTACCCGGAAAGGAGCCTGTGAGATGTTGTTCGACCAAATGATCATCCGGGTCTGCCTCATCGTGGGCAGCCTGGTCACCGCTTTGTATGTGCTCATGCGGGTACGCCGCGCCAAAGTCCAGATCGAGGATACCATCTTTTGGCTGCTGTTCAGCGTGGTGCTGCTGGTGCTGGCCATCTTCCCCGGCATCGCCTATTGGGCCTCCCGCCTGCTGGGCTTCCAGAGCCCCATCAACTTTGTGTATATCGTCATCATCTTCCTGCTGCTGGCCAAACAGTTCTTCCTGTCCATCCGCATCAGCCAGATGGATTCCCGGCTGCGCATCCTCACCGAACAGGTGGCCCTGGACCGGGAAAAGGTGGAACGGGAGAAATTGGACCTGTGACCTTGTCAGAGGGGCATATGTATGGTATACTAATTTCGTATCATCAAAAATACAAAACTGGCATTTTGTATCATATATTCCCCAGTGAAAGAAGGTATTCCTATGGCTTTTACCCCTCAGCTGACCTATAAAGGCCGCCCGCTGGTGCGCTGCGGCAATGACATCTACTACGGCAACATGACGGACCCCTATATCGTCTACCTGCAGATCCTGACCACCAAGAAGGAAAACGGCATTGACGTGGCCGACAAGGTCCACATCATCCTGCTGTCCACCGATGACTCCAAACCTCTGCCCGAGCGCATCGTCCGCCAGGCCAACAAGGTGGGGCTGTTCAACGCCCTCTCCTTCGGCGATATCATGCTGCGCGGCCAGCTCAAGGAAACCAAATAAGCAGCCAAGAAGCCTTCCGCCGGGGATTTTCCCCGGCGGCTTTTTGTTGCCCGGGCCTTGCATTTTGCGGAAGATGGTTGTATAATAATACACGAATCTTGTAAATTTATGCAGTATAACCAAAGGAGCGTTCACCATGGCGCAATGTAATCTGAAGGGCCGGGATTTTCTGACCCTGCTGGACTTCACCCCCGCCGAGATCGAGAGTCTGCTGGAGCTGGCCGCAGACCTGAAAGCCAAAAAGAAGGCGGGCATCCCCCACGATACCCTGCGGGGCAAGAATGTGGCCCTGATCTTTGAAAAGACCTCCACGCGCACCCGCTGCAGCTTTGAGGTGGCCGCCCACGACCTGGGGATGGGCAGCACCTACCTGGACCCCACCGGCAGCCAGATCGGCAAGAAGGAATCCATCGCCGACACCGCCCGGGTGCTCAGCTCCATGTTTGAGGGCATCGAGTACCGGGGCTACGGCCAGGCCATTGTGGAGGAGCTGGCCAAGTATTCCCAGGTGCCGGTGTGGAACGGCCTGACCAACGAGTTCCACCCCACCCAGATCCTGGCGGACTTCCTGACCCTGAAGGAGCACTTCGGCCACCTGAAGGGCCTGACCCTGGCCTACATGGGGGACGCCCGGTACAATATGGGCAACTCCCTGATGATCGGCTGCTCCAAGATGGGGCTGCACTTTGTGGCCTGCGCGCCCAAAGCCTACTGGCCGGACCCCAAACTGGTGGAAAAGTGCCAGGCCATCGCCGCCGAGACCGGCGCCACCATCACCCTGACCGAGGACACCGACGGGGTCAAGGGTGCCGACGCGGTGTATACCGACGTGTGGGTGAGCATGGGTGAACCGGTGGAAGTGTGGGCCGAGCGCATCGAGGCCCTGGCCCCCTACCAGGTCAACGCCGAACTCATGGCCAAGGCCGGGCCCCAGGCAGTGTTCATGCACTGCCTGCCCGCCTACCACGACCACAAGACGGCCGTGGGCAAGGAGATGGGCGAAAAGTTCGGCCGCGCCGAGATGGAAGTCACCGATGAAGTCTTTGAAGGACCCCAGTCGGTGGTGTTCCAGGAAGCGGAAAACCGGATGCACACCATCAAGGCGGTCATGGCCGCTACTCTGGGCGCCTGAACCCGCTTATAACAGCACAAAAAGGCCCGTTCCCTAGTGTATTGGGAAACGGGCCTTTCCTTATTATAATAGAGAAATACAGGAAACAACAAAGCGCCGGGGCGCTCCTTTTGGGGGAGTGTCCCGGCGCTGTCGGTTCGGATAGGATGGATTGCTCAGGCGGCTTTGGCTTCGCTGTTCTTGCGGGTGGCGAAGTAAGCGCGCAGAGAGTTGATGACGATGATCAGGCCCAGGGCGATGAGCAGCACGGCCAGGATCAGCTGCAGGCCTTCCACCAGGAAGGTGGCGCTGCCGGCCTGGTAGGCCTGGATCATGGCGATCAAGCGCTGCACCAGAGCGGTGAAGGTGACGCAGAGCATGATGATCAGCGGCGGGAACAGCATCTTGTTGCTGCGGCCGGTGACCTTCAGGAAGACGCACAGGGTGACCAGAACCAGAGCGGACAGCAGCTGGTTGGCGGCGCCGAACAGGGGCCAGATATTGGCATAGCCGATCTTGGCCAGGATGAAGCCGTACACCAGAGTGATGATGGTGGACACGTAGGTGTTGCAGAAGAACTTGCGCCAGGGGGCGGCGTTCTTCATGTCATCCACGGACAGCAGTTCCTGCAGGCTCATACGGCCGATACGGGAGACGGCGTCCAGGCTGGTCAGAGCCAGGGCGGACACGCACATGGTCATGAAGCACTGGGCCACGTAGACGGGCACGCCGAACATCTCAAAGAAGCCGGCCACGCCGGAGCTGAAGATCTGGAAGGGGGTGCCGGCGGCGGGGGTGCCGTCCGCAGCGGCGGCAGCACCGGCCACGCACAGGGCCAGGACCGCCAGCAGGCTTTCCAGCACCATGGCGCCGTAGCCGACCTTCAGCATATCCTTTTCATTTTCCACCGTCTTGGAGGAGGTGCCGCTGGATACCAGGCTGTGGAAGCCGGAAACGGCGCCGCAGGCCACGGTGACGAACAGGATGGGGAACAGATCGCCCAGGCTTTCGTTGTGGAAGCCGGTGTAAGCGGGCAGGTTCATGGACGGATGAGCCACCAGCAGGCCAACCACCGCACCGGCGATCATGCCGATGAACATGAAGGTGGTCATGGCGTCACGGGGCTGCTTCAGCAGCCACATGGGCAGCACGGCGGTGAAGAAGATGTACACAAAGGTGATGTAAATCCAGGTGTCCTTGTTGGCGATGAAGGGCAGGACCATGCCCAGGGCCAGAGAAGCGATGGTGAAGACCAGGCCCACGGCGCCTTCCTTCCAGCCGGTGAGGTGCAGGCGGCGCTGCAGCAGGCCGAACAGGATGGCAAAGACGATGAAGAACAGGGAGATGCTGCCCGCAGCGCCGTTGGTCTGGGCGGCAGCCACCAGGGCGCCTTCGGTGTCATAGGCGTTGAAGGTGCCGGCCACCATGTCGGCAAAGGCCGCGATGACCAGGCCGCAGAACAGCCAGCTGAACAGCAGGAACAGCTTGCGGCCGGTCTTGCCGATGTACTTCTCAATCAGCAGGCCCATGGATTTGCCCTCATTCTTGACGCTGGCGTACAGGGCGCCGAAGTCGGTGACGGCACCAAAGAACACGCCGCCGATGAGGATCCACAGCAGCACCGGCACCCAGCCGAACACCGCCGCCTGAATGGCACCGGTGACAGGGCCTGCGCCCGCGATGGAGGAGAACTGATGGCTGAAAACGGTCCAGCCGTCGGTGGGGACGTAGTCTTTGCCGTCGTTTTTCACCACGGCCGGGGTCTTGGCGTTTTCGTCGATGCCCCAGGTGCGGGCGATCCAGCGGCCGTAGAGCATGTAGGCCGCGATCAGGCACACCGCAGCGACGAGAACGATCACGAGTGTGTTCATAGATAATTCCTTCCTCTTTTTTGGTTTTGCAGGTCTCAGCAGCCAAATGCGGCAGGCAGGAAATGAAAAAAGCCCCCGCCTTTGCGCCCCACGGTTTTTCCGTGAAGTTCGCAAAGACGAAGGCTTGCAATTCCCATTGTTCCGGGGGATTCTGACCCCCTGCAGGCTTCCGCGTTACCACTTTGCTTGCCGCTTTCGCACAAAAGCGGCCTCTCTGCCGCAGGGGATACGGTGCACCCGGCATTGCCCCCGCGCTCCCTGGTAACGGTGGGATTCCGGCCTGAATTACAAGCGATCCCGGCCCTTCCGGTCGGGGGTACGCCTTCACGCAGGCTGCTCGCAGGTGAGAACCCCTTTGCGCCTTGCTGCCGCCTCGCACAACCGACGGCTTTCTGAAAGCGGTGAGCAAAAGGATCATGTCCTGTTCGTCGCATTTGGCTGATGAAACTGTCTATAAATTTATACCCATTGTCCCCAAATGTCAATTCAATCCGCTGAAGTTCGGCGAAAAAGCGGAGGGATACCGAATTTTGGCAGGCAAATTTGGACAAATTGTGAATAAAAGCAAGAAATCTGTCCCAAAAACCGTACAAACAAAGGTGCTCCGGCAGTACCGGAGTGCGGTATGCGGAGGGCGATCCTGTGTTTTTATACAGTTGTATGCAGGAAGGCAGGAGGAGCGGATTGGTGATACCGCTCAATTTCAAGGCGGCTTTTTATGCAGCCGGCCCATTGACGGCAAAAAGAAAGGACTGTTATAGTATAAACAAGAAAAGAATCCTGTTTTTACTGCAAAGGAGGAATCGGGTATGCAGGCATGGCAGTGGCTGGTTCTGGTGCTGGTGGTGGTGATCCTGGCGCCGGTGGTGCCCCGCGTGCTGGCCAAGCTTGACGCCAGGCGGCAGCTGCGGGGAGAAATTCCGGAGCGCAAGGCCGACGCCTCCTTCGATCCAGATAACCCGCACCCCGGGGACGGCCGTACCGTTGACGGGGAGATCCTGGCCGGGCAGGCGAAAATGAAGTCCGGGCAGAATGTGATGGGGATGCATTGAACTTTCCGCAGAGATCATTCCGGAAAGGAGAGCCCAGGATGAAAAACAGCAAGATACTGTCCCTGGCATTTCTGGCGGCAGGTACCCTGGGCCTGGCACTGCTGCTGCAGATGGCGGACCGGGGCGTTTTGCCCCGCGGCAGTCAGGCCGGGGGGCAGCCTGCGGCGGAGATCCAGGTCACCGAGCCCATGACCGGGATCGAAACACTGGAATACTACGCCGGACGGCAGGGCGTGGATGCAGATACCGCCCAGCGGCTGCTGGGGGCCAAGGTGGATTCCTTTGCCGGGGATGCCACCGTGGTGGTCAGCGTGCCGCTGGAAACCACCGGGACCTATGCCCCGTATCTGGACCTCTACTGTCAGGTGGACGGTGACGGTCCGATTCTGTCCATTTACTCGGTGCAGCTGTGTGGGGCCGAGGAAAACAACCGCCCCTTTGCGGGCAATATATCGGTGTTCCTGCGGGGCGATAAGGAGATCGAGTACATCGTCAACGGGGACTTCTTCCGCAAAGGAACCATGGATGCCGACCGCGCCGGCCGGGTGGATGTCGCCCAGGGCGGGGCCGCTTATCTGGCCTCTGCCATCCGGGACGGTGACCCTGAAGAACAGGGGGTCTACTGCTACCAGAATGGGACGGTGAAGGTGTGAGGGGGCTGTTTTGCTTGCGGCTTCCGGGAAAACGGCTGGCAACCGTTGGGTTGTCGCTTTTTGGCGCCGCAAATTTAGGTAGCAACCTCTAGATTGCCGCTGAGCGCGGCCACCAATTAAGGAAACAACGCTGCGCGTTGCTTGCCCCTACGGGGCAAACCGCCGCATCGGAACGGCGGGACTTTTCGCTTCCTTTTGGTCACAAAAGGAAGGACTCTACCGCGGATTGCCGTCAACCCGTAGACCGGGTGGTAAACCAACCCCACCGCCGCTGCGCGGCACCTCCCCTTACACAGGGGAGGCATAAAATCAGACAACACAAAACCCGGGGCCTTCCCATATACGGAAGGCCCCGGGTCGTTGCATGTTATTAAATGCAGGGGAAAACCTCACACCCCGGCAGGGACGGCGTCACTCTGGATGGTGGGGGCGCCGCCGGCCAGGTCCTCCGCCGTCAGGGGCGCAGAAGGCTGTACCGGATGATTCAGCCGCTCCCGGGCCACCGCCAGCATCAGCTTGATGCGGTTTTCCTGGTTGACGCGGGTGGCGCTGGGGTCGTAGTCCACGGGGGTGATGTTGGCGTCCGGGTGCAGGGCGCGGATCTTGTTGATCATGCCCTTGCCCACAATGTGGTTGGGCAGGCAGCCGAAGGGCTGGGCACAGACGATGTTGGCGTAACCGCCCTCCACCAGTTCCAGCATCTCGGCGGTGAGCAGCCAGCCTTCGCCCATCTTGGCGCCCAGGGAGATGATCCCCTTGGGCTTTTCCATCAGTTCCCGGAAGGAACCCGGGGCATAGAAGCCCGCCTTGCGCATGGCGTCGTTGCAGGCGTTGCCGATGCCGTCCAGCCAGTTCAGCAGGGCGGTGGCACCGCCGGCTTTCAGCAGGTTGCCGCCGTACAGCTTCACGTCCAGCTCGGTGTTGGCGATGCAGTACTCCACAAAGCCCATCAGACCGGGCAGGTTCACCTCGCAGTCCTGGCTTTCCAGGAACTTTTCCAGGTCGTTGTTGCCCAGAGGCGAGTATTTGACGTAGATCTCACCGACCACGCCCACCTTGACCTTGGGCACCCGGGTCACCGGGATGGCTGCAAAGTCCGCCGCGATTACCGGGAACTGCTTCTTCATGTCGCGGGCGCTGAAATTGCGGTTCTCGTGCATCCAGCCCTGGATGGTGGCGATCCACCGCTCGGTGGCGGCGTCGGCGTCCCCGGCGTTATTCTCATAGGGCTTGACCTGGCTGCGCAGGGCGCAGAGCATGTCGCCGTAGAAGATGCAGGCAATGACCTTGCGCAGCAAAGGCAGGGTCAGGGGCAGGCCGCTGTCCTTCTCCAGGCCGGAAAAGTTCAGGGAGGCCACCGGGATATCCCCGTAGCCGGACTTGACCAGGGCCTTGCGCAGCAGCTTGATGTAGTTGGAAGCACGGCAGCCGCCGCCCGTCTGGGTAATGAGCAGGGCGGTGTGCTTCAGGTCATACTTGCCGCTGTTCAAAGCGTCGATGAACTGGCCGATGACCAGCAGGGCGGGGTAGCAGGTGTCGTTGTGGACGTATTTCAGCCCCAGCTGGGCCACCTCGCTGCCGCAGTTGCCCAGCACCTCCACATTGTAGCCCTCACATTCCAGCGCCGCCGCCATGAGCCGGAACTGGGTCACGGCCATGTTGGGGATCAGGATCTTGTGGGTGCGGATCATATCCTTGGTAAAATTGGGGGTCATGTACTCCATACGCTCAGCTCCTTGCTTTGTCCTCGGCACGCTCATCCAGGGCGGCAAACAGGCTGCGCAGCCGGATGTTCACGGCGCCCAGGTTGGTGATCTCGTCGATCTTCAGCTGGGTGTACAGCTTGCCGCCCTCCTGCAGGATCTCGCGGGTCTCGTCGGTGGTGATGGCGTCCAGCCCGCAGCCGAAGCTCACCAGCTGCACCAGGTCCATGTCGGGCTGGGTGGTGCAGTACTTGGCGGCAGCGTACAGGCGGCTGTGGTAGGTCCACTGGTTCAGCACCGAGGTGGGGAATTTCTCCATCAGGTGGCTCACCGAATCTTCGGTGACCACGGCGGCGCCCTGGCGGATGATCAGCTTGTCAATGCCGTGGTTGACCTCCGGGTCCACATGGTAGGGACGCCCGGCCAGCACCACAATGCGCTTGTGCTCTTCCCGGGCTTTGGCGATGATCTCGGCACCCTTGGCCCGCACCTGTACCATATGGCGCTCGTACTCCGCATAGGCGGCGTTGATGGCTTCCGCAACGGCCTTGTGGTTGAGGCCGGGGAAGTATTTGTCCAGAATGGCCGGGAACCGCTTGGTGAAGTCCTTGCGGCGGGCCAGGTTGACGTAATCGTAAATGAAGGTGGTGTGGGTCAGCTCAGGGCAGTTGCCCTCCAGCACTTCGGGATAGTAGGCCACCACCGGGCAGTTGTAGTGGTTGTCGCCCAGGTGTTCGTCCACGTTGTAGCTCATGCAGGGGTAAAAGACGGCATCCACCCCCAGCTTGACCAGCTCGGCAATGTGGCCGTGGGCCAGCTTGGCCGGGAAGCAGGCGGTGTCACTGGGAATGGTGGCCTGGCCTTCCTGATACAGCGCCCGGCTGGACGCCGGACTGGTCTTGACCGCAAAGCCCAGCTTGGTAAACAAGGTATGCCAGAAGGGCAGCAGCTCATACATGTTCAGGCACAGGGGCAGGCCGATGGTGGCACGGGGATTTTCCGGCTGGATCTTCTGATAGTCCAGCAGCAGCTGCAGCTTGTAGGCGTAGAGGTTCAGCTCGTCGTCGGCCGCCTTGCCGGTGACCGGCTTGTCGCACCGGTTGCCGGAGATGAACCGTTTGCCGTCCGCAAAGATGTTCACGGTGAGCTGGCAGTGGTTGCCGCAGCCATGGCAGGTGACGTTCTGCACCTTCTGGGAGAAGTTTTCCAGCTCCTCCTTGGTGAGAACGGTGCTGTGGGAGTCGGCATTGCTGTGGGCCTTGCCATGCAGCGCGGCGCCGAAAGCGCCCATCAGACCGGCGATGTCCGGGCGGATGACCTCCACCCCCATCTCCTTCTCAAAGGCGCGGAGCACGGCCTCATTGTAGAAGGTACCGCCCTGAACCACGATGTTGCGGCCCAGTTCCTCGGGGCTGGAAGCCCGGATGACCTTGTACAGGGCGTTCTTGACGACGGAAATAGACAGGCCCGCGCTGATGTTCTCGATGGAAGCACCGTCCTTCTGGGCCTGCTTGACGCTGGAGTTCATAAAGACGGTGCACCGGCTGCCCAGGTCCACCGGGCGGTCGGCAAAGAGGCCCAGAGCCGCAAACTCCTTCACGTCATAGCCCAGGGCCTGGGCAAAGGTCTGCAAAAAGCTGCCGCAGCCGGAGGAGCAGGCTTCGTTCAGGAAGATGTTGCTGATGGCGCCGTCCTCGATCTTGAAGCACTTCATGTCCTGGCCGCCGATGTCGATGATGAAATCCACGTTGGGCATGAAATGCTTGGCGGCGGTGAAGTGGGCCACCGTCTCCACCAGACCCCGGTCGCAGTGGAAGGCGTTCTTGATGAGCTCCTCGCCGTAACCGGTGGTGGTGACGCTGGCGATCTGCAGGCCGGGATGGTCCTGGTACAGCTTGAGCAGGGTCTCCTTCACCAGCGGGATGGGGTTGCCCAGGTTGGGGCGGTAGCTGGTGAAGAGGATGTTGCTGTTCTCGTCAATGACCACCAGCTTGATGGTGGTGGAACCGGAGTCGATGCCGATGTGCACCGGGCCGCACTGGGCGCTGAAGGGCACACAGGGCACGCAGGCCCGCATGTGGCGGGCGTGGAAGTCCTCATACTCCTGCTTGTCGGCAAACAGGGGCGGCAGGCTCACATAGGTGGCGGTAGCGCTGTAGTTGGCCAGCCGCTTGACCACCTCGGACAGCTCGGATTCCCGGTCGGCGTAGAAAGCCGCGCCCAGGGCCACATACAGCAGGCTGTTCTCCGGGCAGGTGCCGGTGAGACCCAGCGTCTTGTCAAAGCTCTTGCGCAGCACACTGGAGAAGGTCAGCGGTCCGCCCAGGTAAAGGACATTGCCCTTGATGGGACGGCCCTGGGCCAGGCCGGCGATGGTCTGGTTGACCACGGCCTGGTAGATGGACGCCGCAATATCCCCGGCCAGGGCACCCTGGTTGATCAGGGGCTGGATGTCGCTCTTGGCGAAGACGCCGCACCGGGACGCGATGGTGTAGGTGCGGGTAGACTGCTGGGCTGCCTTGTCCATCTCATCGGCGCTCATCTTGAGCAGGGTGGCCATCTGGTCGATGAAAGCACCCGTGCCGCCGGCACAGGACCCGTTCATCCGGACCTCGGTGCCGTTGGTGAGAAAGAGGATCTTGGCGTCCTCGCCACCCAGCTCGATGATGCAGTCGGTGCCGGGGGCCAGACGGTTGGCTGCCACACGGGTGGCAAACACCTCCTGCACAAAGGGCACGCCGCAGCTGTCCGCCAGGCCCATGCCTGCCGAACCGGAGATGGCCAGCATGGCGCGGCCGCCGGGGACATAGTCCTTGGCAACGCGCTGCAGCAGTTCCTGGCCCTTTTCCAGAATATGGCTGTAATGCCGTTCGTATGTAGAATAAATGATCTTGTCCTGCTCATCCAGCACGACACATTTGATGGTGGTAGAACCGATGTCGAGACCGACTCTCATGGATTGACCTCCCGCCTGTGGGGTTATGTGGAAACACCGCGGAAACCGCGGACGAAAATAAAGAAAAACCAGTATATTGTAACGCAAAGAGGCGAAATTTGCAAGAGGGGTTCGCCGTATGCCCTACAAACCCACTATCCAGTATAACGGGTGTTTTTGAACAGGATTTGAACGAAAGAAGGCAGATTTTGCCATTTTCGCGCAAAATCTGCCTCTTTCTTTATTCCGGCGGCTTCAGCCCCGGGATGCCCGGCGCAAAGCCTCCACCTCTTCGGTTGTCAAAGGCCGCCAGTCCCCCGGTTCCAGGGCCTCGTCCAGGGCCACCGGGCCGATGGCCGTGCGGTGCAGCCCGTTCACCCCGGCGCCGTACACCCCGAACATCCGCTTGATCTGGTGGTACACCCCCTGGTGCAGGGTCACCTTCACCACGCAGGGGTCGGTGCCCCAGGGCTCCACCTCCGCCGGGTCCATGGTCTGGCCGTCCGCCAGGGTCACCCCGGCGGAAAAGCCCGCCTGCATCTCGGGGGTCAGCGGTGTGTCCAGGGTGACGATGTACTCCTTGGATACATGCCGCCCCGGGGCCAGGATGTCGTGGGCAAAGCCGCCGTCGTCGGTGAGCAGCACAAACCCGGTGCTGGTCTTGTCCAGCCGCCCGGCGGGGAAGAGCTGTCGCCGGGGATAAGCCTGGGCCACCAGGTCGGTGACGGTGGTATCCCGCTTGTCCCGGCTGGCGCTGACCACCCCTTCGGGCTTGTTCAGCATGAGATAGACATACTTTTCATAGCTGCCGGACAGAGGCGTGCCGTTCACCGCCACTTCGGCGGTGTGCTCGTCGATCTGGGTGTCCGCCTTGCGGCACAAGGTCCCGTTTACCGTCACCGCCCCGCCCGCGATCCGCTTGCGGCTCTCGCTGCGGGGAATGCCCAGCCGCTCGGCCAGGTACTTGTCCAGCCGCATCAGCCCTTGGCCTCCGCCGTGATGGGGGCCGTCTTGCCCCGGGTGACCTTGATCAGGTCGGCGGGGGCGGCCTCAATCTGGGTGCCGATGCGCCCTGCCGACACCAGAATGGTGTCCTGGGCCAGGCAGCTCTCGTCAAAAACGGTGGCAAACTGCTTCTTCATCCCCACCGGGCTGCAGCCGCCCCGCACATAGCCGGTGGTCTTGAGCAGGTCGGCCACATGGAGCATGGACACGCTCTTGACCCCGGCGGCCTTGGCGGCCTTCTTCAGGTCCAGTTCTTCCTGCACCGGGATGACAAACACATAAAAGTTCCGGTCCGCCCCCTGGGTGACCAGGGTCTTGAACACCTTGGCCGGGTCCTGCCCGGTAAGGGCGGCCACGGTGGCGCCGTCCACGGCGGCACCCTCCTCGTGGGGATATTCGTGGGCGGTATAGCTGATCTTGGCACGCTCCAGCATGCGCATGGCGTTGGTCTTGGCTTCCTTGGACATGGTGAGAACCCCTCTCTGTATACACTTTTGCGCGGTCCGGGCACAAAAACAGGCACCGGCCGGGCACTGTCATCTCACTTTGCATCCAAATTATAGCCCCGGGAACAAAAGTTGTAAAGCACTATTGACTTTAGCACATTAAAGTGCTAAACTAATGCCTGTCAAAAGAACCGCCCCGCCCCCGGGGCTTGGGATAAAAGGAGAAGGAAAAACCATGATCATCGTACTGAAGCACAATGCACCCAAGGACCAGGTGGACCAGTTCTGCGGGGAACTGCGGTCCATGGGATTTGAGATCAACGATTCGGTGGGCAAGGACACCCACATTCTGGGCCTGATCGGCGACACCAAGGCATTGAGCGAAAGCTGGGTGCTGGCCAACCCGGTGGTGGACACCTGCCGCCGGGTATCGGAGCCTTACAAGAAGGCCAACCGCAAGTTTCATCCCGACGACACGGTGGTGGATGTGGGCGGCCACAAGATCGGCGGGGGCAACTTTGCGGTGATGGCCGGCCCCTGCAGTGTGGAGAGCAAGGAGCAGATCATTGAGGTGGCCAAAAGGGTCCAGGCGGCGGGGGCGTCCATTTTGCGGGGCGGCGCCTTCAAGCCCCGCACCAGCCCTTACAGCTTCCAGGGCCTGCGGGCCGAGGGGCTGGAACTGCTGCAGGAAGCCCGGGCGGTGACCGGCCAGCCCATCGTCACCGAGCTGATGAACAACGAGCACATCCCCCTGTTTGAGGAAGCCAGGGTGGACATGATCCAGATCGGCGCGAGGAATATGCAGAACTTTGAGCTGCTCAAGGCAGTGGGCCGGACCAATATTCCGGTATTGCTCAAGCGGGGGCTCTCCTCCACCCTGGAAGAGCTGGTCATGAGCGCCGAGTACATCATGGCCGAGGGAAACCCCAACGTGGTGCTGTGTGAGCGGGGCATCCGCACCTTCGAGACCAGCATGCGCAACACCCTGGACATTTCGGCGGTGCCCATGCTGAAAAAGATGACCCATCTGCCGGTGGTCATCGACCCCAGCCATGCGGCGGGCATCGCCTTCATGGTGCCGTCTCTGGCAGCGGCCGCCGTGGCCGTGGGGGCGGACGGGCTGATGATCGAAGTGCACAACAACCCGGCCAAGGCCAAGAGCGACGGCGCCCAGAGCCTGACCCCCGATGCCTTTGACGACCTGATGCAGACCCTGCGCCCGGAACTGGAGTTTTTTGGCAAAACGCTGAACTGAGAACCGGTGCTTGCATTTTTTGACCAAAGTACGTTATAATAAAGGACGTGCTCCGCAAAACGGCGGGGCACGTCCCTTTGTGTATTTTCCCGAAAGGTCGTGAATCTGCCCTTGATGCAAGCAAAAGCTGTGGCCGAAACCCGGCCTTTTGTGCGTTTTCTGTGCTCCTCTTTGTCCTCCAGCGTGGTGGACCTGGGGGCCTTTGCGGTGCTGTGTGCCCTGCTCCAACACTATATGGGGGAGAGCGTGGCCATCCTGGCGGCCACCATCGCCGCCCGGGTGCTGTCCTCCCTGTGCAACTATCTGTTGAACTATTTCCTCGTGTTCCACAGCCACACCTCCCACGGGCGGTCGGCCACCCTGTACACCACCGTCACCGTCCTCAAGACCCTGTGCAGCGGGGTGCTGGTGGCCGGGCTGGCGGGGCTGCTGCCCGCCGTGCCGGAACTGTTTTTGAAGATTCCGGTGGACTGTGCCCTCTTCTTCGTCAACTACCTGGCCCAGAAGAAATTTGTCTATTGAGTGCAAGCATAGAAAATGCCCCCGGCTGCAAAGCCGGGGGCGTTTTTGTATTTCAGGATTCGGCTTCCAGGGCCGCCAGGGCGGCGGGGGTGTCGATGTCCGCCAGTTCCCGGCCGTCGGGGCAATCCAGCAACCGTACGGGGCAGGGGGCGTCCCGCAGAATGCTGCGCCCGCCCTGCCCGGGGGCCAGGGTTTTCAACCGGGACAGCAAAAACTGTGGAAAGAACACCGGCGCGCCTGGCTCTCCCTTGTGGGCGGGGCGCCAGACGGCCCCGGGGTCGTGGGCGGCACAGAAGAGCAAGGCCTGGACCGTCTCGGTGGAGAGCAGGGGCTGGTCTGCGGGGCAGAAGAGGCACCCTTCCGGGTCGCCCAGGGCCTCCAGCCCCAGGCGGATGGTGTCGCTGCGGTTTGGCAGGGCGTGAAGTTTCACCGGGACCCCTTCCGAACGACAGAAGGCGGCGGCCTCCTCGCTGCGGGTGACCACGATCCGGCGATTCTCCCGGAACAGTCCGGCGGTGGCGTCCAGGGCCCGGCCCAGCAGGGGACGGCCGTGAAAGGGCACCAGCAGCTTGCCCCCGGGCCCGAACCGCACCCCCAGCCCGGAGGCGAGAATCACGCAGCCGGGGTCAAAGGGCCGGTCCAGGTCCAGCACGAACACATCCGGCCGGGTGAGCAGCTCTTTCAGAAAGGGCAGGTCCGCCTTGCGCACCGCCGCCGCCAACCGGCAGCGGGAAAAAGCCGCCCGCAGGGCGTCACAGTAGGGGGCGCAGGTGGTTTCCAGATAGCCGATCTCGTCTACCGACACCCAGCCCCCGGCGGGGGCGGCGTCCAAGGCGGCTATGCCCAGGGTGCAGAAGCCCTCGGGAACCGGCCGCATCCGGGTGTCCGGGCCGGGGAGGGAGGGATCGAACACCCCGATCCGTGTGCACTCCCCGGTGGCAGTCCGGCGCAGGTAGACCGCCTGTTTCGGCCGGGCAAAGGTCAGGATGTCCGGGGCATTGCTCGCCCCCAGCAGGGGCAGCACGGCGGCCAGTAAGGTGCTTTTGCCCGCGCCACGCCCCCCGGTGAGGAGAAAATGCCGCTTGCCCGAAGCCAGAAAGGCCCGCACCGCGGCCCGGGGGATGGGATAGAGCAGGGATACTGCCATGGGGCCGACCTCCTTTCAGGATGGGGTGAACAGCTCTTCCAGGGGCGTCTGCAGCTCCTGGCCCAGGCGGAAGGCCAGGGCCAGGGTGGGATCGTACTTGTTGTTCTCGATGGCATTGATGGTCTGGCGGGTCACGCCGCACCGCTTGGCCAGCTCCTCCTGGGAAAGGCCCAGCTCCTTGCGCCGGGCTTTGATGGTGTTTTCCATATCAGTCGCCGTGCTTTCTCTTGTAGTACAGCAGCACCACAAAGTAGGTCATGGCGGTGACGCTGAGCTTGACGAAGGGGTTGACCTGCATGGCTTCCGCCCGGACGAGGGAGGTAATGACGTCATACATCAGGGTCAGCACCACCACCAGCAGGGTGAAGGTGCTGGTTTTCCAGACAATGAGTTTCTGCCGTTCATCGTTGGTTTTCAACAGGGAGACCACCATGGAAACGTCCAGGACGATCAGCCCCAGCAGAAACAGGCCGAAGGGGATCAGCAGCAGGGTGACGGTGCTCATAAGAAAACCTCCTTTGTGATGAAGAAATGTAAAATTCTTTTTACATTTTCATTGTACGGGAGAAACGGCAAAATGTCAAGACGTTTTTACATTTTGGGGCGAAAAAGACCCCGGGCGGGGCTGGCCGTCCGGGGTATATGTGGGCGGCAGGGAACGGCCCCTGCCGTTTTTTCAGGTTTCCGGCTGCCGGTGGGAAAATTCCTGCTGCCAGAGCCGGCGGTTTTCTTCGG
Organism: uncultured Gemmiger sp.; assembly: GCA_944382785.1. Classification (GTDB taxonomy): domain Bacteria; phylum Bacillota; class Clostridia; order Oscillospirales; family Ruminococcaceae; genus Gemmiger. Next base: position 17,078 of record CALWNO010000017.1, on the reverse strand, counting down.
CGCAGCGGTCCCGGAAGCGGGCGTAGGTATCCAAAAACGCCTTGCCCTGGGGGGTCAGGTGGCTGCCGCCCCCCGCATGGCCCCCGGCGGCCCGCTGGGTCAGGGAATAGCCCAGGGCCTCCTCCGCAGTGCGCAGCAGCCGTAGGGCCTTGGTGTAGGCCATCCCCATAGCCATGGCGGAGGCCCGCAGGGAACCGGTGTCCTCCACCCCCCGCAAAAGGCGGTAGGGACCTTCCCCGAAGAACTTGTTGCCGTTGTCATCATAAAGATACACGCGGGTCACGGGCTGCATGGGACATCCTCCTCCTTCAGCATCACCAGATGGGTCTGGCCGTTGTCGTCGGTGCAGCGGCGCAGGCAGACGGGGCCGTAGATGCGGGACAAAGCGGCTTCCAGGGTCTCGTCGCTGTCGGTGCCCGGATGGACCAGCCCGGCCGCCCGGCCCTCCTCCACCAGCAGCAGGGCGTCGCAGAAGTTTAAGGCCAGATTGGGGTCGTGCAGGCTCAGCAGCACCGCCCGGTCCCCCTTGGCGGTGAACTCCCGCAACAGATGCAGGGTGCGGTGCCGGGCCCGCAGGTCCAAAGCGCTTTCCGGTTCGTCCAGCAAGAGCAGTTCCGCCCCGCCTGCCAGCGCCCGGGCCAGCAGACACAGCTGCTTCTGCCCTTCGCTCAAAGTCAGGTAGCCCTCCCGGTCCCGCCCGGGCAGGCCCACGGTGGCCAGCATGGCGGAAGCCGCCCGGCGCATGGCCGGGGTGGGGGGCTGCAACAGCCCCAGATGGGGGTTGAAGCCCATGAGCACCACATCCAGCGCGCTCAGTTCAATGGAAAGCCCGCTGCGCTGGGGAATGTACCCGCACAGCCGGGCCAGGGCCTTGGGGCGCAGGCGTTCCAGCGCCTGGCCGTCCAGGGTGCACTGCCCTTTGTGGGGCAGGATGCCGCAGATGGCCTTGATGAGGGTGGTCTTGCCGCTGCCGTTGGCCCCCAGCACCCCCAGTACCTGCCCGGCGGGCAGGGCAAAGGAGAGGTCGTGGACCACCTCCCGGCCGTGATACCCGGCGGTGAGGTGGGAAACTTGCAGTTGTTTCATACCCGTCGGCCCTCCCGCACCAGCAGAAAGACCAGGAAAGGCGCCCCCAGCAGGCTGGTGAAGATGCTCACCGGCAGCTCGGTGGCGGCCACACTGCGGGCCAGGATGTCCGCGGCGCAGAGCAGCGCCGACCCGCACAGCCCGCTCAGGGCCAGGGTGGGCATACGGCTGCCTTTGAACACCAGCCGGGCGGCGTGGGGGGCCAGCAGCCCCACAAAGCTGACCAGACCGGTCAGGCTGACCACTGCCGCCACCGCCAACGTGGCCGCCAGCAGCACCAGCAACCGCAGGGCGGTGACGTTCACCCCCAGCATCCGGGCTTCCCCCTCCTCGGCGCTGAGGAGCAGCACCTGCCGGTGCAGCGCAAACAAAGCCGCCACGCAGACGGCACAGATGGCCAGGTTCACCGGCAGGGCGGAGGCTTTCACCCCGTTCAGGCTGCCCATGATCCAGTATTCGATGGAGGCCAGCTCCCGTTCCGGGTCGGCGGTGAGCTTCAGGGCCATGAGCACCGTCTGGGCCAGGGCGTGGACCGCGATGCCTGCCAGCACGATGGTTCCGCTCTGTCCCCGGCGGTCAAGAGCCGAAAGCCCCAGGGCCAGCAGCACCGCGGCCAGGGCGCCCCCGAAGGCGGCCAGGGTGATTTCCGCCGCCCCGGACAAAAACAGAATGCCCGCAGCCGCCCCGGCGCTGGCCCCCGAGGACACCCCGATGATGTCCGGGGAGGCCAGGGGATTGCGGAAGACCGTCTGGTACACAAAGCCGCACACCCCCAGGGCAAAGCCCCCGCACACCCCGGTCAGGGCCCGGGGCAGGCGCAGGGTCAGAAACACCTGGCGCTGCATCTCGTCATGAAAAATGCCCGCCACCGTCAGGGGGTACTTGCCCACCAGCAGGCTGGCTATGCCAAGTGCCGCCACCAGCAGGGCAGCGGCACAGAGCAGGGCGGCCTCAGGCCGCCGGGTAGGTGAAGTGGTAGAAGGTGTCATAGTAGTTGCCCATCACGGCGTTGGCATCCTCGGTGCTCATGACCTCGGGATGCAGGATGGAAGCCAGCCAGACGGAACCCAGAATGCCGCTGGGCACCGGGCTGTCCCAGGCTTCGGCGTCGCCGGGAATCTGGTAGACGTTGCCGTTCTGGACGGCGGTGCAGGAGGCCAGGGCTTCGTCATTGAGAACGTCCTCACAGGTGTAGGAGGCGTCGGAAGCCAGGATGATGTACTCGGGGTTCCAGTCCAGGATCTGCTCGAAGCTCACCTCGGCCCAGTAGGTGTCGGTGATCTCGGCCGCCACGTTCTGGCCGCCTGCCAGACGGATCATGTCGCTCTGGTACATGGCGTCACCGGCGGTGGACAGCAGGTCGGAGTTACCCGCCAGATAGACGGTGGGACGCTCCACGTCGGCCATCAGGGTTTCCAGCTGGGCGGCCTCGTCGTCGGAGAAGGCCAGCAGCTCATCGGCGGCTTCGGTGCTGCCGGTGGCGGCGCCCACCAGGGAGATGGTCTCTTCCAGCAGCTCCTGGTCCTCGGGGTTGATCAGGATGACCGGGATGCCCATGCCGGACAGGGTCTCGGCGGCGTCCTTCAGCTTCAGGGGCAGGATGACCAGGTCGGGCTCCAGGGCGGCGCAGCCTTCCAGGTCAAACTCCTTGGCGGAACCCACGTTGGGCAGTTCCAGCAGCTGGGGGGCGCTCAGGGAGTAGATGGGTCGGGTGTTGGCCTTGGCCTCAATGCCCACCAGCTTGTCGGTCTGGCCCAGGGCGATGAGCAGGCTGGTGGAGATGTAGTACCCGCTGACAATGCGCTGGGGTTCGGACTCGATGGTGACCGAGCGGCCCGCCTGGTCGGTGACGGTGACCGGGAAGGCGGCGGCCGCTTCTTCGGGGGAAGCGGTGGCTTCCACGGTCTCACTGGCGGCCGGGGTCTCGGCGGTGGCGGTGCTGGAAGCAGCCGGGGCACAGCCCACGGCACTCAGGGCCACAGCGGCGGCCAGCAGGAAAGACAACAGACGTTTCATGTGGTTTTCTCCTCTTTCTTTGGGTTGCAAAAGCGTTGTAGTTCAAAAACTACAACGAGATTGTAGCACAGATGGCTTTCGGTTTCAATGAAAATGTGATACTATAATGCTATATAGTGGCAAAATAGCGGGAAAATGCGGATTTTTGCCCAAAATACGGCCCCGCCGAGGGACCGCAAAGGAGAAATGTTCCGATGCTGAGCATCCAAAACTATCTGCGCGCCGAAAGCCTGGACCAGGCCTACCAGCTGAACCAGAACAAGCGCAGCCATGTGCTGGGCGGCATGCTGTGGCTGCGCCAGTCCGATATCACGGTGGGCACCGCCATCGACCTGTGTGATCTGGGCCTGGATACCATCGAGGAGACCCCGGAGGAATACCGCATCGGGGCCACGGTGCCCCTGCGCAAGCTGGAACACCACCCAGGCATTGCGGCCCTCACTGGCGGCGCAGTGGAAGCGGCCCTCAAGGACATTGTGGGGGTACAGTTCCGCAACATGGCCACGGTGGGGGGCAGTGTATGGGGGCGGTTCGGCTTTTCCGACGTGCTCACCGTGCTGCTGGCTGCCGACAGTGAGGTGGAACTGTACAAGGCCGGGCGCATCCCCCTGGAAACCTTCGCCGCCATGCCCTATGATCGGGATATCCTCACCCATGTGGTGGTGAAAAAGACCCCGGGTCCCATGGCCTATTCTTCGGTGCGCATCGCCCGCACCGATTTCCCGGTGCTGACCTGCGCGGCTTCCTGCCTGCAGGGGGAATACAAGGTGGTCATCGGCGCCCGCCCCGGCAAGGCAGTGGTGGTGCGGGATGAGCGAGGGCTGCTGAAAGCCGGCCTGACCCCCGAAAGCACCAAGGCCTTTGCGGATTACGCCGCCGAAACCGTGCCCACCGGGTCCAATTCCCGGGGCAGCGCCGAATACCGCACCCACCTGGTGCGGGGACTCACCCAGCGGATGCTGTGCCGTCTGGCAGACAAGGAGGGCTGAACCTATGGAGATCAAACTGCAGCTCAACGGCCGGGCGGTGCGCGTGCCCGACGTGGACCCGGACACCACTTTGTATGATTTTCTGCGCGCCCAGGGCTGTGCCAGCGTAAAATGCGGGTGCGAGACCTCCAACTGCGGGCTGTGCACCGTCTTTCTGGACGATGTGCCGGTGCTTTCCTGCTCCATGCTGGCCGCCCGGGCGGCGGGCCACAAGGTCACCACCCTGGAAGGTTTGCAGGCCGAAGCGGAGGAGTTCGTGGGTTTCATCGCTGACCAGGGCGCCGACCAGTGCGGCTTCTGCAACCCCGGCTTCGTGATGAACACCATCGCCCTGCTGCGGGAAAACCCCGACCCCACCGACGAGGAAATCAAGGCATACTTATCCGGCAACCTCTGCCGCTGCTCCGGCTACGAAGGGCAGCTGCGGGGCATCCGCCGGTTCCTGGATTCCCGCAATTCCCGCAAGGAGGTGCCCCATGCCTGAGAAAACTACCAAATACGTGGGCAAAGCGGTGCGCAAGAAGGACTCCTTGCAGCTGCTGCTGGGCAAGCCGGTGTACACCTCCGACGTGGCCCCCAAAGGTGCCCTGGTGGTGCAGTTGCTGCGCAGCCCCCACGCCAACGCCATTGTGAAGACCATCGACACCACCATCGCCAGGAAAGTGCCCGGCGTGGTGGATATCTATACCTGGCAGGATGTGCCCAACCAGCGTTACACCAACGCGGGCCAGACCTACCCCGAGCCTTCCCCCTATGACCGGCTGATCCTGGACCGGCATCTGCGGTTTGTGGGGGACCCGGTGGCCATCATTGCCGCCGAGAACGAGAAGGCCGCCCACAAGGCGAAAAAGCTCATCAAGGTGGAGTATGAGGTGCTGGACGCGGTGCTGGATTTCCGCACCGCCAAGGACAACCCCACCCTGGTCCACCCCGAGGAGGACTGGCTCCCCCTGTGTGATGTGGGCGGGGACAACCACCGCAATCTGGTGGCCAGTGGCGAGGAGAAGGACGGCGACGTGGAGGACGTGCTGGCGGGATGTGACATCGTGCTGGACCACACCTACCACACCCGGGCGGTGAACCAGGCCATGATGGAAACCTTCCGCACCTACACCGACCTGGACCGGTACGGACGGCTGCACGTGCTTTCCTCCACCCAGATCGTCTTCCACTGCCGCCGCATCCTCTCCCGGGCGCTGGGCATCCCCAAGAGCCGCATCCGGGTGGAAAAGCCCCGCATCGGCGGCGGTTTCGGGGCCAAACAGACCTCGGTGAGCGAGGTCTACCCCGCCTTCGTCACCATGAAGACCGGCCGCCCCGCCATGATCGTCTATACCCGGGAGGAAAGCCAGATCGCCGGTTCTCCCCGCCACGAGATGGAAGTCCGGGTGCGGCTGGGTGCCGACAAGGACGGCCGCATCCGGGCCCTGGATCTGTACACCCTGTCCAACTCCGGCGCCTACGGCGAGCACGGACCCACCACCGTGGGCCTGTCCGGCCACAAGTCCATCCCCCTGTACACCGGCAGCCTGGAAGCCTTCCGCTTCCGGTATGATGTGGTGTACACAAACCTGCAGGCCGCCGGGGCCTACCGCGGCTACGGCGCCACCCAGGGCATCTTTGCGGTGGAGTCCATCGTCAATGAGCTGGCCGAAAAGCTGCACATCGACCCCACCGAGCTGCGGGACCGGAACATGGTGCGCCAGGGCATGACCATGCCCGCCTACTACAACGAACCCGCCAACGCCTGCGCCCTGGACCGGTGCATGGCCCGCTGCCGGGAAATCTTTGACTGGGAACACCGCTACCCTGTGCGGGATATGGGCAACGGCAAGGTCCGGGCCGCCGGTGTGGCCATGGCCATGCAGGGGTCCGGCATCTCCGGGGTGGACGTAGGTTCCGCCACCATCAAACTCAGCGAGGACGGCACCTACAACCTGGTCATCGGCGCCGCCGACATGGGCACCGGGTGCGATACCATCCTGGCCCAGATGGCCGCCGACTGCCTGGATTGCCCGGTGGAGGATGTGGCCGTCTTCAGCGCCGACACCGACGTGTCCCCCTACGATTCCGGCTCCTACGCCTCCTCCACCACCTACGTCACCGGCAAGGCGGTGGAAAAGGCCTGCACCGAGCTCATCGACCACATCTGCACCATCGGCGCCGAGCTGCTGGGCTGTGACGCCGCCGGGGTGACCTTTGAGGGCGACTGCGTGCGGGCCGCCGACGGCCGCACCGCCAGCCTTACCGACATTGCCTACAAGGCCCAGGTATCCAACAACTGCGCCGCCGAAGTCACCGCCACCCATTCCTCCCCCATCTCCCCGCCGCCCTTCATGGTGGGCATGGCGGAGATCGAGCTGGACAAGCTCACCGGCGAGGTCCGGGTGCTGGAATACGACGCGGTGGTGGACTGCGGCACCCCGGTGAACCCGGCTCTGGCCCGGGTGCAGACCGAGGGCGGCATCGCCCAGGGCATCGGCATGACCCTCACCGAGAATGTGACCTACAACGCCGCCGGCAAGCCCATTGAATCCAGCTTCATGCAGTACAAGGTCCCCACCCGCCTGGATGTGGGCCACCTGCATGTGGAGTTCGAGAGCAGCTACGAGCCCACCGGGCCCTTTGGCGCCAAATCCATCGGGGAAATCGTCATCAACACCCCGGCCCCGGCCATCGCCCATGCCATCATGCGGGCCACCGGCGTGTGGCACCGGGAACTGCCCATCACCCCTGAAGTCATCGCCATGGGTGAACCCGACCAGGCCTGAACCCGCTGGCTTACATAAAGAAAATGCCCCCGCTGACCGGAAACACCCGGCAGCGGGGGCATTTTCTTTGGCTTTTTTCAACGATTCCGGGCCTTTTTGTGGAAAACCCGGCGGGTGTTTGGCAGGCTTACACCAGCCGGAAGGTCACCTGCACCTGGTGGTCCTCCCGGGAACTCACATGGTAAGGGGCCTCCACATCGGTGCCCCAGCTGTCAATGCCGCCCACGCCCCGCATGGCGGCGTAGACGCACAGATGGGTGTGGCAGCTGCGGCCCAGGTCCTCCCGGTGGTCGGCAGCCTCCAGCTCCTGGGCGGTGTGGGGCAAAGCGGAGAAGATAAAGGGCTTGCCGTCCTCCATCACCAGTTCCAGGCTGGCATCCGCCGCGCCGGTGGGGCCCAGACGATCCAGGCGCAGGCTGTGGGTATGCACATGGCAGCCGCAGTCCTGGGGCACCAGGTAGGCGGGCAGGTGGGGTTCCTCGGTATGGCGGCCGAAAGCGCCGCCCTTGTACCGGTCGGGGTAGGTCTCCCCCGAAAGGCCGGTCCAGCTCACCCGGGCCACCGGGCGGGGCGTGGCCAGCTTGAAGCCGAAGCAGGGCATCTCCGGCAGGTCGGGAGCGCCGTGGTAGACCGCCTGCACCGTCATGGTGCCGGCGGCGGTGACGGTGTACCGCAGTTCCGCCTCGGCCCCCGGCACGGCGGGGCTGGCAAACCGGTAGACGATGACAAACCGGCGGGGGGACTGTTCCTCAATGGTATGGCCGGTGCAGGTGCAGTGGGCGTCGGCGGCCTGCCAGGCGGCGCTGCGCCCGGGGAAACCACAGCCCTTGTCGTTTTCGGTGGCAGCCCGCCAGAACACCGGCCGGGGGGCACGGTAGAGCCATTCGGCCCCGTGGACCCGCAGGCTCACCGGGCCCTGCTCGGTGAAGGAGAAGAGCACCGTGAAGCCCTGCCCATGAACGCCCACATTCACGTCCCCTTCCACAAAGGTCAGATCGGGGCGGTGGGTCCCGGCCTGGGCGAAAGCCCGGCCCTGCTCGGCCAGAGCGCGGGCGCTTTCGGCTTCGGCCCGGGCATTGGCAGCGTCAAAGGCGGCCCGGGCTTCGGGGGTCATGTGCCAGTACCGTACCTCCTGCATGGCAGGCTTTTCGGTGCCGTCCGCAAAGACGATGCCGTTGGCACAGAAGTTGTAGTCGGTGGGGCGCTCCTCAAAGTCGCCGCCGTAGCCCAGCACCCGGCGCCCGGCGGGGTCGGTGTGCCACAGGGCCTGGTCCATGTAATCCCAGATGAAGCCGCCCTGGTACTGGGGGAACTCCTCCCCCAGACGGACATAGCTTTCCATACCGCCCAGACTGTTGCCCATGTCGTGCATGTACTCACACAGCATAAAGGGCTTTTTGGGGGCGTTTTCCAAGTATTCCCGGATTTCGGCGGGTTTGGCATACATGCGGGATTCCACATCGCTGATCTCGTCGAACTCCCGGCAGTGGAACACCCCTTCATAGTGCACCGGGCGGCTGGGGTCGGTCTCGTGGAAATAGCGGCTCATGGCCAGAATGTCCTTGCCGGCGTAGCTCTCGTTGCCGCAGGACCACACCACCACGGCGGTGTGGTTCTTGTCCCGCTCCAGCATGCTGCGGGCCCGGTCCACCACACAGGCCTCCCATTCCGGCAGGCTGCCGGGCACGTTCCAGCTGGGCTCCACCGCCCCCATCTTCTGCCAGGAACCGTGGCTTTCCAGGTTGGTCTCGTCGATCATGTAAATGCCGTTTTCATCGCACAGGTCGTACCACAGGCTCTGGTCCGGGTAATGGCAGGTGCGCACGGCATTGATGTTGTTGCGGCGGAAGGTCTCCATGGCCTTGTACATGTCCTGCGGTCCGATGGCCCGGCCGGTCTCCGGGTTCCACTCATGCCGGTTGACCCCGTTGAAGTAGAGCCGCTGCCCGTTGAGCAGCAAAAGCCCGTCCCGGATCTCCACCCGGCGGAAGCCGGTGCGGTAGGAGATTTCTTCCTGTTCCTGCCCGGCGGCGTTGCACAAAGTCAGGGTCACGGTGTACAGGGCCGGGTCTCCGTTGGTCCAGGGGCGGATGCCCGGCAGGGCGATGGGAGCGGCAAACAGTGCGTCTGCCTCCTTATGCAGGGTCAGGGGGGCGTGGTAGATCTCGGCCCCGCCGGGGGCGGTGATGCGGCAGTCCACCATGGCGCCGTCGTCGGCAGCACCTTCAGCGGCGGAAAGCTTCAGCCGGGGGGCCAGGGTGCCGGTGGTGTTGTCGGCCTCCAGTCCCGCCCGCAGCCACAGGTCCTCCAGATGCAGGTCCGCCTTGGCGTAGAGGAACACCGGACGGAAGATGCCGGAGAACCGGAAAAAGTCCTGGTCCTCGATCCAGGAAGCGCTGCACCGCTTGTGCACCTCCACACACAGGCGGTTGGTGCCCGGGCGCAGATAGGGGGTCAGGTCAAAGTCGGCAGGGGTGAAGGTGTCCTCGCTGTAGCCCACAAACTGGCCGTTGCACCAGCAGTAGAAGGCCTGTTCCACCCCCTGGAAGCTGACGCACACCCGCTTGCCCTCCAGGGCCGGGTCCAGGGTGAAGCTGCGCACATAGCTGCCCACCGGGGCATTGTCCCAGTCGATCTGGGGCGGGCGAAGGAATTTCTGGCCGTCCCAGGGATACATGGTGTTGATGTACTGGATCTGGCCATAGCCCTGGGTCTCCATATGGCCCGGCACCTGAATGGCGCCGAAGCCGGACAGGTCCGCGTCCTCCTGCCAGAAATCGGCGGGGCGGGCGGCCGGGCAGGGACTGTAGGCAAACTGCCATTCCCCGTCCAGGGACTGGCGGAGTTCGGTGCCGTGGATGGTCCAGTGGTGGTCGGAATGGGCGGGCAGACGGTTCACCGCAAATACACGCGGGTCGGTGAGCCAGGAAAGTTCGGGTTTCATAGGCACTCCTGTTCCGGGGCCGGGTCATGGCCCCAAGCTTCAATCTGGGTCAGAGCAGGGAAGGGGGATGGACCTTCGGCCTGAATGAGATCCTGCAGCACCAGGCCGGTGACCGTTTTGGGGGCGGGAAGGGGAAAGGACTGGGGCAGCAGGCTGTTGGTCAGGGAAAGGGACATCCGGGTTCCGTCGGAAAATACCACCGTGGCGGCGGTCCAGTAATTGTCGTGGGGATAATCTCCCCGCAGGGTCAGACGCAGTTCGTCCAGCACCACTGGCCGGCCGAAATCCAGGGTCAGGGCAGCATGGGGGTCCCGGTTGATGCCCCAGCTCTCATAGGGATATTCCCCGTGGGAGGTGTTTTCAAAAACACCGTCGATAGCATTGCGGGCGGCAAACACCGCCTCCCCCCGGGTCTCCACGTTGGCGCTGGCATGGGGGAAAAATCCCGTATCCCCGTGCCGGTCATAGGGGTTGAGGGCCAGATTGCGCCGGGCGGTGATCTCCCCCGGTTCCGCCAGCCGGGCCAGCACCAGATGCCGGGCACCGGTAAAGCTTTTGGGACTGTAGGTGATGGCCTCCTCCCCAAAGGGGATGGCAAAACGCACGCCTCTGTCCCGCACATACACCAGGGCGGGGGGCATGGTATCCTCAAACTGCACCCAGCAGGCCCGGCCGGGGGTGTTGATCTCCAGCACGATGCAGTCGCCGGGATGGTAAGGGGCGGTGTACACCAGACTCACCCGCCCGGCGGTGCCGCTGGTCATAAGGGTGTGTCCGGCCTGGTCCAGGACCTTGAGTTTGATGGTTTCGGGCATGGCAGACATAGATAATCGCTCCTTTATCCGTATACTCTGCCTCCATTATAACAGGGCACCGGGCCGGGGCGGGGGTACGGGTTTTACCGGCAGGGGCAATGCAGAAATTTTGGACCAGACGGAAAGAAGAAACGCTCTTTCTATAGTATATAAAAAACGACGGCGAAAGAAAAGATACAGCCGAAAAAAGCCCGGTTTTCCCCGACGGTTGACAGGCGGGGCCGGGGTATGGTGTGCTGACCATAGAAAGGTTAGAAAAAACTAACAGGAAGAGTTCTTCCAACAGCGAAAAAAGGCCCGGGCAACAGGGCCGAAGGAGGGGATGACCATGCAAAGCGTTTTGTGGGCAGCCGGGGGAACCGGCTTCACCTTTTTGATGACCGCCCTGGGGGCGGCCACGGTGTTTTTCTTCCGCGGGGCCATCCAGGCCGGACTGCAGCGGGTGTTCCTGGGATTTGCGGCAGGGGTGATGGTGGCGGCGTCGGTGTTCAGCCTGCTGCTGCCCGCCATGGAGGAGGCCGAAGCCGCCGGGGTGTCCGGATGGCAGCCCGCCGCCGGGGGCTTTGTGGTGGGCATCGCCTTCATGCTGGCTCTGGACCGGCTGCTGCCCCACCTCCACCTGAATGAGGAAAAACCGGAGGGGCTGCCCTCCGACTGGCGGCGCACCACCCTGCTCATGCTGGCGGTGACCCTGCACAACATCCCCGAAGGAATGGCCGTGGGCCTGGCCTTTGCCCTGGCCGCCCGCCACGGGGAGGCGGGGGCCCTGTCCGCTGCCTGGGCCCTGGCCCTGGGCATGGGCATCCAGAACTTCCCCGAAGGGGCTGCCATCTCCCTGCCCTTGCGCCAGGCCGGGTTCAGCCGGTGGCGGGCCTTCCGTAGCGGGGCGGCCTCCGGGGTGGTGGAACCGGTGTTCGGCATCCTGGTGGCGGCCACGGCGGGGAGCGTGCAGCCCCTCATGCCCTGGCTGCTGGCCTTTGCCGCCGGGGCCATGCTGTACGTGGTGGTGGAGGAGCTCATCCCCGAAGCCAACCTGGGCCAGCACTCCCACAGCGGGACCCTGGGGGTCATGGCGGGCTTTCTGGTCATGATGGTGCTGGACACCGCCCTGGGCTGACCCCTTGCCAAGGGGATGCCGGGCTGGTATACTGGGACAAAAAGCGAAAGAAGGCAGAATGTATGGAACGCAACGCTGTTCACACCCCCGACGCCCCCGCCGCCATCGGCCCCTATTCCCAGGCTATCCGGGTGGGGGATACCGTCTATGTCTCCGGACAGATCCCCATTGACCCCGCCACCGGGGCTTTTGCGGGGGAGGATATCCGCACCCAGACCCGCCAGTGCCTGAAGAACCTGGGCAACATCCTGAAAGAGGCGGGCACCGACCTGTCCCATGTGGTCAAGACCACCGTCATGCTCCAGGACATCGGGGACTTTGCCGCCATGAACGAAGTCTACGCCGAGGCCTTCACCGAGCCCTTCCCGGCCCGGGCGGCCTTCCAGGTGGGGGCCCTGCCCAAGGGCGCCCTGGTGGAGATCGAGTGCGTGGCCGTGCTGTGACCCACTGAAACCAAAACAAAGAAAACCGCCCGCCGGCAAGCCTGTACAGGCACCGGCGGGCGGTTTTGGGTTTGTTCAGGATTTTTTGGGGGCGGGGAAGGTCACCCGGATGGTGGTGCCGGTGCCCACGGTGGAGCGCAGGTCAATACGGGCATCGTGGAGCACCGCAATGTGCTTGACGATGGCCAGACCCAGGCCGGTGCCGCCGGTGGCCTTGGACCGGCTCTTGTCCACCCGGTAGAACCGCTCAAACACCCGGTTCTGGGCATCCTGGGGGATGCCGATGCCGTTGTCCTCCACACTCACATAGGGGGCGCCGGTGTTGTCGGTGCCACAGCGCAGGGTCACATGGCCGCCAGGACGGTTGTAGCGGATGGCGTTGTCACACAGGTTGGTGACCAGCTCGGTGAGCAGGTCCCGGCTGCCCAGCACGGTGGCGGGGGCGGGGTCACACTGCAGGGTCACATAGGCCTTGCGGGCGTTCATGGTCATATTGCCGTTGACCTCCCTGAGCAGGGAGGCCAGGTCCACCGGCAGCGGCTCGGAGAGGGTGGAGCCTTCGCTGTGCATGCCGTCCAGCTCGCTGAGCTGGAGGATGTCGGACACCAGACGGATCATCCGCCCGGCCTCCTTGTGGATGCGCTTGCCGAACACCGGCACGTCCTCCGGCTTGGCCATGCCGGTCTCGATGAGCTCCGCATAGCCGGAAATACTGGTCAGAGGGGTCTTGAGCTCGTGGCTCACGTTGGCGGTGAACTCCCGGCGCATGGTCTCGTTGTTCTCCCGCAGACGGCGGTCGGACTGGATGGTGTGGGCCAGAGGGATGAGCTCCTCATAGGGCACGTTGGCCTCGATGGTGTCCAGGTGGTCGGCCATGCGGGTGATGGGCCGCACCAGCCAGCGGGTCAGGGCCGCGGCCAGCAAAGCCGACAGCAGCACCACCAGCACGCAGCCCGCCACCAGCAGGGGCAGCACCTGGTTATACAGGCTCCACATGGTGGAGGTCTCCTCCGCCAGGCGCAGGAACTTGCCGTTATTCAGACGCACCGCGTGATAGTGCACCTCCCGGCCCAGGGTGGTGCTCTGCCGCACGCTGGAGCCTTCCCCCATCTCCCGGGCGGCGGCGATCTCCGGGCGGTCGTAGTGGTTTTCCATCGTTTCGGCGGGCTCGATGCTGTCGTGGAGCACGGTGCCGTCGGTGTCCACCAGGGTCAGGCGCAGAGTGCTGCCGTTGATGGCCGCATCCAGGGCAGCGTAGTCGGGGTCGGTGTCCGTTTCGTACACGGCGGCCAGGGCCCGGGCGGTGCGGCCCAGGTCCCGGTCCACCTGGGCCGCAAAGGCCCGGTGAAACAGAAAGGCTGCCCCCACCGAGGTCAGGGCCACCGCCAGCAGCCCCACCAGGATCAGGGCCATCCGCAGCAGGCGGGACATACGGCGGGGCGCCGTGCGGGATTCCTCAGGTTTCATCGCTGTTCTCCGCTCCCCGGGCGCTGAGCTTGTAGCCGACCTTGCGCACCGTGCGGATGCAGTCCCCCGCGTCGCCCAGCTTCTGGCGCAGGGTACGCACGTGCATGTCGATGGTGCGGGATTCCAGCAGATCGTCGGTGTCCCACACCGCTTTCATGATCCGTTCCCGGGCCAGCACCTCCTCCGGGTGCTCCAGGAAGAAGTGCAGCAGGGCGTATTCCTTGAAGGTCAGCTCCACCGGCTCTCCCTCCACCGTCACCGTGCGGGTCAGGTCGTCCAGGGAGATGGTGCCGAACCGCAGAGCGGAGGAGGTACTGACGGCGGAACTCTGGGTCCGGCGCAGCACCGCCTTCACCCGGCTGATGAACTCCATGATGCCGAAAGGCTTGCACAGGTAGTCGTCCGCCCCCTTGTCCAGCCCCTTGACCACATCGATCTCGCTGGTCTTGGCGGTGACCATGATCACCGGCACGTTGCGGGTGGCGGCGTTCTCCCGCAGCTTGCTCAGAATCTGGTAGCCGTCCTCGTCGGGCAGCATCACGTCCAGAATGACCAGGTCGGGCACCGCCTCATACACGGCGGACCAGAAACTGGCCCCGTCGGCAAAGCCCTTGGCGGTGTAGGAATTGGTCTGCAGGGCGTACTGCTCCAGTTCCCGGATGCTGGCGTCATCCTCCACAATGTAGATCATGGGTAAAAACACTCCTTACAGTACGAAACCCGCCGGTAAAACGGGCGGGCTTCGATGAAATTATCCGTTGGATACGGCTTCGGTGGGGAAGGTGTAGCGGTCGCGGTACTTTTCGTACCGCTCCTCAAACTTCACGCTGGAGCCGTTCTTGATGTTGTTCAGGTACTCGTGGGTGTCGAACTTGTCTTCCGCCACCTCGATCATGGCCACCGCAATGTTGGAGCAGTGGTCGGCAATGCGCTCATAGTCGGTGAGCAGGTCATCCAGCACAAAGCCGTACTCGATGGTGCAGGTGCCGGCCTGCAGGCGGGCGATGTGGCGGGTCTTGACCTCCCGCACCAGGCCGTCCACCACCTCTTCCAGCGGCTCGATCTTGCCGGCGGCGTACAGGTCGTTCTGCTGGTAGGCGTCCACCGTGCGGTTGACAATGTCCTGCAGGGCGGATTCCAGCACCGAAAGGTCGCTCAGGGCTTCCTTGCTGAAACGGATATCCTTCTCCTTGATCTCCTTGGCGGCTTCCAGCAGGTTCACCGCGTGGTCGGAGATGCGCTCAAAGTCGCCGATGGTCTGCAAAAGCTTGTTGACGGTGCGGTTGTCCTCCCGGGACAGATGCTTGTTGCCCAGCTTGACCAGGTAGGTGCCCAGCACGTCCTCATAGTGGTCCACGGCGTCCTCTTTATGCAGGATCTCTTCGGCCAGGGAATCATCCCACTTGTGGGTGATGGACATGGCCTGCAACAGGGATACCCGGCAGATCTCGGCCATATCGCCGCCGGTGAGCATGGCCCGGTTCACCGCCACAGAGGGGGTGGAGAGCAGACGCTCGTCCAGCAGGGAGTGCTGTTCGGGGGCGTCGGACTTGCTGTCCGGCACGGTCATGATGGCCAGGCGTTCCAGCACCCGGTTGAAGGGCAGCAGGATGGCGGTGGTCACCACATTGAAGACGGTGTGCACGATGGCAATGCCGAAGGTGTTGATCTGGTCATTGAAGAAGGGGAAGTGCAGCAGGGCGTGCAGCCCGTAGAAGCCGCACAGGAAGATGATGGTGCCGATGACGTTGAAGTACAGGTGCACGAAAGCGGTGCGCTTGGCGTTCTTGTTGGCGCCGGCGGAGGAGATCAGGGCGGTGACGGTGGTGCCGATGTTCTGGCCCATGATGATGGGCACGGCAGCGCTGTAGGTCACCGCACCGGTGGAAGACAGCGCCTGCAGGATGCCCACGGAGGCGGAGGAAGACTGCAAAATGGCGGTGAGCACCGCGCCGGCCACCACGCCGAACAGGGGGTTGGTGAAGGCCAGGAACAGGTCCATGAACCATTCTTCCCCGGCCAGGGGGCTCATGGAGGTGGACATGGTGTTCATGCCGGCCATCAGGATGGCAAAGCCCATCATGATCTTGCCCACGCCCCGCTTGCGGTCCTTGCCCAGCATGTACATCCAGATACCGATGAAGCCCAGGATGGGGCTCCAGGCGTTGGGGTTGAGCATCTGGGTGACGAAGTTATCCCCTTCCAGGCCGGACAGGGAGAGCAGCCAGCCGGTGACGGTGGTGCCGATGTTGGCGCCCATGATGACGCCGATGGCCTGGTGCAGCTGCATCAGCCCGGAGTTGACGAAGCCCACCGCCATGACGGTGGTGGCGCCGCTGGACTGGATGACCGCCGTGACCACCAGGCCCAGCAGCAGGCCCTTGATGGGGGAGGAGGTCATCTTGCTCAGGATGCCCTGGAGTTTGTTGCCGGCGGTCTGCTCAAGGGCCTTGCCCATCATGTCCATGCCATACAGGAACATGGCAATGCCGCCCATCAGACTGAACACATTGAAAATGCTCATACTGGGAAAACCTTCCGTTCTCTTATTTTTCTTTTCGCCGGGGCCATCCTGCCCCGGTCCGCGCCCGGCGCGGAACTATACCGTTATTTATTATAACGGTGCTGCGCCCAAATACGGTAGCAAAAGGCGGTAAAGTGTTTGTAAAATTTGTGTAAAATGGGCCAGGAAAGGCATTTTTGGGGCATATTTGGAGAAAATCTTGCCCGTTTTTTTACAAATTTTACAATTCCTTTTCATTTCCGAGCCCCATTTGACCGAAGTTTTACGCCGATTGTACGCCGCCATGGTCGAAACCCCGGCCCCGGTTTTGCTACAATACCCTTGCGCCCGGAAGGACGGGCACACCGCAGCGGGACGGTTGGAAAGAAACCCGCAGCGGATACTTTGCTACATGAAAATTGAGCAAAAAGGGAGAAGAAAGACAGTTATGAAACGTAAGATTGCTTTGGTTTGCGCCGCCGCCATGGCCCTGAGCCTGGCCGCCTGCGGCAACACCGCTTCCACCACCTCCGAGAGCACCGCTTCCGACAGCACTGCTTCCGAAAGCAGCGCCACCGCTGAAGCCGCCGGAGAGGAAGCCGCTGCCAGCGATTTTGACAACACCCAGGCCATCACCGTCATCACCCGTGAGGAAGGCTCCGGCACCCGCGGCGCCTTCATCGAACTGACCGGCGTGGAAGAAAAGAACGATGCCGGCGAAAAGGTGGACAACACCTCCGCCGGTGCCGCCACCCAGAACTCCACCAACGGCGTCATGACCACCGTGGCCAACGATGAGACCGCCATCGGCTACATCAGCCTGGGCAGCCTGAACGACACCGTCAAGGCCGTCACCGTGGGCGGCGTGGCCGCTTCCGCCGACACCGTCAAGGACGGCACCTACACCCTGGCCCGTCCCTTCAACAT